>JAZUJB010000001.1:0-23817 GCA_045642545.1 Oscillospiraceae bacterium
ATGAAAAAGAGAATAATTTGCCTCGCGCTCGCGGTCATAATGGCGCTTAGCCTGTGTGCCTGCGGCGGAGGCGGTAAATATACGGTTGCAAAAACCATAGATAATCAGAAATATTCAATCGGTTTCCGCAACGGCGATTCAACATATCACTATATTGACAAGGCGCTCAAGGAAATCAGCGCAAGCGGCGCAATCGCCGACCTGTCATACAAGTGGTTCGGCAGTGAAAACGCCGTAAGCTTTCCCAAGGATAAGGACGCTATGGCAGAGCTCGGCTATGTTGCTCCGCGAGAGTTTATAATTGGCGTTGACCTCGACTCCTTCCCGATGTGCTTCAAAAGCGGCGACAGCTACGACGGCTTTGATATTGAGCTTGCGCGTATGGTTTGCGAGAAGCTGGGCTGGACTCTCAAGATACAGCCGATTCACTCCGAAAACGCATTTATCGAGCTTAACTCCGGCAACATCGACTGTGCATGGGGCGGCGTTGTGCTCAACACCGAATCCCCCGACTACACCGTTCTGACCACCTATATGACCAACAAGCTGGTCATTGTCTGCCGTTCAAATCAGCGCACATCTCTTCGCGGCAAGACCTTGTATATGGGCGCTTCCCAGTACTATCTTGACATTATGACAGAGCATGAGCGCATCACCAGAAAGCTCGGTCAGATTGCCCGATTCCAGGGCGGCACTCCCGATTACTTCAGCGCGCTTGACAATGGCGACTGTGATTTCATTCTGACCACCGACTCCGCGGTTTACTACTACAACACACACTAACTAAAAAAGCTCCAAGCCAAAGGCTTGGAGCTTTTAATATTTATTTTACTTTGCTCTTGTTTCGACTTCTTCCCTGAGCTTTTCGATGAACTGCTCAACGGGCATTGCGCCCTCGTCGCCGCCTGCACGGGTGCGAACGGAAATGGTGCCGTTTTCTGCTTCCTTGTCGCCTACGATAATCATGTAGGGAATCTTCTGAGTCTGTGCCTCGCGAATCTTGTAGCCAATCTTCTCATTGCGAAGGTCGGTCTCAACGCGGAAGCCCTGCTTCTCCAGACGCTTTGCAATGTACTTTGCATAGTCAGCGGTTCTGTCGGTAATTGGCATAACCTTGACCTGAACGGGAGCAAGCCAGGTCGGGAATGCGCCCGCGAAGTGCTCAGTGATAACGCCGATGAAGCGCTCGATAGAGCCGAATACAACGCGGTGAATCATTACGGGGCGGTGCTTCTCGCCGTCTGCGCCGACATACTCAAGCTCGAAGCGCTCGGGCAGCTGCATATCAAGCTGAATGGTACCGCACTGCCAGGTTCTGCCGAGGGAGTCCTGAAGGTGGAAGTCGAGCTTCGGGCCGTAGAATGCGCCGTCGCCCTCGTTGATGATGTAGCTCTTGCCCATCTCGGTGATTGCTTCCTTGAGGGTGTTCTGAGCAAACTCCCAGTCCGCCTCGTCGCCCATATGGTCCTCGGGCATGGTGGAAAGCTCAATCTCGTAGGGCAGGCCGAACAGAGAATAAACCTCGTCAAACAGCTTTGCAACACCCTTGATTTCGTCCTTCATCTGGTCCCAGGTCATGAAGATATGTGCGTCGTCCTGGGTGAAGCAGCGAACACGGAACAGACCGTGGAGTGCGCCGGAAAGCTCATGGCGGTGGACAAGACCAAGCTCGCCTACACGCAGGGGCAGGTCACGGTAGGAGTGCGGCTCGGACTTATAGACTATCATACCGCCGGGGCAGTTCATGGGCTTGATTGCAAAATCCTCTTCGTCGATGAGGGTGGTGTACATATTTTCCTTGTAGTGGAACCAGTGACCGGAGGTCTCCCACAGCTGACGGTTGAGAATCATCGGGGTGGAAACCTCGACATAGCCGTACTTCTTGTGGATTTCGCGCCAGTAATCGATAAGGGTGTTTTTCAGCACCATGCCCTTGGGCAGGAAGAACGGGAAGCCGGGGCCCTCGTCGGTGAGCATGAACAGACCAAGCTCCTTGCCGAGCTTTCTGTGGTCGCGCTTTTTAGCCTCCTCAATGCGTGCGAGGTACTCATCGAGTTCGTCCTTCTTCATGAAGCAGGTGCCGTATACGCGCTGCAGCATCTTGCGGTTGGAGTCGCCGCGCCAGTATGCGCCGGTGCAGGAGGTGAGCTTGATTGCATTGCCCTTTACTCTGCCGGTGGAATCAAGGTGCGGGCCTGCGCACAGGTCGGTGAAATCGCCCTGCTTGTAGAAGCTGATTACAGCGTCCTCGGGCAGGTCGTTGATAAGCTCTACCTTGTAGGGCTCGTCGCGCTCTTCCATGAACTTGATTGCCTCTGCGCGGGGCAGCTCAAAGCGCTCAAGCTTAATCTTCTCTTTGCAGATTTTGCGCATCTCTGCCTCGATATTCTCAAGGATTTCGGGAGTGATTGCGAAGGGTGCGTCAAAGTCATAGTAGAAGCCGTTGTCGATTGCAGGACCGATTGCGAGCTTTACCTCGGGATAAAGGCGCTTGACAGCCTGTGCAAGAATATGGCTTGTGGTATGACGGTAGGTGTCTTTAAATTCGGGATTTTCAAAAGTGTACTTGTTCTCTTCCATAATATCCTCCTAAAACAAAAACGCCCTTGACACAATGGTCAAGGGCGCAAAAAATTACACGGTTCCACCTTGATGGTTACTCATCTTACACTTAACGCGTGCGAAACGGAAGCACATTTCCTTGCTTCTGCTCGGGAGCGGTCGCATACGGTTTTCGCTGAAGAAGCTTCCAGCCCGGGCTTCTCTCTCTGTGCAGCTAATGCCTGCGTTCTCCGTCATCGCTGATTAATAAATACTATCACTCTTTTTTACCGCTGTCAAGCATTGAAAGCGCTTTCTAAGCCTTCTGCGGCTTCGTTTCCTTAGCTGCATTGCTCGGTCGCACGAGGATTATTCCCTCGTCCTGCAGTTCAAGCAAAACAAGAAGTCCGATGGGCATTGCAAACATACCCACGGCGCCGGCAAGCTTAAGACCGACCCATAAGCAAAGCAGCGTTACCAACGGGTGCAGCCCCACCTGCTTTCCTACAATCTTAGGCTCTGCATACTGGCGGACAACAATTACGACCGCCCACAGTGCGGCAAGACCGATGCCCATTGCAAGGTCTCCGCGCAGCAGATTGATTATTGCCCACGGTGCAAGCACCAAGCCCGAGCCGACAATGGGGAGAAGGTCAAATACGGCAATCAGCAACGCAATATAAGCCGCATCCTCAACGCCGATAAGCAGCAAACCTATAACCAGCTGCGCGAAGGTCATAAGAAGAATGATGAGGTATGACTTGACATATTTGCCGACTATCTCGCCCAATGCCTTCTTTGCAATGCGCAGTACCTTGTTCACGCGCTCGGGCAGGAAGCCCGTTACAGCGTCCGACAGTTTGTCGTAGTCAAGCGCAATGAATATTGACGCGATAATGCAGATAACGGTTGCAAGCATAACCTCGGGAAGCCTTGAACCGACAGATGATGCCCAGCCGACAACCGTCACCGAGAAGTCCATGACAGAGCCGCCGACCTTGGATATGATGTCGGGTATTGCCGCCTCGATATTCTTATTGATGTCGGGGTCAAAGCGGCTTAAAAGCTTGATAATCTTATCGCCGAGTTCAATCATCGCAGGCTGCATGCTGTCGGTGAAGAAGTCGGGCAGGGTGTTTGCCCAGTCAACGATGACCGACACGATACCTGCAACTATGAGCACAATAATACCAACAAGCAGGATGTAGCACAGCAGCACAAGCAGCAGCGATACAATCTTTTTATTTGTTTTGATTTTCGGTGCGATTTTTCTCGCCAGCGGCTGAACAATCGCCGCAACGGCAAGCGCAATAAGGAACGGAGTCAGTGGGCCTAACAGGTATCTGAAGAATGCGACAATAATTATTACTATCGCCGCCCAGAATGCAAACCGCAGCAAAAACTCCTTGTACTTTTCTTTTTCAACCATAAGCACATCTCCAATTATAAAAAAGACTTTTACGACTTATTTTCGCCGTAAAAGTCATGCACATACATTACTGCACTCAATGCACCGAGGCTACGACTGAGATGACGGTGCGTAGAGCGCCCTTCGGCGTATGCCGTTCCCTTTTCGACTACTATATCATCAGTCTTTTCGGAATCAGGCCGAATTGTGTCAGCTTCTGCCCTTAAACATTAAATCTGAAAAGGGTTACATCTCCGTCGTTCATCACATAGTCCTTGCCCTCGCTGCGAACAAGGCCGCGCTCCTTGGCTGCCGCCATGCTGCCGCACTCGTGAAGGTCGTTGAAGGCAACTATCTCTGCTCGGATGAAGCCGCGCTCGAAGTCGGTGTGAATCTTGCCTGCTGCCTGCGGTGCCTTGGTACCGTTTTTGATGGTCCATGCTCTGCATTCATCGGGGCCGCAGGTCAGGAAGGAGATGAGACCGAGCAGTGCGTAGGAGGTCTTAATCATTCTGTCAAGACCGGACTGTGCCATGCCCAGCTCCTCAAGGAACATATCGCGCTCCTCGGGGTCGAGTGCTGCGATTTCCTCTTCAATCTTGGCGCAGATGGGAAGAACCTCAGCGCCCTCAGCCTTTGCTATATCGCAAAGCTGCTTGTAGTATTCGTTGCTCTCATAGTCGGCTATGCCGTCCTCATCCATGTTCGCGGCATAGATGATGGGCTTGATTGTCAGCAGGTCGCTGGTTGCGATAAGCTCCATATCATCGGGCTCGCACTCATAGCTGCGAACACTCTTGCCCTCGTTAAGATGCTCAAGCAGGCCCTTGAAGACCTCTGCCTCGTGCAGGAACTTCTTGTCGCCCTTGGCATTCTTGTTTGCCTTTTCGATGCGGCGCTCGACCATTTCCATATCGGCCATTATAAGCTCGAGGTCAATGATTTCAACATCGCGCTTGGGGTTTGTGCTGCCCTCGACATGGATAACATTCTCATCGTCAAAGCATCTTACGACATGCACGATTGCATCGGTGTTGCGGATGTTGGAAAGGAACTTGTTGCCGAGGCCTTCGCCCTTGGATGCACCCTTGACAAGACCTGCAATGTCAACGAACTCGATGACTGCGGGGGTGTATTTTTTGGGCTCGTAGATGGATGCGAGAAAATCAAGACGCTCATCGGGAACGGTAACCATTCCGACATTGGGCTCAATTGTGCAGAAGGGGTAGTTTGCAGACTCTGCGCCTGCGTTTGTGATGGCATTGAACAGTGTGGACTTGCCTACATTGGGCAGACCGACTATACCTAATTTCATTATGTTTCTCCTTAAGAGTGGGCGGCCTGATAAGCCGCCCATAAGCTATATTTACTCTTTATTGTCTTCGGCTTTATTCTCTTCGGCCTCATCGCTGATGCCTGCGGGGGCATCAATTTCGGGTGCTTCATCAAATCTTGCGATTTTTCTTGCAGGGCGCTCGATGGTAGTATCGTTCTTTGCGCGCTTTGCATCTTTCTCGCTCTCGGGCATAAACTCGTGATGCTCGAAGTAGTAGTTAAACTCGTCTGCTTCCATAGACTCGTGAACAAGCAGATACTCGGCAATTGCCTTGAGCTCCTCTGCGTGCTCGCTGAGAATCTTCTCGCAGCGTTCGGCTGCCTCATCAAAGATGCGCTTGACTTCCTCATCAATCAGAGCTGCAGTCTCCTCGGAGTAGCTCTTGGTTGTGCCGAAGTCGCGGCCGATGAATATGCTGTGGTCAGAGCTGTCAAACAGGATGGGACCGAGCTTTTCGCTCATACCGTAGCGCATTACCATATTGCGCGCAACGGAGCTTGCATGTTGAATATCGCCGGATGCGCCGCTTGAGATATCGTCAAGGAAAAGCTTCTCGGCAATGCGGCCGCCGAGAGACATAACTATGTCCTCAAACATTTCGCTCTTTGATGTGTAGTTTTCAAGGTCTTCCTGCGGACGGAACAGAGTGAAGCCGCCTGCCATACCGCGCGGAATGATGGTTATATAGTGAACGGGGTCAGTATGCTCGAGGAACTTGCCTGCAACTGCGTGGCCTGACTCGTGATAAGCGGTAAGGCGTCTTGCCTTGTCGCTCATCCTCTGGCTCTTCTTTTCGGGGCCCATTTCAACCTTGAGGATTGCCTCGTCGCAGTCTTCCATGGTTACAAAGCGGTGCTTTCTGCGAACTGCAAGAAGTGCCGCCTCATTCATAAGGTTTTCAAGGTCAGCACCCGAGAAGCCGGGAGTGCCCTTTGCAATGCTGTTGAGGTCAACATCCTCGGCAAGGGGCTTACCCTTTGCATGAATCTTGAGTATTGCCTCGCGGCCCTTGATATCGGGAAGTCCGACAAAGACGCGACGGTCAAAGCGGCCGGGACGCAGAAGCGCGTTATCGAGGATATCCGCGCGGTTGGTTGCTGCCATTACGATGACGCCCTCATTGTTGCCGAAGCCGTCCATCTCAACAAGCAGCTGGTTAAGA
Source organism: Oscillospiraceae bacterium (assembly GCA_045642545.1). GTDB lineage: Bacteria > Bacillota > Clostridia > Oscillospirales > Oscillospiraceae > F23-B02. The sequence goes on from JAZUJB010000001.1 coordinate 6,448, forward strand.
GTCTGCTCGCGCTCGTCGTGTCCGCCGCCGAGACCCGAGCCGCGCTGACGGCCGACTGCGTCAATCTCGTCGATGAATATGATTGCGGGAGCAACCTTCTTTGCCTGGTCGAACAAATCGCGGACGCGGCTTGCGCCGACGCCGACATAAAGCTCAACGAAGTCAGAGCCGGAGATGGACAGGAACTGAACGCCTGCCTCACCTGCAACTGCCTTTGCAAGCAGGGTTTTACCGGTTCCCGGAGGGCCTACAAGCAGGACACCCTTGGGGATGCGTGCGCCCATCTCGGTGAAGGAACGGGGATTTTTGAGGAATTCAACCAGCTCCTGAAGCTCTGCCTTTTCCTCGTCTGCACCTGCGACATCTGCGAAGGTCTTTTTGTTCTTCTCCTCAGAGCCGAGGCGTGTTCTGGCCTTGCCGAACTTTGCAGCGCCGCCTGCACCGCCCATACCGTTGGCCTTGTTCATCATTACAATCCAGAAAATCATAAAGCCGATGAACAGAACATAAGGGATAAGCTGCAGCCACCAGGATGACTGAACGGGCTCTATCTGATAATCCTTGATGATGCCGTCTGCGTGCTGCTGCTCAATGAGCTCACCGAGGTCCTGATAGAACAGCGAGAAGCTGTAAACATCGTAGACGACCTCCTTGGTGCCGTCCTCAGCCGAGCTGTCGCGGACATCCATCGTAAGTCTGTTTTTGGTACCGTCATAGACGAAGGACTCAACCTTCTCATTTATAAACAGGTCTTTTACCTCAGCATAGCTGAGTTGATCAGGCTGGTCGCCGCTGAGAACGGTGTACATCACGCAGGCGAGCAGTACTAAAATCAGCAAATAAAAGCCAATGTCTCTTGTTCGGTTTCTTTTAGGATTCAAATGATCACTTCCTCTTAATCCATATAGATTTCGGGTTTGAGAACACCGATGAAGGGCAGATTGCGGTAAGCTTCGTTGTAGTCAAGTCCGTAGCCGACGACAAATGCATCGGGGACCTCGAAGCAGGAATATTTTGCGTATACGGGAGCCTTGCGGCGGGACGGCTTATCCATCAGCGTTGCAATGGTAAGCGATGCGGGGTTGCGGGTTGAAAGATAGGACTGCAGGTAGTTGAGGGTTATGCCCGAGTCAAGAATATCCTCGACCATGATGATGTGTCTGCCTTCGATATTCTGACCGAGGTCCTTCTGAATTTCCACTGCGCCTGTTGTTGAAGTACCCTTGTACGAGGACACTGCCATGAAGTCAACCGAGCAAGGAATGGTTACATAGCGCATAAGGTCTGCCATGAATACAAAGCAGCCCTTGAGCACGCCGACAAACAGAGGATTTTTGCCTTCAAAATCCTTGGAAATCTGAGCGCCGAGCTCCTGAACCTTTTCTTTTATCTCTTCTTCGGTAAAAAATATTCTTTCTATATCGTTTTTCATTTGTTAATTGTCTCCCGTACAATTGGTTTTATTTATTGTTATGCGAAGTACCGTATCGCCTTTCTCAGCCCTGCACCGCTCCGCGATGCCGAAGCCGTAAACGGCGATTATTCCCTTTTCGTCGCGCAGAACAGGCGTTAAATTGCGCTCTGCCTGCGGCATTTTTGCCTCCGAGAACAAATCCTTAAGGCTCTTCGTGCAGCCTCTGCCGCTGAGTCTTATTCTGTCCCCGTCTCTGCGTGAGGTAAGGAATATCGTACCACAAATGCTTTCATAATTAAAGCATAAAGTATTAAATGATTTGAAAACTTCTCCGCTCAATACGAGCTTTTCCGTATCGATTGTAAGTCCGTACTCGGTAAGCTCCGTATTCGTGCCCTCTCTGAGCACCGTATCCGGAAGCTTATCCGTGCGCTGACCGAAATACAGCCTGCCGCAGTCGTGCGTTACGCGCTGCCCTTGGATATCCGTATGGGCAAGCCCCTCGGAGTCGAGAAGCCCTAACACGGCATTTGTCTGCTGTGCGGTCAGGCTCCTGCCGCAGATAAGCCGCAGCACTCTTGACGACACGGCGCCAGGCAGTTTTTTAAGCTCCGCAGCGGGAAGTGAATTGTTTTTGAAGTGCTCTGAAACAAAGCTTTGCGCAAGCTCACCGAGGTACTCCTCATCGGCTCTTAAAAGCTCTGCCGTGCGCGATACCGCCGCCGAGAATGACGGATTTATATCTCGCAGAACGGGCATCACCCTATGCCGCAGGACATTTCTCGTATAGTCATCGTGCGCGTTGCTGCTGTCCTCAATATGAGGCACCCTGTTTTCCGCAAGGTAAGCTTCAATCTCCGCTCGCGAGGTGCTCAGAAGCGGTCTTATAAGCTTATCCCTGACCGGCGGAATTGCACACAGGCCCTTTGCTCCGCTTCCGCGGACCAGATTCAGCAGCATCGTTTCGGCATTGTCATCGCTGTTGTGGGCTGTCGCAATTGCGGTGCAGCCGAGCTTTTCGGCGGTTTTTTCAAGAAATTCATAACGCTTTTCGCGAGCCGCCTCTTCAATGCCGAGTGCGTTTTCCTCGGCAAATGCCCTTACATCGGCTGAGCCAACCTCGCAAACGATGCCGTTTGCGCTGCACCATTCCTCGACGAACCGCTGGTCGCGGTCAGCCTCATCACCGCGCAGACGGTGGTTAAAATGCGCAGCCGCTACGCTTATGCCGAGCTTCTCGGCGTTTGAGCTCAAAAAGTGCAGCAGGCACATTGAGTCCGCGCCGCCCGACACCGCGCAAAGCACCTTCGCACCGCGCGGCAGCATATTATGCTTTTGCGCAAGGTCAATAATCATCTTCATTGAGGTTTCCCTCGTAGGAAGCAAAGGTGGTGTATTCTGCAAGCCAGGAGAGCTTCACGGTACCCGTCTGGCCCTTTCTGTTCTTGAGAACAATGGCCTCGGACACATTCGGCTCCTCACACTCGCTGTTGTAGTAGCCCTCGCGGTACAGACCGATGACAACATCGGCGTCCTGCTCGATTGCGCCTGACTCACGCAGGTCGGACAGCATCGGGCGCTTGTTCGGGCGGCCCTCACTGGCACGGCTGAGCTGAGAAAGACAGATGACGGGAACATTGAGTTCCTTAGCCATTATCTTGAGCATACGGCTGATATCGCTGACAACCTGCTGGCGGTTTTCGCCGGAATACTTTCTGCTGTCGCTGCCTGCTGATTGCATCAGCTGCAGATAGTCTATGACCACAAGGCCGAGATTGCCGATTCTGCGGCACTGTGCGTTCATATCGGAAACGGAGAGCATGGGGTTATCGTCAATGCGCATATCGGTTGCGCTCAGCACCTGCGCTGCAGCTGCGATGCGCTTCCATTCCTCGGCATTGAGCTGACCGGTGAGCAGATTCTGCGAGGGTACAAGTCCCTCACCTGCAAGCAGTCTTGAAACAAGCTGCTCACGGCTCATTTCGAGCGAGAACACTGCAACGGATTTGCCCGATTTCTTAGCGACATTCATTGCAATGTTCAGCGCAATACTGGTCTTGCCCATACCGGGGCGTGCCGCAATCAGAATAAGCTCGCCCTTGTTAAGGCCGAGGATGTAGCGGTCAAGGTCGTTAAGTCCCGTGGACAGACCCGGAATTTTCTTTCCGCTTGATGCCGCCTCGGACAGACTCGTGTAGACATTCTGAACTACGGTTGATACGGGGACAAGTCCGCCGACCACTCTGCCCTGACGCAGCGCGTAAATCTTGCGTTCTGCAGCCTCGAGCATATTCTCAGCTTCGCCCGTGCCCTCGTATACAAGAGTGTTTATCTCATCGGCAGTTGCCGCAAGATTTCTCAGCAGTGCTCTGTCGCTGACGATGGATGCGTACTCAAGAACATTAGCCGCGGTAGGCGTTACGCGCATGAGCTCGGCAATGTAAGCAGTGCTTGTTTCGCGGAACACGCCGCGCGTCTTCATCTGGTCAAGAACGGTGATGGGGTCAATCGTCTGACCGTAGGAGAACATGGAATATATCGTTTCGAATATATCCTTGTTTTGCTGAATATAAAATTCTCCGCCCTTTAAGCGTTCAATAACATCGGGTATACATCTTGTATCGATAAGCATTGAGCCGATTACGGCCTGCTCTGCGCTTGCCGAATGCGGTGCCTGTCTTCCCAACAGCTCTTCCATGTCTGCCTCCTGAAAATAAAGTTGAGGTTAGTAGAAATTATCCCTCGATTACAAGAACGCTGATTGTTCCGCTGATCTCGTAGCCGAGCTTTGCCTTGACCTGGTAAGAGCCGAAGGTCTTGATGGGGTCAGCCTGAACGATTTTGTTCTTCTCAATCTCAATGCCGTGCTGCTCCTTGAGAGCATCGCTGATTTCCTGAGAGGTGACTGCGCCGAAGAGCTTGCCTGCGTTGCCTGCCTTTGCGCGGATGGTAACGGTAATCTCGCCGAGCTTCTTTGCATTTTCCTCAGCCTCTGCCTTTTCGCGTGCAATCTGAGCTGCCTTTGCCTTCTCCTTGAGCTTGAGAGCGTTTATATTGTCTGCGGTTGCCTCGCTTGCGAGCTTGCGCGGCAGCAGATAGTTGCGTGCGTAGCCGTCGGAAACTTCCTTGAGTTCGCCCTTCTTTGCCTTACCCTTAACATCAACATTGAATATAACTTTCATTTTTCTATCCTTTCCCGTGATAAATCACGAATCCATATACTCATCAATTGCCGCAATCAGCTTGTCAACAGCCTCCTGCAGCTCAATATTCTCAATCTGCGCTGCCGCTGCGGCTCTGGTACCGCCGCCACCGAGCTTTTCCATAATAAGCTGGACATTGACCTCGCCGATTGACCTTGCCGATACGAACACGCCGCCGTCCTCGGTCGGGTACATAACCATAGACGAATCAACTCCCGCAACATTCAGGAGCTCGTCCGCTGCCTGAGCGGCAACGATTCTGTTCTGAGGCTTGTCGGGAACGGCAATTGCGGTTGAGCGGTAGAGTCTTGCTCCCTGCAAAATCTTGTACTTTGCAACCGTCTGCTCCATACCGTTCTGCATAAGCTTCTTGACCGCAACGGTATCGGCGCCCGCTCTGCGCAGGAATGCCGCCGCATCAAAGGTGCGGTCATTGGTGCGTATGGTGAAGCTCTTTGTATCAAGCACCAGTCCCGAGAGTATTGCCTCGGCCTCACACTGCAGAAGCTTCGGCTCATCGAGCGCTACCTCGAGAATTTCGGTCATCAGCTCACATACCGACGATGCCGAGGGCTCAATGTAGCTAAGGTCGGCCTTTTCGATATAGGTGGCCGCTCTGCGGTGGTGGTCAATTACCGCGACCTTGTTACAGGACTGCAAAAGTCTGAGGTCCTCAACCTGCTCGGGTCTGTTGGTATCAACGACAACAAGCAGCGTCTTGCTGTCGGCAATAATCATTGCGTCCTGCGAGCTTATGAAGGTATTCATATACTCGGGCGTTTTGCGAAGCATTTCAATAAGCGGCTTTGCCGAGGTCTTCTCGATATCGGCAACGATATGCGCCATAACACCGTGCTTGCGTGCCATAGTGCAGACCGCAACCGCACCGCCTATGCTGTCCATATCGCTGAAGCGGTGGCCCATTACGAGCACCTGCGAGGCGTCCTTAATCAGCGAGTCAAGCGCGTTTGCCATAACGCGCGATTTAACCTTGGTGCGTGTTTCGTTCTCGCCGCGCTTGCCGCCGTAGAACTCGAAGTTGAAGCGGTTTTTGATGACTGCCTGGTCGCCGCCGCGGGACAGCGCCATTTCGGATGCAAGCGATGCAAACTGCAGCGCCTCACTCAGATTTGTAGCATCGCGGCCGATGCCGATGCTCAGCGTTGCGTGAATGCCGCCGGGGTTTATTACCTGATGCGCTTCGTTGAGAAGATTGAATTTCTCCGCAATTATGTCCGCCATATAGCGCTCCTCAAAGACCATGAGGTAGCGGTCGCGGTCGAAGCGGATAAGGATGCAGTCCTTGTTCTCTCCCCACTGGGAAAGCTTATCGCCGATTGCATCGCGCAGGTCGTTTCTTATGCGCTCGGGCTGATTTTTCATCAGCTCATCGTAGTTATCAATGGTGATGACTGCGGCAACGGGACGGGAGTCCTCATACTCGCGGCGCACGCTGTCATAATCGGTTACATCAATCCAGTACGCGATGCCCATAAAGTGCTCGCTGTCCTCATCTCTTGCCGAGCGGACAATGTTACCGCAAATCTGATATTTTCTGTCGTTCAGCTCAAGCAGCGTCGGGCACTGGGTTTTGCCCTCCATAAGCCACTTGCCCGAAAATTCCGGAATAAGCTCGGCAACGCTTGTGTCGATTCTCAATCCGGACAGTCCGCAGATTGAGAAGAACATCTCATTGCCCCAGATTATTTTGGAGTCGTTGAGTCTGAAAACGACTATGGGCAGCGGGAAGTTGAGCAGGGTATTATTCTTCGCCGTTTCCGCATCATAGGTTACAGACTCGATGTAGGCCTTGAGTGCATTGCGCTTGCGGCGGCGGTTTATGAGCGAATAAACCAGCACTGCAAGTATGGCAATACCCTCGGCGGCTGCGAGGTAATAGTATTTGAGTATCAGTGTTGCAACGGCAAATACAACGAGGAAAAACAGGTATGGCATTGTATTCGGCTCGAACACTCTCTGTGTGTTTTTATTTTTCATTTCAAACCTCGTTTGCTTCAAGGCATAGTAAGCGCATAATAATCGCATTTTATTGGATATTAAATTATAACAAAGTATCGGCGCGATTACAACAGAAAAACGCTAATATTTTTCCGATAGCTGCGTAAAATACTCCGCAGGAGTGTGATTAGCTTGAAAGCAATTATTATGGCAGGCGGAGAGGGCAAGCGGCTGAAGGCCGTGAGCGGCGAAACACCGAAGCCGCTTGTTACTCTTTGCGGCAGGCCCGTTATGGAGCACATCGTGCTGCTGCTCAGAAAGCACGGTATCACCGACATATGCGCAACCCTCAAATACAGACCGCAGGATATTCAAAACTACTTCGGCAGCGGTGAAAGGCTCGGTGTAAATATGGAGTACCGAATTGAGAAGGATGCACTCGGCACCGCAGGCGGTGTCAAAAACTGCGAGGACTTTTACGGGGACGAGGATTTTCTTGTAATCAGCGGCGATGCCGCCTGCGATTTTGACCTTTCAGCGCTCATAAAAGCTCACGAGCAGGGCAATCCAGCCGTTACGATTGCTCTGTATCCGCACTCGGAGCCGCTGCGCTACGGGCTTGCGCTTTGCGACAGCGAAAGCTGCATACGCTCATTTGTAGAAAAGCCCGACTGGCAGCGCGTTGTTACAAACCTCGTAAACACGGGCGTATACATCGTATCTCCTCGTGCAATGGAGCTTGTACCCGAGGGCGAGGTATTTGACTTTGCAAAGGATTTATTCCCGAAGCTGCTTGAGAACAACGAGAAGCTCCTCGGCTGCGCACTCGACGGCTATTGGTGCGATATAGGTACTCCGAAAAGCTACTATCAGTGCTGCGTCGACGCACTCGACGGCAGGCTTGAGCTTTCACTCGGCGAAGGCTTTGAGCCGACACCGCAGAATGACGAAAAAGTCAGCAATGACAATGCTTTTATGCATCGCTTAGAGGTGTCCTGCCGCGACCGCGCAAGGCTTATGGACCGCATATCCTGCGCATTTCTCGATATGGGTGCCGACTACTCCGAGGGTTTTCAGCTTAAAGGTGCTGACTATGAGCTTCGAATCTTTGCGATGCCCGATGCTGCCGCCCTGCGCGTATGTGCAAATGCAGCTGACACGGAGCTTGCCGAGGAGCTTGCCGCTTCGGCTGCCGCGCTTATAAAAGAAATGGAAAACCGCCTTGATAAATGAGGATTTTGATTATATAATTAATCAAAATCTTTGTGTCAAGGGGTTTTGAAAATGGATATTGAAAAAACGATAAAAAGCATGAAATCACGCGGCTTTGAGGTAAGCCGTTTCGCCACGAAGGAGGAAGCCTCCGAGTATCTCTGCAGCGCAATTACCAACACCACCGTCGGCATCGGCGGCTGCAAGACTGCAGACCAGATGGGACTTTTCGAAAAGCTCAGTGAGTGCGGCAACGAGGTATTCTGGCACTGGAGAACCCCCGGTTGGGAAACGCTTGAAAAGGAAAATTCCGCCGAGGTGTTCATCTCAAGCGCAAACGCAATTGCGGAAACCGGCGAAATCGTAAATATTGACGGACGCGGCAACCGCCTTGCAGGTCTTGTGTTCGGCAAAAAGCGCGTATATATCGTTGCGGGCACAAACAAAATCTGCCCCGATTTTGACTCTGCGATCTACCGCGCAAGAAATGTTGCCGCCACCGAAAACGCAAAGCGTTTTCCCGCACAGACTCCCTGCAAGCTTGACGGCAAGTGCCACGACTGCCGCTCACCTCAGCGCATCTGCAACGCAATGCTCGTGCTGTGGGGTCCGATGATGGATATGGAAAAGGTTGAAGTAGTTCTCATTGATGAAGAACTTGGTATGTAATTATGTATCTTGACTGGTCGTATATAATTCTCGTTCTGCCCGCTGTTCTGTTTGCGATGTGGGCAAGCAGCAAGGTTAACAAAACCTTTGCAAAGTATAAAAACAGCTACAATTCACGCCGCATAACCGGTGCGCAGGCTGCGCGTTGGGTGCTTGACCGCAACGGTCTTTCAAATGTCCGCATTGAGCACATTCAGGGCTCGCTGACTGACCACTATGACCCGAGCACAAACATTGTCCGACTTTCCGACGATGTATATGACAACTGCTCTACCGTTGCCGTCGGCATAGCCTGCCACGAGGTAGGTCACGCAATCCAGCACGCGACCAACTATGCGCCCGTGAAAATCCGCACTGCAATCGTGCCTATCACGAATATCGGCGCAAGGCTTTCCGTTCCGCTTATCCTCATAGGTCTGCTGCTTGCGTCCTTCGGTGAGATATTCATTATGCTGGCTTATATCGGCGTTGCCTGCTTTGCGCTGAGCACCGTGTTCCAGCTTGTAACTCTTCCGACAGAGTTCAATGCCAGCAACAGAGCACTAAAAACCATTGATGAAACAGGGCTTTTGCGCGGCGAGGAATATGACGAGGCGAAGAAGGTTTTAACCGCCGCTGCCCTCACCTATGTTGCGGCGCTTGCGGTTTCGCTGACTCAGCTTCTGAGATTTCTCATCATTGTAAGCGGCAGCCGCAGACAGTAATATAAGCGAGAAAATCCCCACCGTTAGACGGTGGGGATTTTAATTTATTCCAAACACGGAAATAATATTCTATGCTTCAGACCATATGTAAACATTTTGTGTATTATATTGCAAAACCTCGGTATAACATTTATAATGCATAGAGTAAAAATGCAAAGTTTTTCAGTATATATCTACCTTTTCGGAGGCTTATGCTATGGCAAGCAATTATAAAAAGCGCAGCGGAGACCGCTATGACGGACGCCGCATCCGCTCTCTCGGCGGCTTCTTCAATTTCATTCCGTTTATTATGCCGCACAGAAACGATTCTCTGAACAACTACGACGAGGCATTTGAGGTTTCAAACGCCGATCACTGGCTCAAGGAGCAGAGAAAGAACGGCTATAAGGGCATCGGTATTCTTCATCTTATCATTGCAGCATATGTCCGCTGCATTGCAGTTCTCCCCGGTCTCAACCGCTTTGTGGCAGGACGAAGAATATTCGCGCGCAACAGCATTGAGGTTGTTCTCGCGGTTAAACGCAGTCTGTCGCTTGATGCTTCAGAGACAACCATCAAGGTTGAATTTGACCCGACAGATACGATTTACGATGTCTACCGCAAGATGAACAAGGCAATCGACGAGGTCAAATCCTCCGACGATATGAACGATGTTGAGGATTTTGCAAACAAGTTTGCAAAAATGCCGCGCTTTGTAATCCGCTTTGCGATGTGGATTGTCAAGGTTCTCGATTACTTCGGCTGGCTTCCCAAGAAGCTTCTTAAGCTCAGCCCCTTCCACGCATCTATGATTATCACCGACCTCGGCTCACTCGGCATCGGCCCCGTGTACCACCACATCTACAACTTCGGCACTCTGCCCGTCTTCATCTCCTTCGGCGCAAAGCGCACCGCCTACGAGCTTGATAAGTTTGGCACTTCACACGAGAAGAAATATGTCGACACCAGATTCACCCTCGATGAGCGCATTGTTGACGGCCACTACTACGCATCTGTTCTCAAGCATCTTAAGCAGTATATTTCCGACCCCTCCGTTCTCGAGGTTCCCCCCGAGATTGTTGTTGAGGATGTTTTCTAAAGAAAAATCAAAAACCCTTGCAGGCTTTGACCTGCAAGGGTTTTTTGTTTTATATATGCTCTCTCAGCTTCTGTAAAAGCTCGTAGCTTCCGTTAAGCTCACCGTCTATGCCGCTGCCCATTTGGATATGCGGCTTGTGGCTGCCGTGCCAGTCGCTGCCCGCGGTTGCACACATTCCGTAGCGCTCTGCAAGCTCGCGATACATCGCACTCTCCTCGGGCGAGTAGCCCGAATAGTAGCACTCAACGCCCGAAACCGAGGCATTACTGCAGCGCATAAACAGCTCCTCGAGGCGCTCGCCCTCGAGTTTGTACTGTCGCGGATGCGCAAGCACTGCCCTGCCGCCCGCCTTGCGTATCATTGCCGCAGCCTCCTCAATGCTGAGAAAGTTTCTGCGGATATAGTACTTCTGACCGGGGTCGAGGTATCTTCTGAATGCGTCCTGCACGCTTTCGGCAAGTCCCTGCTCCACAAGGCACAGCGCAAAATGCGGTCTGCCGATAATTGAGCCGCGATGCATTTCCTTGAGCCTGTCGAGGTCAATTATTATTCCGTCCTTCGCCATTAGCGCCGCCATCTTTTTGTTGCGCTCATCGCGGTCTTTGACAATCCACTCGAGCACGGGCGTAATATACTTTGACTCGGGGTCAATGTCATATGCAAGCATATGCACCTCTTTGCCGTACCAGCCGCAGCCGAGCTCAAGCCCCGCGACGACCTCAACGCCGTATTCCTCTCCGGCCTTCACCGCGCGAAGCACTCCGTTTGCCGTGTCATGGTCGGTAATCGCAATTGCTCTTAATCCGAGCTTTGCTGCGTACCTCACGGTATCCTCGGGAGTTTCCGAGCCGTCGGATATATTTGTATGCACATGCAGGTCTATCTCTCTCATATCAGCTGCTTTGCAACCCTCTCAGCGTCTGCGTAAATCTTGTCGGCATCCTCGCCGATGAAGAATTCGCCGTTTTCGTACAGTACCTTGCCGTTGACCATTGTCAGGCGGACATTTTCCTTTGAGCCTGAGTAAACGATGTTTTTGCTGATGTTATGCAGCGGACGCATATTCGGGCGGCTGAGGTCGATTACAACGAGGTCTGCCTTTTTACCGACCGCAATTGAGTCGCAATCGCCAAGTCCCATTGCCCTTGCGCCGCCGACGCAAGCCATTTCAAGCACGCGGTTTGCATCGCAGGCAGCTGCATCGTTTTCGCGGTATTTTGCAAGCGCGGTCACGAGGAACATCTCTCTGAACATATCCAGCGCATTGTTAGATGCAGGGCCGTCAGTGCCGATTGCGAGGTTTATGCCCTCGTCAAGATATCTGCTCACGGGCGCAATTCCGCTTGCAAGCTTGAGGTTTGATGCTGGATTGAGCACAACCCACAGTCCGCGCTTTTTGTATATCTCGATATCCTCATCGCTCATATGCACGCAGTGGTAGCCGCCGCCGCCGTAATCGTACATACCGAGCTTGTCAAACAGCACCGTAGGCGTTACGCCGTAGCGCTGAATGCAGCCCTCAACCTCGCCCTCAGTCTCGGAGGAGTGGACAAACATCGGTTCCTTATACTTGTGGACAAGCGAAGCGATGTACTCCATTCGCTCCATTGAGGTCGTGTACTCAGCGTGGAAGCCGAGCTTATAGGAGATGAGCTCGTTTGTATTATTGAACTTCAGAAACTCTCTCTCAACATCGTGAATATCCGCATCGAAGTTGTTCATTGCGCTGACAATCACGGTGCGGAAGCCGCTTTCGATGTTTGCCTGAACATAGGCATCATTATGAAAATACATATCAAAGCTTGCGGTAATGCCGCTTGTAAGGTATTCCATAATGGCAAGCTTTGAGCATACATAGACTGCCTCGTCCGTAAGCTTTGCTTCTCTGGGGAATATCTGCTCATTCAGCCACTTATCAAGCGGTAAATCGTCTGCAATCGAGCGCAGCGCTGTCATTGCCGAATGAGTGTGCGCATTTTTAAAGCCCGGCATAAGGAGGTCGCCCTTGAGGTCGATTTCGCGCTCAAACTGCGGCATCTCTTCTTTTTTCGGTCCGACATAGCAGATTGTACTGCCGTCAATCCAGACCTCATCGTCTGTAATTTCGGTTCCGTTTACAAAGCTCAATACACGGCCGTTAAAAAATCTTATCATTTGTATCACCTAATGTAGTATTATTCCCAGAAATTCTTTCCGCCAAGCCTGCGTACAAGCCTTTGACGCAGCTCAAGCATTGCGGTATATGTGGGCAGAATAAAGACAAACGCATCCTCGCCCTCGAGTCTCTTTATAAGCTTATCATAGCTTTTGAACACCTCGCAGGAAACTCCGTCCTGCTCTAAGCGCTCTGCCATTGTCTGCGCTCTGTCGCCTGCGGCATACACATTGCAGAGTCTTTTCATTCGTGCAAGCCTGCCGAAATCCGCGTCGTAAATCCACGAGATATCCGTACCGTCGGCAGGTCTGTCGTTGATAATAAACGCCACCGACATTTTTCCTGCGCTGTTTTTTATTATATCCAGCGTCTGGTCTGCCGCGGCGGCATTTTTTATGAGTATCATCCTCGCGCCCGCGTGTCCGAGCGCAAATTCTTCCATTCTGCCGAAGCCGCATTCAAAATCGCTCATCGCGCTGATTGCGTGCTCCGCCTTAATCCCCGCCGCCGTTACAAGCGCCGTAACGCCTGCCGCGTTATAGATGTTGTACAGTCCCGGAAGTGCCGGCCTGCACAGCGTTTTTGCGCCGTTTACCGACAGCACGAAGCTGCCGTCGCCCAACACATCGCTGACCGTTATCTGCGTATTCGGGCGTTTCTCGCCGCATTTTGAGCAGCGATATTTACCGAGGTTTGCATAGGTTACATAGCTGTAGTCAAGCTGCGCGCCGCAGCTTACGCAGCTACTGTCCTCGCCGCTTTCGACCGCCGACTTGCTGCCGGACGAAAAGCCGTAATACAAGACCTTGTTAGGCACTTTTGCGGCAATGCTTGCCGCCATCTGGCAGTCGGCATTGAGGCAGACAACCGTTTCGGGGCTGCTGATAAGTCCCTGCGCAATGGTGTCGCGCGGTGTTGTAACAGTACCGTAGCGGTCAAGCTGGTCGCGAAAAAGGTTTGTTACAAGCACCGCTATCGGTTTTATCTCGCCAAACACGCGCCTTGCCGCCGCCTCATCGCATTCAATGACCGCCCATTCGCAGCGCGGTCTTAGGAAAATGCTTGTATTTACAATGAATTCGCAGGTAATTCCGTCTATCAGATTTGCACCCGAGCGGTTCGAGAAAACCGACAGTCCGGCATTACTCAACGCAGTCTCCGCCATACGCACGGAGGTGGTTTTTCCGTTAGTGCCCGTGACGGCGATTACCTTCACCCTGCGGGCAACGATTTTGAGTATATCGGGGCATATCCAGAGCGCAAGCCGTCCCGGAAATGCCGTTCCTCCTTTGTTTATTAGCCTTAAAATTCCGTGCGTGGCCTTACAGACCACGCACGCGAAAAATGCTGATAAACTTTTCAATTATTCAACTGTCACCGACTTTGCAAGATTTCTGGGCTTATCGATATCGCAACCGCGCAGAAGTGCAACATAGTATGCAAAAAGCTGCAGCGGCACAACGCCCAGAGAAGGCTGGAATATCGTGTGTGACTCAGGAACTGTGATGATGTTCTCCACGGTCTTTTTCATTTCCGCAGCGTGACCTTCGGTAGTAAGTGCCAGTACATCGGCGCCTCTTGCCTGAACCTCAACAACATTGCTCATTGCCTTGTCGAAAAGCGGAGCATAGGTGCCGAGTGCGACAACCAGAGTGCCCTTCTCAATCAGAGAAATGGTGCCGTGCTTAAGCTCGCCGGATGCGTAAGCCTCCGAGTGAATGTAGGAAATTTCCTTGAGCTTGAGTGAGCCCTCAAGTCCCATTGCGTAGTCAAGATTGCGTCCTATGAAGAACACGGAGTTGTGATTGAAGTAGTTTGATGCGAAGTGCTTGATATCGTCAGTGCATTCAAGCATCTGCTCCATCTTTGCAGGCAGGCGCAGAAGCTCATCGATGATTTCGGAGTACTCCTCCTTGCTGACTGTGCCGAGAATATCGCCGAAGTGCAGACCGAGCATATTCAGCAGTACGAGCTGAGTGCTGTAAGCCTTTGTGGTTGCAACCGCAATCTCGGGGCCTGCCCATGTGTACAGCACATCGTCGGACTCTCTTGCGATGGAGCTGCCGACAACATTGACGATGGACAGAATGTGTGCGCCGAGTGTCTTTGCTTCGCGCAGCGCCGCCATTGTATCGAGAGTTTCGCCGGACTGGCTGATGACTATAACAAGGCTGTTTTTATCTACGAGCGGCTCGGAGTAACGGAATTCGGATGCGAGGCATACCTCAACGGGCTTGCGAAGCATACGCTCAAGGTTGTACTTTCCTACTACACCTACATGGTATGACGAGCCACAGGCAACTATGTATATTTTGTTTATGCTCTTGATGTATTCCTCATCAATGCTGAGGTCCTCAAGGACAATTCTATTGTCGCGGATGCGGCTGAAGGCAGTCTTGCGGATAGCCTCGGGCTGCTCCATAATCTCCTTGAGCATGAAGTGGGCATAGCCGCCCTTTTCCGCTGCGGAAACATCCCAGTCGATGAAGATATGCTCCTTCTCAATGGGCTGCTCCATATAGTTATATACCTGAACACTGTCAGCGGTGATAACGGCAACCTCGCCGTCCTCCATATAGGAGATATCGCGGGTGTGCTTAATGATTGCGGTAACATCGGAGGCTATAAAGTTGCAGCCCTCGCCGTGACCGATGAGCAGGGGTGCGTCCTTGCGCGCCGCAATGAAGCGGTCGGGGCAGTCGGCGCAGATGATGCCGAGAGCATATGCGCCCTCAACGCGGCGGAGCATTCTAAATACCGCGTCAAAGATATTGCCGCACTCTGCGTAGTAGAAGGAAAGCAGCTGAGTTACGACCTCGGTATCTGTCTCGGACTTGAACTCATAGCCGTTGGCGATGAGGAAATCGCGAAGCTCAACATAGTTTTCAATGATACCGTTGTGGACAACTGCGACCTTGCCGTCGCCGCTGAGATGGGGATGGGCGTTAATGTCGTTGGGCTCGCCGTGAGTTGCCCAGCGGGTATGACCGATGCCGAGAGAGCCCTCGACGCTCTTGCCGCCCTGAATTATATCGCTGAGGACCTTAAGACGGCCCTTTGCCTTTTTTACCTGAAGCTCGTGCTTTTCGGAAACGACCGCAATACCTGCGGAGTCATAGCCGCGGTACTCCAGTCTTGCGAGTCCGTCAAGAAGTATGGGAGCTGCCTGCTCGTTTCCTACAAAACCGACTATTCCACACATAACATTTTATTCCTTTCGGATAGGGTAAACAGTATTATACCATTTCATTTGCACGATTGCAACAAAATAGAGGCCGGCAAGAGCCTTGCCGGCCTCTGTTTTTTCAGAATACAAGCTGTACAAGCAGCATATAAACGAGCGTACCGCCGCCGACGGAAATCAGCAGATTTTCCTTCCAGCGGTAAGTCAGTATGACAACGGCGGATGCAATAAGCTCGGGAAGCCCGTGGTTGCCCGTAAGTATGGGGGTGTTCTTGAAGCAGTATACAACAATAAGGCCCATAAGAGCAGGCGGCAGCACACGGCCGAGGTACTGAATGAACTTCGGAAGCTCCTTTTTGCCTGAGAATGCGAGGAACGGAAGCCATCTTGAAATCTGCACACCGAGGGCAATTGCTCCGATGATGATAAGGGTCTGAGGTACTGTCAATATCATAGCTTATCCCTCCCTACCCAGAATATAAGAAGCATTGCAAGCAGCGCGGGAATGAGGAAAACGCTTGCGCCGAAGATAACGCGGCTGAGCACGGTTACGCCTATGCCGATTAAGCACGCGGGGCGGTTTTCTTTTTCCTTCCAATGCTGCATGAACAGGGCGATGAACATTGCGTTGAGTGCAAAGTCAAGTCCCGTTGTGTCAAAGGTAATGAGGTTTCCTATTACTCCGCCAAGCCCGCTGAGACCCACCCAGTAAACAAAGCAAAGGATGTTGATGCCGAAGTAAAAGTACTTATTTTCCATTTCCTCGGGCTTCTTTGCCGTAACCGAAAGCGAGAACTGCTCATCGGAAAGGGTGTAGACAAGGAAGGGCTTGAACGCCTTTGTATCCTTGTACTTATCAAGAAGCGGAATGCCGTAGAAGGTGTGGCGGAAGTTGACAAGGTAGCTCATGAGAAGCATTTGAGCAGGGTCAAAGCCCGCAGACATCATGGGGATTGCCGCAATCTGCATACTGCCGCAAAAGCAGACCGCCGAAAACAGCATTGTCCACCACGCATTGTAGCCGATATTGCTCATCAGAACGCCGTAGGTAAGACCGACGAATATCCAGCCGAACAGGACGGGCAGCGTAAACGGAAATGCAGCCTTAATACCCTGCAGTATGTTTTTCGTTTTATTCTCTTTCATATTTCACCATAAAAAAAACGGTACAGTCAGAAGGCTGTACCGTTGAGCTTATCACTTAATCAGACGAGGTTCAGAACGAGGGTAAGGACTGCGAATGCGAGTGCGAACCACTTTGTCCACTTTGCAAGCTTTGCATCAAGAGTCTTTGCCTTGCCTTTTGAGAGGAAAGTTTCTGCGCCGCCGGCGATAGCACCGGACAGACCTGCGCTTTTACCGCTCTGCATAAGAACGACTACGGTAACTGCAAGACCGGACAGGAGCTGCAGAATGGTGAGGACGAGTTTCAAAGTACCCATTTATATTCATTCCTTTCGAAAAATAAACAGAATTAGCTTTAATACTATACCACAGTATTTCCCCGATTACAAGTACATTTTTTAAGATTTTTCCTGCAATTCAGTACTGTTTCTACCACACCTGCCAGTGCATTATGAAGGCAAGCAGGTATGCGGCTCCGAAAATGCAGCTAAACGCCGTCAGCGCAATATCCGCGCTGCGCTTTTCCGTTACGCAGGACATCGCCGCAGGCATACTAATCATTGCCGCAAGGTAGCGCGGAGCGCTTAATAGCCAGGTCGCGCCGATTGCCACCACGAAATATGCAAGAAAATGCGCGGTGTAGCCCGCTCTGAGCTTTTTTGCCGCA
>JAZUJB010000002.1:0-5050 GCA_045642545.1 Oscillospiraceae bacterium
GGAGACCGACCGCCTTTCAATGGAAAGACTCGAGAAGCTCTCCGAGGAGCTTGCAAACCTCAAGGATAAGTTCAACGAGAAAAAGTCACGCTGGGAAAACGAGAAAAACAGCGTTGACGAGGTCAAGCGGCTGAAGAGCGAGATTGAGAAAATGCACGGCGATATTGAGTCTGCGCAGCTGCGCTACGAGTACGAAACCGCCGCAAGACTCAAATATTCCGACCTGCCCGAGCTTGAGAACAAGCTGCGCGAGGCAGAGCGTCTTAGCGAGGAGCGCAAGGAAAGCGGTATGGTGCATGACACCGTTACCGAGGAGGAAATTGCGGGCATCGTTGCAAAGTGGACGGGAATCCCCGTTGCAAAGCTTATGGAGGGTGAGCGCGAAAAGCTGCTTCACCTTGACGATGTTCTGCACCGCAGGGTAATCGGTCAGAGCGAGGCTGTTCAGAAGGTTACCGAGGCAATCTGGCGCTCACGCGCGGGAATTGCAGACCCCAATCGCCCGATTGGCAGCTTTATGTTCTTAGGTCCCACGGGTGTCGGCAAAACCGAGCTTGCAAAGGCTCTTGCCGAGTGCCTGTTTGACGATGAGCACAACATCGTGCGCATAGATATGACAGAGTATATGGAGAAATTCTCCGTGTCGCGCCTTATCGGAGCACCTCCGGGCTATGTAGGCTACGATGAGGGCGGTCAGCTGACCGAGGCGGTGCGCAGAAAGCCCTACTCCGTTGTGCTGTTCGATGAGATTGAAAAGGCGCATCCCGATGTTTTCAACATCCTGCTTCAGATACTCGATGACGGTAGAATTACCGATTCGCAGGGCAGAACGGTGGACTTCAAAAACACCATAATCATAATGACCTCAAACCTCGGCAGCCAGTATCTGCTTGACGGCATTGACGAAAACGGAGACATTTCCGACTCCGCGAGGGAAATGGTATTCAACGAGCTTCGCCGCTCATTCAGACCGGAGTTCCTGAACCGCCTTGACGAGATTATCTGCTTCAAGCCGCTTACAAAGGCGGAGCTTGACGGCATCATCGACATTCTGACCGCAGCGCTCAGAAAGCGTCTTGCCGACAGAACGCTCGGCCTTGAAATTTCCGATGCCGCAAAGCAGCTTATCATAGACCGCGGCTTTGACCCCGTGTTCGGCGCAAGACCGCTGAAGCGCTACCTGCAGGCAAGCGTTGAAACGCTGATTGCAAGAACCATACTTGCAGGTGATATGCCAAGCGGACACACGATTAAAATCGACGCCGTAAACGGCGAGCTTGTATGCGAATAAAAAAATCCCTGAGCTTATGCTCAGGGATTTTTAATGTTATATTTTACTCAACAACGGAGTCGATGCTTGCCATAAACAGGCTGTTTTCCGCATCGGAGGGGATGAGGAAGCCGTTTCTCGGTGAAACGGAGAAGTCCTCAACCGCGGGACCGTCCATCAGACAGCTTCTCTTGAACTGCTGTGAGAAGTAGCGCTTGCAGTAGCTGCGCAGCCACTTGACAAGCTCTTCCTCGGTGAAGTCATCACTGTAGGCCATCTTTGCAAGACGCAGAGTCTTTGCGGGGCTGAAGCCGCAAATCATCATCTTGTGAGTGAAAAAGTCCTGCAGGCTGTACGAGCCGACGGAGTCCTCGCTCTTCTGCTCAATCTGGTCATCGGTGATGGGCAGCAGCTCGGGAGTTACGGGGCAGTCGAGAACATCCCACAGTGCATCTGCGAGAACCTTGTCCTCGGTGTGCTGTGCAATGTATCTTACGCCTGCGCGAACCTGAGTCTTGGTAAGACCCATATTGACATCGTACATACTTGTGTGGTCGCCGTTGTAGGTGCACCAGCCGTCGACAAACTCGGAGAGGTCCTCGGTGCCGACATCAAGGCCGTTGACCTTGTTTGCGATGTCCATAAGCACCTGAGTGCGCTCGCGTGCCTGAGCATTCTCAAAGGCGATGGAGTAGTCATCGTGTGCGTGGCCGATATCGTCAAAGTGCTTGTATACGCTCTCGCCGATGTCAATGACTCTGACCTCGGCGCCGACCTGCTCGGCAACGATTATTGCGTTGGACTTGGTGCGGCTTGAGGTGCCGAAGCAGGGCAAGGTGCATGCCACAACATTGGTGGAGGGCAGACCCATTCTCTCCATTGCCATAGCGCAAATCATGACGCACAGAGTGGAGTCAACACCGCCGGAGATGCCGACTACGCAGTGGTCGAGACCGGCGTATTCCATACGCTTTACAAGTGCGGAAACCTGAATGTCAATCATGCGGCGGCAGTAGGGAGCCATGTCCTTTTCAAGCTCGGGCAGATGGGGCAGCTTGCGGTAGCTGCGGGTGAGTGCGGTTTCAACAAATTCCTTGCCCCAGTTAACCTCAAAGTGAGGATACTTGCCGGTGCCGAAGGCAGCGGTGGGGCGGCGGAGATTTTCAAGATAGTCAATGTCAATTTCGGAAAGCACCATGCAGTCAGCGCACTCATCGGAGGCGAGAATCTTGCCGTTTTCGGCAATCATGCACAGACCGGAGAAAACATTGTCGGTGGTGGATTCGCCCTTGCCGGGTGCAGCAAGAATCATGCCGCACTTGAGATGCTTGGAGCGGTATTTGATATCCTCGCTTGCGTCAGCAGTAGAGGTAACGGTTGCGGGGAAGGAGGCCATGCTTGCAATGACGGTTGCGCCGGCAAGTGCGTGGCGGTTTGCGGGAGCCTCGATTGCCTTTGCGTCATTGCCGAGCTCAACGGCAACTGCAAGACCGGGCAGCACGGCGCTTGTGAAAAGTGCCTCGGTGCTCAGGAAGCTGTCATACATACCGCTGATGTCGGCATCAAGGTCAACGCTTGCAAACTTAGTGCCGTTAACCTCGGTACGGGGAACCATACCGAGCAGCTCGCCGTTGCAGATTGCAGCGGCTACGCTGTAAAGGCAGCCGCCTCTGGGTGCGTAGGGCAGACCGACGAATGCGAGAATGTCCATACCCTTGGTGGCCTCTATAACCTTTGCGAGAGCCTTTTCCGCGCCGCGGAGGATAACACCGTGACCGAAGAGGTCATAGCAGGATGCACCGGTGAGTGTGAGCTCGGGGAAAACTATAATCTTAGCACCCTTGTCGGCTGCGGACCTGATGCAGTCGATAACACGGTCTGCGTTGTAGTCTGCGTCTGCAACACGGATAACGGGGGATGCTGCTGCTACTTTTACAAATCCGTCTTTCATTTAATTCACTCTTTCTCAGATTTTTCAATACTGAATAATTCGTTTCCGTAGTAATGGGTTATTGCCTTTGCGGACTGCTCATAGCTGTCGCTGTCGATAATAACAGTCAGCTTGTCGCCTGTTACATAGCAATCCTCAATGCCCTCAAGCTTAGGAAACAGATTGGTCTCAAGCTCGGTCTGAAGCTCGTCAAGATGCCCGGCGAAGTACTCCGAGTCGTGAGGGATAATGTAACCCTCGACCGGAGCCTTTGCGGAAAAGCACATAATCATAAAACCAACGAAAAGTGCTAAACACAGCGCACAGCCCAATGGCCTGAGCATTTTTACAAATTGCTGTCCTGCAGTCATTATCAGAACTTGATGCGCTCGGAGATGTAGTCCTTAACCTCGGAGATGGGGATGCGGACCTGCTCCATGCTGTCGCGCTCACGAACGGTAACGCAGTGGTCGGCAACATCGGTCTCGGTGCCGACGGTGTTGAAGTCAAAGGTGATGCAGAACGGAGTGCCTATCTCGTCCTCACGACGATAGCGCTTGCCGATGGAGCCGGTTTCGTCATGGTCAACCATGAACTCCTTGGAAAGCTCGTTGTAAAGCTCCATTGCGGGACCGGTGAGGATTTCCTTCTTGCTCAGAGGCAGAATTGCGCACTTGAAGGGTGCAAGTGCAGGATGCAGATGCAGAACGGTGCGGACATCGTCGTTGCCCTTCTTGTCCTGACCGACAACCTCTTCGTCGTATGCCTCGCAAAGGAATGCAAGTGCAACGCGGTCGCAGCCGAGTGAAGGCTCGATTACATAGGGAATGTAATGCTCGTTGGTGTCCTGGTCAAAGTAGGTCAGGTCCTTGCCGGAGGCCTCCTGATGACGGCCGAGGTCGTAATCGGTACGGTCTGCAATGCCCCAAAGCTCACCCCAGTCGGTGAACGGGAAGGCGTATTCGATATCGGTGGTTGCGCGGGAATAGAATGCCAGCTCTGCGGGCTCGTGGTCGCGCAGACGCAGGTTTTCTTCCTTAATGCCGAGAGAAAGCAGCCAGTTCTTGCAGTAGTCTTTCCAGTAAGCAAACCACTCAAGGTCGGTGCCGGGCTTGCAGAAGAATTCGCATTCCATCTGCTCAAACTCACGGGTGCGGAAGGTGAAGTTGCCCGGAGTAATCTCGTTGCGGAATGCCTTACCTACCTGGCAGACACCGAAGGGCAGCTTCTTGCGGGTGGTGCGCTGAATGTTGGAGAAGTTTACGAAAATGCCCTGAGCGGTCTCGGGACGCAGATAGCAGGTAGAGCTGGAGTCCTCGGTGACGCCGATGGCAGTTTTGAACATAAGATTGAACTTGCGGATGGGGGTGAAGTCGTGCTTGCCGCATACGGGGCAGAGAATGTCATCGTGAGATGCGATGAATTCGTCCATCTCGTCAAAGCTCATAGCGTCGACATTGACCTCACCGTGAACCTCACCGATGAGCTTGTCTGCGCGGTGGCGTGCCTTGCATGCCTTGCAGTCGAGCAGGGGGTCGGAGAAGCTGGAAACATGGCCGGTGGTTACCCAGGTCTGGGGATTCATGATGATTGCTGCGTCAAGACCTACATTGTAGGGGCTCTCCTGAACGAACTTCTTGAGCCATGCCTTCTTGACATTGTTTTTGAACTCGACACCGAGAGGGCCGTAGTCCCAAGAGTTTGCGAGGCCGCCGTAGATTTCGCTGCCTGCGTAGACAAAACCGCGGTTTTTGCACAGAGCAACGATTTTGTCCATGGTTTTTTCTGAATTCTTCATTTTTTACATCCTTTCCCGCGGCTGGCTGCCGCAGCAAATATTTTTGTTAGAT
>JAZUJB010000003.1:0-3809 GCA_045642545.1 Oscillospiraceae bacterium
GCCTGGCTCAATCCCAATCTGTGGGCAGAGCTTTTTATGGAAAACAAGGATTTTGTTCTTAACGAGCTGAATCTGTATATTGATAACCTTGTTAAATACCGCGATGCCATTGAAAACGATGACAACGATGAGCTTGTTGCACTTCTTTTAGAGGGCAAAAAGCGCAAGGAGGAGGTTGACGGTCGATGACCACAATACATGTGGAGGCCTCGGGTAGCTACGATGTTACCGTTGAGCGCGGCATTCTTGACCGCATCGGTGAGGAATCGGCAAGGCTCATCAAGCCGTGCAGAGCCGTCATCGTATCTGGCGAAAAGGTCTTTCCCATATACGGAAAGCGGCTTGTAAGCTCACTTGAGTCTGCCGGCTTTGAGGTGCTTACCTTCATTCACGAAAGCGGTGAGGGAGCAAAGAGCCTTGCTGTTTTCGGCAAGCTTCAGAGCTTTCTCTGCGAAAATCACATAAGCCGCTCGGACGCGCTTTTTGCACTCGGCGGCGGTGTGACGGGCGACCTCACGGGCTTTGCCGCCGCGACCTATCAGCGCGGTATTGCCTTCATTCAGATACCCACAACGCTTCTTGCCGCGGTGGATTCCTCCGTCGGCGGCAAGACCGCGATTAACATTGACGCATACAAAAATCAGGTCGGCTGCTTTTATCAGCCGAGGGCAGTTTTCTGCGACCCCGAGGTGCTGAAAACGCTCTCTGCCGAGGACTACCGTTGCGGCTGTGCAGAGGTAATAAAGTACGGCGTGCTCGGCGATGCTGAGCTTTTCAAGGCGCTTTCAGAGTCCGACATTCGCGCAAACGAGGAGTATGTAATCTCCCGCTGCGTTGAGAAAAAGCGCGATATTGTGCAGGCCGATGAGTTTGACAATGCCGAGCGCAGACTTCTCAATCTCGGCCACACCATAGGCCACGCAGTCGAAAAGTGCTCCGATTTCGAAATCAGCCACGGTGATGCCGTTGCAATAGGCCTTGCCGCTATTATGCGCGGTGCGGCAAAGCGCGGCATATGCAGCGCTGCCGACTGTGAGGCAGTAATTGATGTGCTGAAAAAATATAATCTTCCCACAGAGCTTTGCTTTGAGCACGATGAGCTTTCCGAGGCCTGCAAATCGGACAAGAAAATTGCCGACAGC
The DNA here is from genome assembly GCA_045642545.1 of Oscillospiraceae bacterium. Classification (GTDB taxonomy): domain Bacteria; phylum Bacillota; class Clostridia; order Oscillospirales; family Oscillospiraceae; genus F23-B02. The sequence goes on from JAZUJB010000003.1 coordinate 1,143, forward strand.
AAGCTGCACCTTGTTGTACCCGAGGCAATCGGCAGCTGTCGGATTATCCCCATTGAAACAGACGAAATTAAAAGCTGGTTAAATTAACATGACTGAAATCACACTGCTACCGGGTCAGCGCAGCGGTTTTACCGCCGCACCCTCGTCAAAATCGCATGCCCACCGCCTGCTGATATGCGCGGCGCTCGGCAGCGAAAAAGTCAATATTTACTGCGGCGACATTTCAAAGGACATTGCAGCAACGGCAAAATGCCTTGAGGCGCTGTGCGCGGATATATCCGTGGGCGCAGACGGTCTGATTTCCGTTGAGCCTGAGCGCAAGTGCTCCGAGCAGGTCAAGGTCCTGCAATGCGGTGAAAGCGGCTCAACGCTGCGCTTTCTCATTCCCGTGTGCGGCGCGCTCGGCGAGAGTGTCGTGTTCAATATGGAGGGCAGGCTTGCCGACCGTCCGCTTGCACCGCTTGATGCGCTTTTGCGCGAGCACGGAATGGAAATCGTCAGGGACGGCAGCAGACTATACTGCAGCGGCAGACTGCGCAGCGGTGTGTTCTCCATTCCCGGAGATATCTCCTCGCAGTACATTTCGGGGCTTCTATTTGCCCTGCCCCTGCTTGACGGCGACAGCGTAATACGCATTACCGGAAGGCTTGAATCCTCTGCGTACATCGCAATGACCGAAAGTGCGCTTAAGGCATCGGGCATAAGCTTTGAGCGCAAGGAAAACGAGTATCGCATCCGCGGCAATCAGCACTATGCGCTCAGCGGCAATTGTACCGCAGAAGGCGACTACTCAAACGGCGCGTTTTTCCTCTGCATGGGCGCATTGAGCGAGCGCGGCATAACAGCGAAAAATATGCCCTCGGAAACCCTGCAGGGCGATAGCGCAATTGTGGATATTCTTCGCCGCTTCGGTGCCCAGGTAGAAGTGCGCGGAAGCGAAATCACAGTAAAAAAGGGCGGCCTAAAGGGCTGCGTTATAGATGCCTCGGGCATCCCCGACCTTGTACCCGTGCTGTCCGTGCTTGCAGCGGCAGCCGAGGGTGAAACCCGCATAATAAACGCCGCAAGGCTGAGGCTCAAGGAGTCGGACAGACTCAAGGCAACAGCCGAGCTTTTAAGCCGGCTCGGCGGAGATGTTACCGAGCTTGACGACGGCCTTATCATAAACGGAACGGGCGCACTGACGGGCGGCACGGTCGATTCGTTCAACGACCACCGCATTGCAATGTCGGCAGCGGTGGCGGCGTGCATAAGCACAGCCCCCGTAACTGTCATACAGCCCGAATGCACCGCCAAGTCCTTCCCTCGTTTCTGGGAAAACTTTGAGCAATTGGAGAGACAGATATGAGCAGCAGCTACAACGGAAATATTAAATTCACCATTTTCGGTCAGTCCCATTCCCCTGCCATCGGCGTAACGGTTGAGGGACTTCCCGCAGGCTTTGAGCCGGATTTTGACGAGCTTTCCCGCTTTTTATCGCGCAGAGCCCCCGGTCAGAACGCTCTTTCCACACCGAGAAAAGAGGCTGACATTCCCGAGTTTATCTCGGGCGTGTTTGACGGCAGACTCTGCGGCACTCCGCTGACTGCAATTATCCGCAACACAAACACGCAGTCAAAGGACTACTCCGAGCTTAAAAGCAAGCCCCGTCCCGGCCATGCGGATTATACCGCGCATGTGAAGTTTAACGGCGCGCAGGATTACACCGGCGGCGGCCATTTCTCCGGCAGGCTGACAGCGCCGCTGTGCATTGTCGGCGGTCTGTGCAGGCAGCTTCTTGCGCGTGAGGGCATTGAAATCATCAGCCGCATTGCTGAAATTGCAGGCATTGAGGATAAGGGCGAGCTTACCGCCTCAACTGCCGGAAAAGCCTTTCCCGTTGTTGATGATGCAGCAGGCGAAAGGATGCAGCAGGCTATTTTAGCCGCGAAGGCAGACGGCGACTCTGTCGGTGGCATTATTGAATGTGCCGTAATCGGCGCACCCGTAGGCTTAGGCGGCGCAATGTTCGGCGGAATGGAATCGCGCATATCTCAGCTCGTATTCGGCATTCCCGCAGTAAAGGGCATTGAATTCGGCGCAGGCTTCGGCGCGGCAAGACTTCGCGGAAGTGAGAACAACGACCCGTTTGAAATGCAAAACGGCACGGTCGTCACAAGGACCAACAACTGCGGCGGCATTTTAGGCGGCATAACAGACGGTATGCCCATCGTATTCAAGGCAGCCGTAAAGCCCACACCCTCTATTGCAAAGGAGCAGGACACCGTAGACCTGCTCACGGGCGAAAACGCAAAGCTGAAAATTGTAGGCCGCCACGACCCCTGCATAGTGCACAGAGCCGTCCCATGCATTGAGGCGGCAGCGGCAATCGCAGTTTACGATGCGCTTATTGAGGCAGGAAGGGACAATTATGAATCTTGATGAATTAAGACTTGAGATAGACAAAATCGACAACGAGCTTGTAAGCCTTTTCGAGCAGCGTATGTCGGTTGCGGCGCAGATTGCTCAGTACAAGCAGGAGAACAATCTTCCCGTATTCGACCCTCAGCGCGAGCGTGAGAAGCTGCACAGCATCACATCAAAGCTGCCGCTTAAGCTGCAGGAATACGGCTACGCGCTGTACTCGCTCATTTTCGAGCTCAGCCGAAGCAGTCAGAACCGCATTAT
>JAZUJB010000004.1:0-3999 GCA_045642545.1 Oscillospiraceae bacterium
CAGGCAGGCATTGAGGTCATTGCCGGCGCATCAGGTGATGTTGACGAGGCAGTCAGAGCATATCTGGCAGGCGAGCTTGTTTCCACCGGCTCGAATTGCCATCATCACGACCACGAGGAAGGTCATTCCTGCGGTAGCCACGGCTGCGGCTCACACGGCTGCCACTGATAGCAAGAGGTGTTATCCATGGAGCAGGCTGTTACCGCGCTTCCGTACTGGGAGTCACTGAGTGATGCGGAAAAGAATGCCGTTTCCCGTGCGGCAGTAATACGAAAATACAGCGCAGGCAGCATTCTCTACGGCGGTGTGGAAACCGCCACAAGCTGTCTGGGAATGGTTTTTGTCATTTCCGGAGAGGTCAGAGCCTATATTGTCTCTGACGAGGGGCGCGAAATCACATTATTCCGAGTCGGCGCAGGGGACGGCTGTATTCTGTCGGCCTCTTGTCTGCTTTCGCAGATAAGCTTCGAGACTCAGCTTGTTGTGTCAAAGGCTGCAGAGATTATGATTATTCCCTCCTCCGTATTCGGAAGGCTGACCGAGCAGAACATTTATGTTCGCTGCTATATGCTTGAGGTCGCTGCAGAGCGCTTTTCCGCCGTTGTTCGCGTGATGGAATCCTTGATTTTCAAGAGCTTTGACCAGCGTCTTGCAGGCTTTTTGCTGAGCGAATGCAAAAAGACGGGCAGCAACGAGCTTCATATGACTCAGGCGCAGATTGCCGAAAATGTCAACTCTGCGCGGGAGGTTGTTGCGCGAATGCTGAAGCAGTTTTCCGCCGACGGTCTCATCGAGGTCGGCCGCGGAATAGTTATACTCAAGGATATTGCCCGCTTGGAAAAAATATAGAATTATTCTGCAAAATGCGACCTGGTTACAGAGTACAGGCCGCATTTTGCGTATCATAGTGTCAAACTTAAACAAGGAGTGTTAAACCATGAAAGTTGTAATTGTCGGCGGTGTTGCAGGCGGCGCATCGGCTGCAGCCCGAATCAGAAGACTTGATGAGCACGCACAGATTACCGTGTTTGAAAAGTCCGGCTATATGTCCTATGCAAACTGCGGTCTTCCCTATTATATCGGCGGAGTGATTGAAAATCCTTCTGCCCTGACTCTCCAGACTCCCGAGAGCTTTTACAAGCGCTTCCGCGTTGATGTAAAGGTGCTGCACGAGGTTACTGCAGTCAATCCCGAGAAAAAGACCGTAAGCGTTACAAATCTCCGCACCGGCGAAAGCTTTGAGGAAAGCTACGACAAGCTGGTGCTTTCTCCGGGTGCAAAGCCCGTAGTGCCCGATATGCCCGGCGTAGACAGCGCAAAAATCTTCACACTGCGTACTGTGGAGGACACCTTCCGCATTCGTGAGTTTGTAGAAGCAAATCAGCCTAAAACCGCGGTTATGGTCGGCGGCGGCTTCATCAGCCTCGAAATGGCAGAGAATCTGTGCGAAATGGGCGTTAAGACCACTATCGTTCAGCGCCCTGACCATCTGCTCAAGACCATCGACTTTGATATGGCAAGCTTCGTTCACGCCAAGTTCAGACAGCGCGGTGTCAAGCTTGTTCTCGGCGGTAATGTTACCGGCTTTGAGGAAGCAGAAAACGGTCTTCGCGTGCTTCTCAAGGACCGTGAGCCGCTTCAGGCTGATATGGTCATTCTCGCCATCGGCGTAAGCCCCGACTCCACACTTGCAAAATCCGCAGGACTCGAGCTCGGCATGAAGGGCAGCATCATCACAAACGACAGAATGGAAACCTCCGTCAAGGACATTTACGCAGTCGGCGATGTTGTTCAGGTCAAGCACTCCGTCAGCGGCGAGGATGCCGTCATTTCTCTTGCAGGACCTGCAAACAAGCAGGGCCGTATTGCAGCAGATAACATCTGCGGCGGTGATAGTCACTACAAGGGCTCCATGGGTTCCTCGGTTGTCAAGGTATTTGATATGACCGTTGCAAGCACCGGTCTTACCGAAAAGGCCGCGCAGGCTGCCGGTATTGATTACGAGAGAATCATTCTCTCCCCGGGCTCTCATGCCTCCTACTACCCCGGCGCAAAGGTTATGACCATGAAGGTCGTTTTCGAGAAAAAGACTCTGAAGCTGCTCGGCGCACAGATTGTCGGCGCTGACGGTGTTGACAAGAGCATTGATGTCCTTGCAACCGCAATCAGCGCAGGTATGGCCGCAGACGAGCTCAAGGACCTCGACCTCTCCTACGCACCTCCCTACTCCTCCGCAAAGGCGCCCGTCAATATGGCAGGCTTTATGATTGAGAACATTGCAAGCGGAAAGATAAAGCAGTTCCATTGGGACGAGGTTGCTGACCTGCCCCGCGACGGCAGCGTCAACCTGCTCGATGCACGCTTCGTGCGCGAATACGCAGGCGGCAACGCAGAGGGCTTTGTAAACATTCCCGTCGACGAGCTGCGCGAGCGCCTTTCCGAGCTTGAAAAGGGCAAGCCCGTTTATGTAATGTGCCAGAGCGGTCTGAGAAGCTACATCGCCTGCAGAATTCTTGAGCAGGAGGGCTTTGACTGCTACAACTTCTCCGGCGGCTACCGCTTCTATTCTTCTGTTCTGCTTGAAAAGAGCATGAAGGACAGCGCATATCCCTGCGGTATGGAAAAATGATGCTAATGTGATGTTATAATACCTATTGAAAATGCGGCTCGGCTACAATCCGATTCGCATTTTCTTTTTTGAGCCATTAACCTGAGTGGCTCACAGAGGAAAACCTTTACAAATTTACCCGTTTACTATATAATAAGCAAACAATTTTGCGTATAAATATTCGGAGGCCACGCGTGAAAATCAGCAACGAAGCAAAGGCTTCTCTCAAGGAGAAGTTTATTCGGGATATTGAAAATCAGATACTGTCAGGTGAGCTGAAAATCGGCGATAAGCTTCCATCTGAGCGTGAAATGGTTGAAAAAATGGGCGTCAGCCTTACAATTGTCAACGCCGGAATTACCGAGCTTGCCAGTAAGGGCTTTGTGGAGATTATTCCCCGTCAGGGCATTTTCGTATCCGACTATGTCCACACGGGCTCAATTTCAACGCTCGTTTCAATAATGCAGTACAATAACGGCAGACTCAGTCCGCGAGAAGTTCGGTCAATTCTCAAAACAAGAACCGTAACCGAAAGGCTCGCCATCGAGGATGCAATCGAAACCGCAAGCGATGAGCAGATTAAAAAGCTCGAGCGCTACATCGCACAGCTCGAAAACGCAGCCGACGATTTTGAGTATTCCTCAATCGTCATGGATTTCTTCCACGAAATTCATTCAATGGGCGAGAATGTGCTGCTGCCGCTTATGTTCCATTCCTTCAGAGCTCCCGCAATCAATCTCTACTGCAAGTACATTGCGAGAAACGGCCGCACGCCCGTATACCGTTCTGTTGTAGATGTTTATGAGGGGCTTCGCGCCCGCGATAAGGACAAAGCCTGCAATGCCTCGTACAAGATTCTGTACAGCGCATATAACGGCGAAACCTCAATTACCGACTAATTTAACGCCGCTGTTTGTACAGCGGCATATTTTTTGTCAAGATTTCTGCAATTATGTATTGCAAACCAATAATGCGTATGATAAATTATAGACAGCGTGAAGTGTTCACGCCTGATTTTTTAACTTATTTCGTGAAGTGTTCACGAAAACATTATAAAACAAAAGGAGATACACTATGGCACAGTTGAGACCTAAAATTGTAAAGCTTGCCAAGGTCATCGGCGGCATATCCGGCGCCATCAACAAGATTGACGAAAACGCACCTGAGTACTACGCTTTCGCAGATCTGCTTACTGATGATGAAGCCGAAGCTGCAGCCGCTTGCGGCCTGCGCAAGGAACGCACAGCTGACTACATAGCAAAGAAGCTTGGCAAATCCGTTGAGGAAATCATGCCTTCGCTGGACAACCTCGTAAGCTACGGTGTCCTGCGCAGAACGCTGGACAGAACGCTCAACGAGGATGTATATTTCCTGAACATTTTTGCTCCCGG
>JAZUJB010000005.1:0-18062 GCA_045642545.1 Oscillospiraceae bacterium
ACATGCTCGATATGATTTCAAGCACCTTGACACAGGGCCTTATCTACGCCCTGCTGTCATACGGCATATACATCACATACAAAATTCTCGATTTTCCCGACCTGACCGTTGACGGCTCGTTCCCTCTCGGTGCGGCAGTTACGGCAGTCTTACTTATCCGCGGCTTTAACCCATATCTTACGCTGATTATTGCCATGGGTGCAGGCGCGCTTGCGGGTCTTGCAACCGGACTTATTCATGTAAGGCTCAAGGTTCGCGACCTGCTTGCGGGTATCATCACTATGACTGCGTTGTTTTCAATCAATCTTCAGCTTGGCGGCTCAAATCTTGCAATCGAGCGCGCAATTGACACCATTTTCACCGCAAAGCCCACTATGCTGCTTTTCGGCTCAATGTCGCTTATCTACCGCAAGCTTATTGTGTCATTCATAATAGCACTTGTATTCAAGCTTCTGCTTGACCTCTACCTCAAGACAAAAAGCGGTATGCTGCTTAGGGCTGTCGGCGATAACAATGCTCTTGTTACAAGCCTTGCCAAGGATAACGGCAGGATTAAAATTCTCGGTCTTGTTCTTGCAAATGCGCTTGTAGCGCTTGCGGGCGCAATTGTCTGTCAGGAGCAGCGCAGCTTCTCCGCAACAATGGGCACGGGTCAGATGGTATTCGGTCTTGCAACCGTAATCATCGGCACTACCCTTTTCAGAAAGCTTGATTTTGTCAAGGGCACAACAGCAGTTGTAATCGGCAGTATTATATATAAGGTATGTATTCAGCTCGCAATCGTCGCAGGTCTGCCCGCAAATCTGCTCAAGCTCGTAACGGCAGTTCTGTTCCTTATTATTCTTGTTTTGGGCAATATGAAAGGCGGGGTGAAGCAAAATGCTCGAGCTTAAAAACATCACAAAGACCTATAACCCCGGCACCGTCACCGAAATGTGTCTGTTCAAAGACTTCAATCTCTCCGTTAAAGACGGCGAGTTTGTATCCGTTGTCGGCAGTAACGGCAGCGGCAAAACCTCCATGCTCAATATTATCTGCGGCACAATCCCCATTGACAGCGGTGATTGCCTTATAGGTGGAACGAGCATTAAAAACCAGAAGGATTTTGTGCGCTACAGAAAAATCGGCCGCGTATATCAGAACCCCTCAATGGGCACCTGCCCCAATATGACCATTCTCGAAAATATGTCTCTTGCCGATAACAAGGGTAAGGCCTTCGGTCTCGGCAAGGGTGTTTCAAAAAAACGCATTGAGTTTTACCGTCAGCAGCTTGCAGGCCTCGGCTTAGGACTTGAGGATAAGCTCAATGTCAAGATGGGCTCACTTTCAGGCGGTCAGCGGCAGGCGGTTGCGCTGCTCATGGCAACAATGACGCCGCTCGATTTTCTCATTCTCGATGAGCACACCGCAGCGCTCGACCCCCACACGGCAGATGTAATTATGGAGCTGACGGATAAAATCGTTCGTGAGAAAAAGCTGACCGCAATAATGGTTACGCATAACCTGCGCTACGCCGTTGAGTACGGCTCAAGGCTTATTATGATGGATAAGGGCCACATAGTGCTTGATATTGAGGGCGAAGAAAAACAGCATACAAGCGTTGACGATATTCTCGGACTGTTTACAAGCATTTCAATTGAATGCGGCAACTGATTTCATATCTCTCCCCTGCGGCTCATATACATTGAGTATGTGAGCCAAGAGGAGTGGTGTATGTGCATACAAATATTGAGGAACGCGCCTGCGATCTGGCGGTGTATATCATCGAAAACAAAGCTACCGTCCGCGCAGCGGCAAAGCAGTTCGGAATTTCCAAAAGCACCGTACACAAGGATCTCACAGAGAGATTGAAAACAGTTAATCCCGCCTTATACCATCAGGTGCGGGAGCTGCTTGATATCAACAAGGCCGAGCGGCACATCCGCGGCGGCATGGCAACAAGAAGAAAATACAAAGGTGAATAAGACGCTTACCCGTCAAAAAATCAGGCAGGACAAAAGTCCTGCCTGATTAATTTTTAAGTAAGTCTTTCTATTACGCCGCAGGCAATTTTCTGTCCTGAGTTTCCTGACGGCTGAGTCGTGAAATCATCGGGCTTTGAGTGTATTATCACGGTTTTTCCTATTATTTCATCAACCTCAAATCTGTCTGTCATAAATGCCATCCACGCGCGACCCGAGTTTTCAAACAGTGGCGGCATATCGCCAGCGTGGCATGGATGCGGGCAGTTTTTCGGGTTATAGTGCCCTTTTGTATCAGCAAACGGATCCTCACTCGTTCCCGTGCAGCTTTCTCCATCGTGAATGTGGAAACCGAACACTCCGCAGCTGCAATCACCGCTTTTTTGCGGCAGGCCGCTGATATCTGCGGCAATTACCACATTTTCACCAACCTGATAGAAATTGACCTCGCCGCGTATGCTGCTGTTTTCGGCGCTTCCTTTTATCTCCGCCCTTGCAAAAGGTAGATTTGAAAGCAGAATGTCGCAAAATATGCTTAATGTCATATACTCCCCTCCAAAAAGCATTTTATGATTTGTGCCATAATATGTGAATGTTTTTAATTTCGGTGGACAAACTATCATCGGTGATATTATGACAAAGAAAATCGGCAAGCAGACACTCAAGCTTACTAACCCGCCCACTATTGCCGCAACCGCCGCTGTTGTCGGTCAGAAAGAGGGCGAAGGTCCGCTGAAGCAGTATTTTGACTACATTTCCGAGGATTCATACTTCGGCGAAAAGACATGGGAAAAGGCAGAGAGTACAATGCTCAAGCAGTGCTTCTCTCTGTGCTGCGACAAGGCAAGAATTTCAAGCTCTGACCTCGAATTTATTTTTTCGGGTGACCTTCTTAATCAATGCGTTGGCTCAACCTTTGCATTGAAGGACTGCGGTGTCCCCTATTTCGGTCTATACGGCGCATGCTCAACAATGGGCGAATCGCTCACATTGGGCGCGATGACAATAGACGGAGGCTTTGCAGACACAGTATGCGCACTCACAAGCTCGCACTTCTGCTCATCTGAGCGGCAGTACCGCTTCCCTCTTGAATACGGCGGTCTGCGCACTCCTACTGCACAATGGACAGTTACGGGCTCGGGCGCAGCAATTTTACGCAGCGGCGGAGACGGCCCGTTTATCAGCTATCTCACCCCAGGCAAGATAGTTGATGCGGGAATTATTGATGCAAACAACATGGGCAGCGCAATGGCTCCCGCAGCATACGAAACGCTGAAAGCACACTTTGAGGACACCGGCAGAGAGCCCGATTACTACGACCTGATTGTTACCGGCGACCTCGGTGCAATAGGACACGATACCCTCGAGGATTTATTCCGCCACGATGGGTTAACGCTCGGTGAGCATTACAATGACTGCGGTCTGCTTATCTTTGACCTCAAAAAGCAGGATGTTCATGCAGGCGGCTCGGGCTGCGGCTGCTCGGCATCCGTATTCGCATCGTATATTATGCAGGGCATTCAGAGCGGGCGTTGGAGCAAGGTACTATTTGCTCCGACCGGTGCGCTTATGTCCCCGACAAGCTCGCAGCAGGGTGACAGCATCCCCGGTGTATGCCACGCAGTTGCCATTGAAAAAACTCTTGAGAATTGAGTGATACTATGGATACATTTTTTGAATACCTTAAAGCCTTTGCCGTAGGCGGCGCACTATGCGCAATAGGTCAGCTGCTTATAGATAAAACCAAACTGACACCCGCAAGGATTCTTACCTCCTATGTTGTTGTCGGTGTAATCCTCGGCGCAGTCGGGCTTTATCAACCGCTTGCAGACTGGGCAGGAGCAGGCGCAAGTGTTCCTCTGACGGGCTTCGGCAACACTCTTGCAAAGGGTGTAAAAACCGCTGTGGAGTCCAAAGGACTTCTCGGCGCATTCACGGGCGGCTTTACTGCTTCAGCGGCTGGAATATGCGCAGCGGTATTTTTCGGAATACTTGTCGCATTGTTATGTAAACCAAAAGAGAAAAAATGAGCAGATGAACAATCATCTGCTCATTTCAAATAATGCGTACCATCTATCTGCCTGAAAATCCTGAATATGATTCTGTTTTATGAAATCCTTCATATGCTTTGTTTTGCCTTCAATTTTCAGTTCAGTATCAGCGCCTAAGCTGACTTTTAAAGCTTCCATAAATTCAAGCGCCATATCAACATCTGTAAAATCTCTGTCCGTCATTTTGAGCTTTTCTCCGTCGTCTAAACTTACCGAAAGCTCAACATACGCCCTACCTTTTTTGCTTGACACCAAAAAGGTAGCTTTTCCCGTATGTCCATTATCAATTGTAAAAGTATTTATTAGCTCATTTTTAGCCGAATACTCGGTAACGGTTCCGTTGTTTTCCATTACCCATCGGCTGTAATCCTTAGTGAGAATTAAATACATACTGGCGATAAGCATTACTACCATCAATACATTTACACATATTCTCAGACTGCTGTTTTTTCTTTCAGGATAAGCTGCTGTTCTGTGTTTTTCTGCATATTGTAATGGCTTGAAGAGTCCTATTCTTTTCCATAGCCTTATACCCGCCCAAAATGGCAGTAAGCCTAGAAAGTATATATAATCGGCAACAAATCCCTCATTCCCGTTGTTATAAGCAATTACATTGGGGTTTGAAAGGTCAATTGCAGCGACCTTTGCTTCGTTAAGGTCTAACACCCAAGCAAATACAAAACATAAGAATATACTGAAAATGATAATCAGCGCATATACGGTTTTATCCAGCGGATGCAGCTTTGGTTTTGGTATTCCCTTGACCATCGTAGCCATACTATTACTCCTGCATAATAATACTGCACTTAGTATAGATTAATTGACTTTCATATGCAACAGCCTTAAAACAAAAAAAGACACAGCCGAAGCTGTGTCTTTTATGTTTAGAAATTACTGCTGAGCAGCTGCGTCCTTACCAGCCTGAAGTGCCTTCATGTTGCCGGGGAGGAACTTTGCCTTGCGCTCGCCGAGCTCAATGCGGATTGCTTCGCTCATGAGGTCGTCTGCAACGACGGGAGCCTTCTGGAGCATTGCACCGAGGATAGCAACATTAGCACCCTTGGGGTTGCCAACCTGCTCTGCAATACGGGTTGCATCGCAGTATACTACCTGGATGTCATCACGCTCTGCCTTGCGGTCGATGAGGGAGCTGTTGATAACCAGAACGCCGCCGGGCTTAACATGGGACTCGAACTTGTCGAGAGAAGGACGGTTCATAGCGACAACAACATCAGCCATGTCAACCAGAGGAGAAGCAACGGGATCGTCGTTAACGATAACGGAGCAGTTTGCGGTACCGCCACGCATCTCGGGGCCGTAGGAAGGCAGCCAAGATACATGCTTGCCGTCGAGCATGCATGCCATTGCAAGGAACTTACCGATCAGGAGCATGCCCTGACCGCCGAAGCCTGCGAATATAAACTCTTTTTTCATATTATTCGGCCTCCTTGTCTTTCTTTACGCCGAGGGGATAGTAAGGAATCATGTTCTCTTCAAGCCACTTCATAGCCTCGATGGGAGAAAGGCCCCAGTTGGTCGGGCAGGTGGACAGAACCTCGATGAGGCAGAAGCCCTTGCCTTCCATCTGATAGGTGAATGCCTTCTTGATGGCCTTCTTGGTCTTGTTGATGTTCATGTTGTTGTTGACTGCGCAACGCTCAATGTAGTAGGAGCCGGGGATAGTGGAGAGCATCTCAGCAATGCGGAGAGGTGCGCCGCACCATGCTTCGTCACGACCCTTGGGAGAAGTGGTGGTCTTCTGGCCAACGAGGGTGGTGGGAGCCATCTGGCCGCCCGTCATACCGTAGATTGCGTTGTTTACGAAGATAGTGGTAATCTTCTCTGCACGGTGTGCAGCGTGAACGATTTCAGCAGTACCGATGGATGCGAGGTCGCCGTCGCCCTGGTAGGTGAATACGAGGGTATCCTTGCCGACAACGCGCTTTGCGCCGGTTGCGCATGCGGGTGCACGACCGTGTGCAGCTTCATACATGTCGCAGTTAAAGTAATCGTATGCAAATACGGAGCAGCCAACAGGTGCTACGCCGATAACCTTACCTTCTTCGATAACGCCTTCCTTGATGAGCTCATCAATGGACTCTGCTACCAGGCGATGAATGATGCCGTGGTTGCAGCCGGGGCAGTAATGGAAAACTTTGTCAGTAAGGAGTTTAGTCTTTTCAAATACAACTGCCATTTTACATAGCCTCCTTCATGCTCTTGATCTTTGCAACGATCTCGTCGGTGGTGGGCATCTGAGAACCCAGGTGGCCGAAGAAATCAATGGGCTTTGCGCCGTTGATTGCGATCTTAACATCTTCAAGCATCTGGCCTTCGTTCAGCTCTACATCGAGAACTGCCTTAACGCCTTCTGCGTTTGCTGCCTTTGCGATTGCCTCATAGGGGAAGGGCCATACGGTGATGGGACGAACCAGACCGACATTGATGCCTTCTGCTCTGAGCTCACCGATAGCAGACTTTGCGATACGAGCAACAGTACCGAATGCAGTGATGATGATCTCTGCGCCTTCGCACTTGTACTCTTCCCACATCTGCTCGTTTGCAGTAACCTCTTTGTACATTGCCTGCAGTTCTGCGTTATGTACGGACAGAGATTCGGTGTCGATGTAAATGGAGTTGATAACGCCGCGCTTTGCAGGATCGTCGCCGGGCTTCCAGCCGGTGCATGCCCAAGGCTTCTTCTCGGGGTCGATCTTGAAATCAACGAAATCGGGCATCTCAACAGGCTCCATCATCTGTGCGATGATGCCGTCTGCGATGAACAGTACGGGAATGCGGTACTGCTCTGCCTTGTCGTATGCGAACATCATGATGTCAACTGCTTCCTGAACGGATGCGGGTGCGTAGGTCAGCAGGTGGTAGTCACCGTTGCCGCCGCCCTTGACAGCCTGGAAGTAGTCGCCCTGGGATGCCTGAATGTTGCCGAGGCCGGGGCCGCCGCGCATAACATTGAGGATAACACAGGGAAGCTTTGCGCCTGCGCAGTAGGAGATACCTTCCTGCTTCAGGGAGATGCCGGGGCTGGAGGAAGAAGTGATGCAACGAGCACCGGTGCCAGCTGCGCCGTAAATCATGTTGATTGCTGCAACTTCGGACTCAGCCTGCAGGAAGCAGCCGTTGACCTCGGGGTCAAACATACGGGCGGACATATACTCAGGGATCTCAGTCTGCGGGGTAATGGGATAGCCGAAGAAATAACGAGCGCCGGCTCTGATGGCTGCCTCAGCAATAGCTTCGCTACCCTTCATAAGAGTTTTGGCCATTTTTATTTTTCCTCCTTAGTCCTTCTCGATGCGGATTACCACGTCGGGGCAAGTGCGTGCGCAGGATGCGCAGCCGATGCACTCTTCAGGTTTTACAACCTCTGCCGGGTGATAGCCTTTTGCGTTGATTTTTGCCTTGGAAAGTTCAATGATGCCCTTGGGGCAGGCTCTTGCACAGAGACCGCAGCCCTTGCACAGGTTCTCATTGATGGTTACCTTTACCATTTTGCTACCTCTTTTCTTTATTTTTGCTTTTTTTAAGCTATTAAAAACCGCTAACGCGGGGTATGCGCTGAATTAATGCTCGAAGTTCTTCATGGGGTCGACAGTGTTCAGACCGTACTTGATGTAGGACTCCCAGTCGCGGTGCATGTACATATCAATGTAAATCGGAGTGCCGATATACTTGGGGTCATGACCCTCTGCGAGGAACTTATCAAGGAATTCCTTCTTGCCGGTGGTGTATGCTACGGGGATTCCGGTTCTGTCGGAAACCTCCTTGAGCATCTCATAGCCGTCGCGAAGCTCCTCCTCGCTTGTTTCGGTTGCGAGGTTTGTGTTGTTAATCATACCGGTAATCTTAAGGCGGGAATGAGCCTGCATGCCCTCCTGAAGTCTGATGAGCTTCTCAACCGTGCCGGAAAGGGGTCTGCGGATATTGACGACATTGAGTACTTCAAGTGCGCCTTCCTCAAGGTCTTCAAAATCTCTGTTGTATCTGCCGAGTGCGGTTGCGCCGACATCGTCGCCGCCGACATCGAAGATAACGGTATCCCAATCAAGTACAAATGCGGAGGCAACCTCTGCGGGAAGTGAAAGAGTTTCAATACCGGAGCAGGCATAGTTCGGAGATACAAGTCTTATCTCCTTCTGCTCAACCATCTTGCCGCGTTCGGTAAGGCGGAAGTAGGTGTTGACCATATCAAGGTCAATAAGCTCGGTCTTATCCCCTCTTGCAGCTGCCTGCATTGCAAAGTTAAGAGCAAGCTCGCTCTTGCCGCTACCGTAGTTACCTATAAGGACTTTTACTTTCTTCATTGGACATGCCCCTTCTATTCCAGTATATATGCACACTGAAACATCTATATATTAACATCATGCATTTTTTCAGTCAACAAGATAAACCGATAATTAAATATTAAACACGCTCAAAAATCGACAAAAATCGCATCGTTTTTTTGTATATTTAGTCAATCGCCATATTTTTCGCCGTCTTTTGCATCTAAAACAGAGCACTATTCTCTGATGCGCTCAATTTTATGCATTTGAGCAGGCAATTTGAGGATAACTATGCAACAAAAAGCACTCAGCCGATTTTGCGGCTGAGTGCTTTTCAGCAGTAAGTGAACAATTATTATTCAATATAACCAAAGGCTGTATCGGTTATGCTTTTGAGAGAGTGAACTGAAGTTTATCTCACTAAATGCTCTCAGCAGAAGACGACACTTTCATTTTCCTGTAAAGCTTTACGGCAACGAATACAATTACGGCAGTGCATAAAGCAACCCATATCTCAACCGCCCAAAGAGGCACTACGCTTCTCTGGTACAACGCAGGGAATGTATCCATCAGCATATGCAGGATAATTGCCGCTGGCAGACAGATCTTCTTTGCGGTTACAACACCATAATATACAACCACCGTAAGTCCAATATGTACGAACATCGTAAACAGACGCTCAATAATGTTCATTGCCATCATTGCGTAATCAAACGCGGCAGCGGTCTGAACGGACGGAAGCGCAGCGGCAGCAGTTTCCTCCGTAATCTTCAACGCGCTGAGTGCATTTTCCATATTCCCCGAAGAGAACAGTACTGCGACAGCAAGATATGTAATCATCAGTGGCAGAACGACCGTCAGTGCCTCTATCCCGCCGTGACCGATTCCATACAAGACAGCGTTTTCAGGGGTCCTGTTCTTTTGCATTATGTATTTTAGAACAATATACCGTCCGCACTCCTCAAAAACACCTGCCATGATGATTCCGTACAGGACAAAGGCAACAGTATTTCCGTTAATGAATCGGGATACAGGATTATCCGCAACGATACAGGCCAAGTGTACCCCAAGTTCCAAAACGCGGGCAGATACGATAAAACCGACAGCGCCGGCAATGAGATAGATGATTTTAGTCTGCTGTTTATACTTCTTTCGCCAGTAGATGAAGAAGATGACGGGAATCGCAAGCATCAGAAAAACTGTGATGATCAGCGACGGAATTGCGCTACTGCCAATGACAATATTCTCAAGCTCTCTCATTTCTCGTCACCTCCCCAGACTTCCACGCAGAAGCCATCGTGACCGCAACAGGTGCAAGTCAGCTTACGGGTGGTAGGCGTATGCTTCGCCCAGAAAGCTTCCTTCATGGTTGGCTTGAATACCTCATGGCATTCCGTGCAGATGTATTTCACATTTCTGAAATAGTACCTGCTTATGATGATTCCCCATACGGCGGCAACGAGTGCCCAAACGACAAACGGCCACCATATTCCTCTGATAATCCAGAATATGATAGAGAACCACTGCAGTGCTGTAACCGGAATTCCAGTTAAGACCATTGTTAAGTGAAGTTTCCTGAGTTTTTTCTTGCCTTGCATAATGGCGGCTATGTCACCGATGGATTCGAGAGAAAATGTCGTTTTGCTTTTCAGTCCGTTTTTCAGTTCACGAAGTTTTTCCAGTTTTTCTTGTTTCTCGGAGATTTCATCCGAAAGAACTGTTTCCTGCTGCTCAATCAGCAGCGTGATAACTTTCTCGGGATGCTCTTCCTTAAGAATCTGAGAAATTGCATCGATCGTCAGGTCCAGTTCCCGCAGGAAGCAGATGACCTTCATGCGCTTCAGATCATCATCCGAGTAAAGCCGTCTTCCGCCTTCGGAAAGATCACTGGGGATCAGGATGCCTCTGGTATCGTAATACTGAACTGTTCTGACTGTGACGCTGCAAAGCTTTGCAAGTTCTCCCGTCGTGTATTTTGACACAGCTTTTCACCTCCTTACGCCATGGATTCTACAACATGACGCTGCGTAACAAGCAATACCTTACGCAGGGGAATTTTTGAATATGCAGCAATAAATTCAAATTTGTTTCTCATATAATCTGTATTATGTCATATCGAATCAAGAAAAAGAGGACACCGACTTTGCAGAAAAATCGGTGTCCTTTTCTGGTGGAGAATGGCGGACTCGAACCGCCGACCTCTCGCGTGTGAGGCGAGCGCTCTAACCAGCTGAGCTAATTCTCCGAAGCTCGTTTATTATAGCACCGGCAAACCAGGTTTTCAAGTATATTTTGACAGCAAAAAGAGGCGGATTAATCCGCCTCTTTATTGTTATCTCTTACTTGATGGAGAAGAATGCGTCCTTGCCGGGATACTGTGCTGCATCAAACAGTTCCTCTTCAATGCGGAGAAGCTGATTGTACTTGCAGACGCGGTCGGTGCGGCTGGGTGCACCGGTCTTGATCTGACCTGCGTTTACGCCGACAGAGATATCTGCAATGGTGGTATCCTCGGTCTCACCGGAGCGGTGGGATACAACTGCGGTCCAGCCTGCACGGTGTGCCATCTGGATTGCGTCGAGGGTTTCGGTAAGAGTACCAATCTGGTTGAGCTTGATGAGAACGGAGTTTGCTGCGCCGAGCTCGATGCCCTTCTTGATGCGCTCGGTATTGGTAACAAACAGGTCGTCGCCGACAATCTGAATCTTGCTGCCGAGGGTCTTGGTCATGAGCTGCCAGCCCTCCCAGTCGTTCTCGCCCATGCCGTCCTCAATGGAGATGATGGGGTACTTGTCAACGAAGTCAGCCCACATTGCAACCATCTGCTCGCTGGTCATAACGGTGCCGCGCTTGGGAAGATGATAGCACTTATCCTCTTCATTGTACCAATCGGAAACTGCGCCGTCGATAGCAATCATGAAGTCCTCGCCGGGCTTGTAGCCTGCCTTTTCGACAGCTGCAACGAGTGCCTTGAGTGCGTCCTCGTCAGACTCGAGGTTGGGTGCGTAGCCGCCCTCATCGCCGACACCGGATGCGGGAACTACCTTCTTGAGGTTGTGGAAAACCTCTGCGCACATACGCAGAGCTTCCTTCCAGCTCTTTGCGCCTACGGGCATAATCATAAATTCCTGAATATCAACATTGGAGCCGGTTGCATGTGCGCCACCGTTGAGAACATTCATCATGGGGCAAGGCAGAGTTTTTGCGTTTACGCCGCCGATGTAGTTGTACAGGCTCTGACCTGTAACCTCTGCTGCTGCGCGTGCGCATGCAAGAGATACACCGAGGATTGCGTTTGCACCGAGGCGGGTCTTGTTGGGGGTGCCGTCAATCTCAATAAGCATCTTGTCAATGCCGGTCTGGTCAAGAACATTGAGTCCTACCATTGCCTCTGCAATTTCGCCGTTTACATTCTCAACAGCCTTGGTAACACCCTTGCCGAGGTAGCGGCTCTTATCACCGTCGCGAAGCTCGCAGGCCTCGTACATACCGGTGGATGCGCCGGAGGGAACTGCTGCGCGGCCTACGGTGCCGTCATCGAGAGTTACCTCTACCTCAACGGTAGGATTGCCGCGTGAGTCAAGAATTTCTCTTGCCATTACATCAACAATTTCAAAATACTGCTTCATGTTTGTATCTCCTTTTCAATTATTAAATCAAGCTCATGCCGTTCATTTCCGCCGGCTTCTCAATACCCATTATTTCAAGAACAGTGGGTGCAATATCAGCAAGTCTGCCGCCTGCTTTAAGCTGCACTCCCGCTTTGCACACTGCAAAGGGTACGGGATTAGTGGTGTGCGCCGTATTTACCTTGCCGCCTGCGAGCATACAATCGGCATTACCGTGGTCGGCAGTAATCAGCAGGACTGTGTCAGGCTGTGCCTGCACAGCATCATACACCATGCCCATGCAGGAGTCAACGGTTTCAACCGCTTTTATCGCGGCTTCCATCACGCCTGTATGGCCTACCATATCGCAGTTTGCAAAGTTGCAGATTACGAGCTCATATTCGCCGCTGTTTATTGCTTCAACGCATTTGTCGGCAACTGCCTTTGCGCTCATTTCGGGGATAAGGTCGTATGTGGGGTATTCCTTCGGAGACGGAACAAGGCATCTTTCCTCGCCTTCGCAGGCTTTTTCAACGCCGCCGTTAAAGAAGAAGGTTACATGTGCGTATTTTTCGGTTTCCGCAACGCGGAACTGCTTATAACCCTTTGCGCTTACTATATCGCCGAGGGTATTCACAATCTCCTCGGGAGGATAAGCAATGGGGATATCAAGCGCCTCATCATACTGAGCGGTGCAGACATAGTTGAGCGGATAAACCGTCTTTTTGCGTTCAAAGCCGTCAAAGTCGGCAAGATTGAGCGCCCATGTCATTTCTCTTGCACGGTCGGGGCGGAAGTTCATAAATATGACGCTGTCGCCTTCGTTCACGGTGCCTTCCCTGCAGCAGATTACGGGCTTTACAAACTCATCGGAAACATTGTTTGCATAGCTTGCCTCGACTGCCTTTACGGGGTCGGACTCAAACGCGCCTTCACCGCAGACTATTGCATTGTAGCCTTCCTCTACTCTGTCCCAACGCTTGTCGCGGTCCATGCCGTAGAATCGGCCCTGAATGCTTGCGATTTTTGCATTTCCGAGCTGCTCGCACTTATCGTTGAGCTGCTTGACATATCCCGCTCCGCTTCCGGGCGGCACATCTCGTCCGTCGAGGAAGCAGTGGACATAAACTTTATCAAGTCCGCGCATCTTTGCCATATCAAGTATCGCAAAAATGTGCTTTATGTGGCTGTGGACACCGCCATCGGACAGAAGGCCCAGAACATGCAGCGCCTTGCCGTTTGCCTTGGCTTCGTCAATTGCCTTTATATATGCAGCATTTTCAAAAAAGCTGCCGTCGTCAATTGCCTTTGTAATTCTCGGGAGGTCCTGGAAAACCACTCGGCCTGCGCCGATATTGGTATGACCGACCTCGGAGTTACCCATCTGACCCTCGGGCAGACCTACATCCATTCCCGATGCCGAAAGCTCGGTATAAGCGTTCTCGGCAAAAATCTTATCAAGATTAGGAGTCCTGGCAAGGCTTATTGCGTTGCTGTCGGTTTCCGGTGCAATGCCAAAGCCGTCCAGTATTATCAGTACGGCTTTACTCATTTGACATACCGGTTGCAGCAATGATTGTTGCGAAGTCCACGGGCTTGAGGGATGCGCCGCCGATAAGGCCGCCGTCGATATCAGGCTGCTTTAAAAGCTCTGCTGCGTTCTTTGCGTTCATGCTACCGCCGTAGAGAATGCTGATTGATCTTGCAGGGCGTGCGCCGTACATTTCTCTGATGATTGCACGGATTTCGCAGCAGACCTCTTCTGCCTGCTCTGCGGTTGCGGTCTTGCCGGTGCCGATTGCCCAGATAGGCTCGTATGCGATGATGCACTTGCGAAGCATGCTTGCATCAACATCTGCAAGTGCTGCGCGAATCTGATAGTTGATATGTGCCATGGTCAGATTCATCTCGCGCTGCTCAAGGCTCTCGCCTACGCAGATAATCGGGCTGATGCCATTTTCAAGAAGCTGCTTAATCTTTGCATTTACCTTAAGGTCGCTCTCCTGATAATACGCTCTGCGCTCGGAGTGACCGACAATGCAGTACTTGACATTGAGGTCTGCAAGCTGAGCTGCGGAAATATCACCGGTGTATGCGCCCTTGTCATGCTCGGAAACATCCTGTGCGCCACAGCTTACCTTTGCTTCCTTGCCGCACTTGAGCATGGTGGGGATATTAACTGCAGGTACACAGAGAATGGTATCGCAGGTCTTGTTTTCGGGGAGGTTTGCCTTAAGCTCTTCGATGAAGGGCTTGATATCGCTTGCCAGCATATTCATCTTCCAGTTGCCGGCAATTACTGCTTTTCTGTATTTGGTATTCATATCGATTCCTCCGAATTAATTACTTGTCAAGCAGGCATGCTACGCCGGGAAGCTCAAGTCCCTCAAGGAACTCAAGTGATGCGCCGCCGCCGGTTGAAATATGAGTCATCTTATCTGCAAAACCGAGCTTTTCAACTGCAGCTGCGGAGTCGCCGCCGCCTACGATGGTGATTGCGCCGGACTCTGCCATTGCCTTTGCCATTGCCTTTGTGCCGGTTGCAAACGCGTCAAACTCGAATACGCCCATAGGTCCGTTCCAGACTACGGTTTCTGCGTTCTTGATTGCATCAGAGAACAGCTCAACGGTCTTGGGGCCGATGTCCATGCCCATCCAGCCTGCGGGCATTTCCTTGATATCGACTACCTTGAACTCGCAGTCTGCCTTGAACTCGTTGCCGACTGCAGTATCAATGGGGAGAAGCAGGTCAACGCCGTTTTTCTTTGCCTTTTCAATCATCTCGAGTGCGTAGTCAAGCTTATCCTCCTCAAGCAGGGAGTTGCCGATTTCATAGCCCATAGCCTTAATGAAGGTGTATGCCATGCCGCCGCCGATGATAATGCTGTCTGCCTTTTCAAGCAGGTTGTTGATAACGCCGATTTTGTCGGAAACCTTTGCGCCGCCGAGAACTGCAACGAAGGGGCGCTTGGGGTCGTCGAGTGCCTTGCCCATTACGGACAGCTCCTTCTCAACGAGAAGGCCTGCATATGCGGGCAGGTATGCTGCAACGCCTGCGGTAGATGCGTGTGCGCGGTGAACGGTGCCGAATGCATCGGAAACATAAAGCTCTGCCATATCTGCAAGTGCCTTTGCAAAGTCTGCGCCGTTCTTCTCCTCGCGGATATCAAAGCGCAGATTTTCAAGAAGCATAATTTCGCCGGGCTTGAGCGCTGCGGCCTTTGCCTGTGCATCCTCGCCGATAATATCGCTTGCAAAAATTACTTCCTTGCCGAGAAGCTCGGACAGGCGCTCAGCTACGGGTGCGAGGGTGAGCTTGGTCTTCCATTCGCCCTTGGGCTTGCCGAGGTGTGAACATGCTATTACAGCTGCTCCGTTATCGAGCAGATATTTGATTGTGGGGATTGCGGCAACGATTCGCTTGTCGCTGGTGATTTTGCCTGTTTCCTTGTCCTGAGGGACATTAAAGTCACAGCGCAGGAGTACCTTTTTGCCGCTTACGGCAGCGTCGAGAACACTCATCTTATTATAATTCATATTGTCTCCCTTCTGTCGGATAACCGACCTCTGATATAATTACAGCCTCAAGGCTGAAGATATACTATTCAGTCCGCCATTGAGCCCTCGCCCGTAAGTCCGGGGAAGCCCTGCTGACGAAGCGCCTCATAGGCAAGTATTGCCGCTGAGTTTGACAGATTGAGGCTTCTTGCCTCGTTTCGCATCGGAATTCTTATGCATCTGTCGCGGTACTTTTCTCTTAACCACTCGGGCAGTCCCGCGGTTTCCTTGCCGAACATAATTGTAACATCCTCGGTTGTGAAATCCGCCTCGGAATACGCCTTCGGCGCTTTTGTTGTTGCAAGCCAGAGATTCTCATCTCCGTTTTTTGCAAAGTATTCGTCTATATTCTCATATACGCTGATATCCACTAGCCACCAGTAATCAAGGCCCGAGCGTTTGACGGCTTTATCGGAAATGTCGAAGCCGAGGGGCTTGATTAAATGCAGCCTTGCACCCGTCACGGCGCAGGTTCTTGCAATTGCACCCGTGTTGTGCGGAATTTCAGGCTCAAACAAAACAATATTCAGCATTTATTTTTCCCAATCCGTGTATATATAATTACTCAATTTCTATTTCTTGATAATATTTTATCACATTTTTCAGGAAAATGACTAACTTTTTTGCGTTTTTTTATATTTGTTGCAGAATCTACAATTTTTTATTATAATTGATGCTGCAAACTGTATTACAACCGACAAACTGCATATTAATCACGAGGCAAATTATGATATGTAATGACTGTCCGCGTCATTGCGGAGCAGATAGAAACGAATATACCCCCGGCGGAGTGTGTCTGTCCCCTCGCCTGCCCAGGATTGCACGCGCCGCGGCACACTTCGGAGAGGAGCCGTGCATAAGCGGCACACGAGGCTCCGGCACC
The DNA here is from genome assembly GCA_045642545.1 of Oscillospiraceae bacterium. Classification (GTDB taxonomy): domain Bacteria; phylum Bacillota; class Clostridia; order Oscillospirales; family Oscillospiraceae; genus F23-B02. The sequence goes on from JAZUJB010000005.1 coordinate 16,345, forward strand.
GTATTTTTCTCCGGCTGCAACCTGCGCTGTGTGTTCTGTCAGAACCACGAAATAAGCCGGGGAAAAGTCGGAAAAACCGTAAGCGTTGAAAGACTTTCGGACATTTTTCTCGAGCTTCAGGACTCCGGCGTTCACAATATAAATCTTGTAACGGGCTCGCACTATGTGCCCGAGATAGCAACAGCGCTGACTCGCGCAAAGCTCAGCATACCCGTTGTCTGGAATAGCTCCGGCTATGACAGCATTGAAATGCTCCGCCGCCTTGAGGGGCTGGTGCAGATATATATGCCCGATATGAAGTATATGTCAGCCGAGGCTGCAAAGCACTACTCCGCAGCGCCCGACTATCCCGTGGTCGCACAGGCCGCAATCAAAGAGATGTACCGTCAGGTCGGCAGCTTTGTGCTTGACGATGAGGATATGCTCAAAAGCGGTGTTCTGATAAGGCATCTTATTTTGCCCGATAACGAGCTGAACTCCCGCGAGGTCATCGACTTTGTTGCCGATAATTTTCCCGGTGATATGGTTCTGTTTTCGCTTATGTGCCAGTTCACGCCGATGCCGAATACCGAGCGTTTTCCCGAACTTCAGCACCGCGTCAGTGCCGCGCTGAACGACAGACTTTGCGACTATATGGCCGAGCGCGGCATCGAATACGGCTTTTGGCAGGAGCCCGACTCGGCAACCGATGAGATGATACCCGATTTTGACTTAACAGGAATATAAAACAGGAGGAACACTATGGATTACAACGAGATATTGGCTTCCGCAAAGACTCAGGTAGGCCCTTACTGCAAGGCTTGCCCCGTTTGCAACGGTCGCGCATGCGGCAACAGTATGCCCGGTCCCGGCTGCAAAACACCGGGTAACGGCGCAGCACGCAACTATGATAAGTGGCAGGAGATATTCGTAAATATGGATACCCTCTGCCCCGGTGGAAAGCTGGACACTTCGTTTGAGTTGTTCGGTAAGACCTTCACCGCTCCCATATTCATTGCTCCTCTCGGCGCGGTAAATATGCATTACGGCGATAAGCACACCGATATTACATACAACCGCATACTCATTCCCGCTGCAGCAAAGTATGGCGTTTGCGCACTTACGGGCGACGGCGTTGACCCCGAGGTTATGAAAAATGCAGCTAAGGATATGGCTGCTGTCGGAGGCATGGGTATTCCCACAATCAAGCCCTGGAACAAGGAGTTCGTATGCAAAAAAATCGACCTGCTCAATGCGCTTGACATTTTCGCTGTTGCTATGGATATTTACGGTGCAGGTCTCCCCTTCCTCAAAACCATGGATGCAAACGGTCCTTCCGCTGCAGATAACATGAATTCAAAATCAGTTGAGGAAATGCGCGAGCTTATAAACTATGCTAATATGCCGTTTATCATAAAGGGCATTATGACTCCGAATGCCGCGCTCAAGGCTGTTGAGGCTGGCGCTGATGCAATTGTTGTTTCAAACCACGGCGGCAGAGTTCAGGGCAACACCCCCGCAACAGCAGAGGTGCTTCCCGCAATCGCCGATGCAGTCAAGGGTAAGGTTAAGATTTTCGTTGACGGCGGCGTTCGCTCGGGTGTCGATGTGTTCAAGGCAATAGCTTTGGGTGCAGATGCCGTTCTTATGGGCCGCCCCGTTGTTCCCTTTATCTACGCCGCTGGCGAAGAAGGCTTCAATGTCTATATGGACAGAATAGTAAGCGAGCTTCGCGACAC
>JAZUJB010000006.1:0-9928 GCA_045642545.1 Oscillospiraceae bacterium
TGCTTGACATACAAATACTTATATGCTAATATCATTGCATCAATTCCCGCGAAGCCCCAAGAATCTTAGGAAACTGGGGGTGGAGGAAGCTCTGGAGAATCCCGAAAGGGTGCCGAAGGTGTAAGGTGAAAGCCGAATCTCTCAGGCAAAAGGACAGAGGAAAGCATAATCTAATATTTGTGTTTTCTATATTGTCTTCCGGAGCTGCTGATTTTATCAGCAGTTTTTTGTTTTATTAAACGGAGGAAAGAAAAATGAATCAGTTGTTATCAATCGTTCAGACCATCAACATGTATCTGTCAGACTATATTCTGATAATCATGCTTATCGGCTGCGGCTTGTTCTTCTCAATCAAGACCAAGTTCGTTCAGGTCCGCTGCTTCGGCGAAGCATGGAGAAGCGTTTTCGGTAACTTCTCTCTCAGCGGCGGCAAGCAGAAGAGCGGTATGAGCTCCTTCCAGGCACTCACCACCGCAATCGCAGCACAGGTCGGTACCGGTAATATTGTCGGTGCATGCGGCGCAATCCTCGTCGGCGGCCCCGGCGCAATCTTCTGGATGTGGATAATCGCCTTCTTCGGAATGGCAACTATCTACGCTGAGGCAGTTCTTGCCCAGAAAACACGCGAGGTCAATGCAGACGGCACCGTTGCCGGCGGCCCTGTCTACTACATCAAGACCGCATTCAAGGGCAAGTTCGGCAAGTTCCTCGCAGGCTTCTTTGCAGTTGCAATCATCCTCGCACTCGGCTTCATGGGCGCAATGGTACAGTCCAACTCCATCGGCGAGTCCTGCAACACCGCATTCAATGTTCCTACTTGGGTTGTCGGCGCAATCGTCGCAGCACTGTCCGCAGTTATCTTTGTCGGCGGCGCACAGCGCGTTGCAGCTGTAACTGAGAAAATTGTACCCATCATGGCAATCCTCTACATCCTCGGCGGCCTCGTAATTCTCGTATGCCGCAGCAAGTTCATCCCCGCAACCTTCGCAGTTATCTTCAAGTACGCATTCAATCCTACCGCTATGATTGGCGGCGGCATCGGCTACGCAATCAAGACCGCTATTTCCCAGGGCGCAAAGCGCGGCCTGTTCTCCAACGAAGCAGGTATGGGTTCTACTCCTCACGCACACGCACAGGCAAATGTCAAGACTCCTCACGAGCAGGGCGTTGTTGCAATGATGGGCGTATTCATCGATACCTTCATCGTTCTCACCATTACCGCACTTGTTGTTATCTCCACCCTGTATGTCGGTGACGGCGTTCTCGCAAACGGCGTTGCAAACGGCATTCCCGAGGGAATTGCTAAGACCAATATGGCACAGCTCGCATTCGGAAGCATCTTCGGTGAGGGTGTCGGCTCTGCATTCGTTGCAATCTGCCTGCTGTTCTTCGCATTCTCCACCATCATCGGCTGGAACTTCTTCGGCCGCATCAATGTCGAGTATCTCTTCGGCAAGAAGGCAGTTCTGCCTTACTCCATCATCGCAATCGTGTTCGTATTCCTCGGCTCTCTGCTGTCCAACGACCTCGTATGGGAGCTGACCGATATGTTCAACCAGCTGATGGTTATCCCCAATGTCCTTGCACTCGTAGCTCTTTCCGGACTCGTAGTAGTCAGCGCAAAGGCAGGCAAGAACGAAATCATCGAAAAGAAGTAATTCGGTATAATTCAATGCGCACCGTTTAAATGCGGTGCGCATTTTTTTCTCTGCCGCACTTTCGACACTTGCGGACTTTAGAATATAGTGGTAAAATAACTTGTTAAATAATGTACGGAGGTTTGATTATGAGCAGAATTAAAGATATTAACCTTGCCCCCTCGGGCGAGATGAAGATAGATTGGGTTGAGCGCAATATGCCCGTTCTTCGCGGCATTGCCGAGGACTTTAAAAAGGAAAAGCCCTTTGCAGGCATGAAGGTTGCACTTTCCGTTCATCTTGAGGCAAAAACCGCATATCTCTGCCGCGCAATGGAAATGGGCGGCGCTGAGATGTATGTAACAGGCTCAAACCCCCTGTCAACTCAGGACGATGTAGCTGCTGCACTTGCTGCAGGTGGTATGAATGTTTTTGCTGAATACGGCTGCAGCATGGAAGCGTATGAGGAGTGTCTTGAGGAGGTCCTCAAGATTGGACCCAATATCATCATTGATGACGGCGGCGACCTTGTTCATCTCATGCACACCAAGTACAAGGACCTTATCCCCGATGTATACGGTGGCTGCGAGGAGACCACCACTGGTATCAACAGACTTAAGATTATGTCCCGCGACGGCGAACTCAAGTTCCCGATGGTAATGGTAAACGATGCAGACTGCAAGCATATGTTTGATAACCGCTACGGCACGGGTCAGTCCGTATGGGACGGCATCTGCCGCACCACAAACCTTATCATTGCAGGTAAGTATGTTGTTATCTCCGGCTACGGCTGGTGCGGCAAGGGTGTATCCCTCCGCGCAAAGGGTCTCGGCGCAAAGGTCATCGTAACCGAAACCGACCCCGTCTGCGCACTTGAGGCTGTTATGGACGGCTACGAGGTTATGCCCATGAGTGAGGCAGCCAAGATAGGCGATATCTTCTGCACCGTAACCGGCGGCAGAGATATCATCACCGCCGAGCATTTCCCGCTTATGAAGGACGGCGCAATCCTCTCCAATGCAGGCCACTTCAACATCGAGGTCGATATGGACGCACTTGAGAAGATGGCAGTTAAGAAGTATGACGCACGCCACAATATTCAGGGCTATGTAATGCCCGACGGCAGAACTCTGTTCACCATAGCCGAAGGCAGACTTGTAAATCTCGCAGCAGCCGACGGCCACCCCGCAGAAATTATGGATATGAGCTTTGCAATCCAGGCACTTTCCGCAAGATATGTCGCGCTTAATAAGGGCAAGCTGCCTGCCGATGTTGTTGCGGTTCCCCGCGATATTGATGAGGCAGTTGCACGCCGCAAGCTCAAGGCAATGGGCGTTGAGATTGATACCTTGAGCAAGCTTCAGGCAGATTACCTCGGCAAGTAATTACCGAACAATCCTTAAAAACTTCGGAAGGGAGGTCCATCAATGGAAAATGTTGAAAATATGGACTTTGAGGCCCTGCACGAGAAACAGTCAGACGAGCTTATGGAACTTCTCGACTCGCGTCATATGAAGGAGCTTCAGCTTCGTCTTGAGGATATGAACGAGTTTGACGTTGCGGAGTTTCTGACGGAAATAGATGATAACAGAATGCCGATGGTATTCCGTCTGCTTTCCAAGGAAACAGCTGCCGATGTTTTTGCAAACTTTGAAGCACCTGAGCAGGAGCAGATTATTAACTCGATTACCGACTCGGAGCTGTCCGCCATCGTTGAAGAGCTGTATGTCGACGACGCGGTCGATATGATGGAGGAACTGCCGGCGAATGTTGTCAAGCGTGTTATGCGCGCAGCAACACCCGAGACGAGAAACCTCATAAATCAGTACCTTAACTACCCCGAAAACTCTGCAGGCAGCATAATGACCGCTGAGTTTGTAGACCTCAAGAAGTATATGAATGTACGCGAGGCATTTGCTCGCATACGCAGAATAGGCGAGGATAAGGAGACTATCTACATCTGCTTTGTAACCTCTGCCGACCGAAAGCTTGAGGGCGTTGTTTCGGTTAAGGAGCTGCTGCTTTCCGATGACGACACGGTCATTGAGGACATCATGGATACCAATATCATCTTTGCGATGACCCATGATGACCAGGAGGAGGTCTCCGAGAAGATTTCCGACTACGACCTTATGGCAATTCCCGTTGTTGACAAGGAAGGCAGACTTGTCGGCATCGTAACCGTTGACGATATCATCGATGTCATGGAGCAGGAGACCACCGAGGACTTTGCCATCATGGCTGCAATGACGCCTTCGGACAAGCCGTACTCCCGCACGGGCGCTTTTGATATGTGGCGTCTGCGAGTGCCGTGGCTTATGTTCCTCATGCTCTCGGCAACCTTTACGAGTATGATTATCAGCTCCTTTGAGGATGCACTTGCCGTGCAGGCTGTGCTGACATGCTTTATTCCCATGCTTATGGGTACCGGCGGCAACTCCGGTGCGCAGGCATCAACTGCCGTTATCCGAAGCTTATCAATCGGTGATACAGAGCCTACTGATGTGCTGAGCGTTATCTGGAAAGAGCTGCGCGTTTCCATACTCTGCGGCATTACGCTTGCAGCGGTAAACTTTGCAAAAATGATTCTTGTTGACCAGATGCTGCTTCATAATGCAGCAGTAACGATTACGGTAGCAGGCGTAGTAAGTCTGTCAATCGTGTTCATCGTTATGTTTGCAAAGGTCGTAGGCAGTACGCTGCCTATATTGGCGGAGAAGATAGGAGTTGACCCTGCCGTAATGGCAAATCCGCTCATTTCAACTATTACGGACGCAGTTTCTCTCCTTATTTACTTTGAAATTGCTAAGATGTTTTTAAAGATATAAAATATGCAGATTTTGTTTGAAAAAATGGCGCTGCTGCTTATCCTGCTTGCCATGGGCTACCTGTGCGCAAAGCTAAAGCTGGTAGGCCCCGAATTTAATAAAGGCCTCAGCAAGCTTGTCATAAACTTCTTCCTTGTCGGCCTGATTCTGTCCTCGGTCATCAACAAGGAGCTTGATATGAGCGGCAGGGAAGCAGCGTTTGGCTTCCTTATGATGGTCATTATGATGGGCATCTGCGTCGGTATCGGTATGCTGTCTCCGAAAATCCTCAGAATTAAAGACGGGGACAGAGGAATGTACCGTATGCTCGTTGCGTTTATGAACAACGGCTTTATGGGCTTTCCGCTTGTAGCCGCAATTTACGGCGACAGTGCGGTGTTCTTCGCATCACTGTCAAATATTCCGTTTAATCTGATGCTTTACTCCATCGGAGTTATGCAGCTGCAAAGCAGCGAGGAAAAGTCTAAATTCAAGCTTAAGAATGTAATCACGGCGCCTCTTGTTGCAACGCTTGTTGCAACGGTAATATTTGCGTTCAAGATTCCCATTCCTGCAATAATCGACGACACAGCAGATACAATAGCAGCGGCAACCGTTCCGCTTTCAATGATGTGTATCGGTCTGTCCCTGGGCAATGTTCCCATTAAGGAAGCGTTTGTTAAGCCCAGACTGTACGGCATATGCTTCCTCAGACTGATTGCCTGTCCCTTAGTCGTGTGGTTTGTTCTGCATTTCTTCATTACAAACCCCGTGATGCTCGGTATAATCATTATACTGTCAGCCTGCCCCTCGGCAGTTATCTGCTCAATACTCGGAATGCAGTACGGGCGCGACGGAATTGAGTCCTCTGAGGCAATTTTCCTCTGTACGCTGCTTTGCGTTATAACAATGCCGCTTCTGATTTCAATATTAGGACTTCAATAAAAAAACAGCCAACCGAAAGGTTGGCTGTTTTTTATTGCTTTTTATCGTGTTTCAAGCTCCATACCGGTGAGGTTCATATACTCGTCGAAGGTGCATACGCGGTCGATGATTCCGTCATCGGTAATCTCGATTATGCGGTTTGCAACGGTCTGAGTTAGCTGATGGTCGTGGCTGGAGAAAATGATGTTGTGCTTGAAGGCCTCCATGCCGTTGTTGAGTGCGGCAATGCTTTCAAGGTCGAGGTGGTTTGTAGGCTGGTCAAATACAAGCACATTTGCGCCCGAGAGCATCATCTTGCTTATCATGCAGCGAACCTTTTCGCCGCCGGAGAGCACCTTGACGGGCTTGTAGACATCATCACCGGAGAAGAGCATTCTGCCCAAGAAGGTGCGCAGGTAGCTTTCGCGCTTATCCTCGGAGAACTGACGAATCCAGTCCATAAGGTCGTAGTCGCAGTTTTCAAAATAGCTGTTGTGGTCCTTGGGGAAGTAAGCCTGAGTTGTTGATGCGCCCCATTTGACAGAGCCGGAATCGGGCTCTTCCTCGCCCATAAGGATTTTGAACAGCATTGTAACGGCAAGCTCGTTCTTGCCGATGATTGCAATCTTGTCCTCCTTGCCGACAATGAAGCTGATGTTGTTGAGAAGCTTGACGCCGTCAACGGTCTTGCTTACCTCGGTTACGAACAGTCTGTCCTTGCCGGGCTCACGGTCGGCCTTGAAGCCTACCCACGGGTAGCGGCGACCCGAAGCGGGAAGCTCCTCGACGGTGAGCTTGTCCAGAAGCTTTCTGCGGCTTGTTGCCTGACGGGACTTAGACTTGTTTGCGGAGAAGCGCGCTATGAAGTTCTGCAGCTCGGCAATCTTCTGCTCGGCCTTCTTGTTCTGGTCCTTGATGAGCTTCTGCATAAGCTGGCTGGACTCATACCAGAAGTCGTAGTTACCGACATACATCTTAATCTTGCCGTAGTCGATATCGACAATGTGGGTGCAGACATTGTTGAGGAAGTAGCGGTCATGGGATACGACAAGCACTGTGCCTTCATAATCCATAAGGAAGTCCTCAAGCCATACAACGCTTGCAAGGTCGAGGTTGTTGGTCGGCTCGTCAAGCAGAATAATGTCGGGTGCGCCGAACAGTGCCTGCGCAAGCAGTACCTTGACCTTCATTCTGGGGTCCATATCACTCATAAGAGTTTCGTGGAAGGCGGGGGAGACACCGAGACCCTGAAGAATCCGGCTTGCATCGGACTCAGCCTCCCAGCCGCCAAGCTCGGCAAACTCCTCCTCAAGCACGGCAGCTCTTAAGCCGTCCTCATCGGAAAAATCGGGCTTATCATAGATTGCGTCCTTTTCCTTGCCGCAGTCGTACAGGCGCTGATTGCCCATAATTACGGTGTCCATGACGGTGTATTCGTCATACATATTCTGATTCTGCTTCAGAACGGACATACGCTTTTTGGGAGCAATATTAACCGAACCCGTGGAAGGCTCAAGCTCGCCGGAGAGAATTTTTATGAAGGTGGATTTACCTGCACCGTTTGCACCGATTATGCCGTAGCAATTGCCTGCGGTGAACTGCAGGTCAACGCGGGAAAAAAGAATATTGCCCGCAAAATTTATTGAAAGATCATTGACTGTAATCATGTTTGATACCTCGATTTCAGAATAAATTTTATTTTATCACGCTTACATATATATGGCAATATTTTTGAGGATTTTTAGACGCGCAGCAGGGTACAATCAAAGTAGAACAATTATCGAGGTGTAAAACGATGAACGGTTATGCGGTGCTTGCAGCTGTGCTTACTCCCATTGTGTGCGGACTTATTGCGTCCTTCCTTATTACGCATTTGCAGGGCGTATCCTTACGGCACAAAAATGCTGCCGATACTCAGACACATAAGGATTCCGACTTGTAAGATATGGCATTGTATGCTATGCTGAAACTGAGGTGAGGCAATGAGTATTTCATTTGAAGGCGGAGTGTTTTCACTCTGCACCGATGCCGCAAGCTACATATTCAGAATTACAAAATTCAAGCATCTTGAGCATATCCATTTCGGCGAGCTTTTGCCCGCGGGTGATGTTGAGCATTTAGCGGTAAAGCACGATATTCAGCTTGGCAGCAGCGTTATGTATGATAAGTCGGACGATAACTACTGCCTTGATAATCTATGCCTTGAATGGTCTGGTGTAGGCCGCGGAGATTTCAGACAGACGCCCATTGAAGCAAAGCTTCCCGACGGCAGCTTTGCAAGTGATTTTGTGTACGAAAGCCACGATATAATAAAAGGCTGCGCGCCTATGAGAAGTCTGCCGAATGCCTATGACGATGAGGACGAGGCGGAAACGCTGATTATCACCATGCGCGAAAAGACACACGAGCTTACACTTTTTCTTTGTTACACAGTATTTGAAAAGTCGAATGTTATAGCACGCCGCAGCGTGCTTAAAAATAACTGCGGTGCTGACATATCCCTGCGCAGATTTATGAGCATGTCGCTTGATATGGCTGACCGCGGCTATAATATGCACACCTTTGACGGCGGCTGGATTAAGGAAACTCACCGCCATATTCGCCCTGTGGAATACGGAATGTATGTCAATTCCTCTACAACGGGCGCATCCTCAAACCGCCACAATCCCGGCTTCCTGCTTTCCGAAAAGCATACCTGCGAGGACTACGGCAGAGCGTGGGGATTTAATCTTGTTTACAGCGGCAATCATTTCGGTGCGGTTGAAAAGTCAAACCACGACCTCGTGCGAGTTCAGCTTGGAATAAATCCGCACTGCTTTGACTGGACACTGCATAACGGCGAGTGCTTTGAAGCACCCGAGGCGGTTATGACATTCTCAAATGAGGGCTTTAACGGCTTAAGCCATAATTTTCACGACTTTATTAACAACAACATCGTGCGCGGCGACTGGAAGAATATCGAGCGCCCCGTACTGATAAATGACTGGGAAGCCTGTTTTTTTAAGTTCACCCGCGGAAAGCTTCTGAAACTGGCACGCAAAGCAAAGAGCTTGGGCGTGGAGCTTTTCGTCCTTGACGACGGTTGGTTCGGTGACCGCAACTCCGACACGGCAGGGCTGGGTGACTACGATGTTAATCTGAGGAAGCTGCCGGGCGGCCTCGGTGATTTTGCGCAGCGCATTGAAGATATTGGAATGAAGTTCGGACTTTGGTTTGAGCCGGAGAGTGTAAATGTTGACTCGAAACTCTACCGCGAGCATCCCGACTGGGCAATAAAGCCGCCCATCGGCGACCCCTGCTTCGGACGCAATCAGCTGCTGCTTGACCTTACACGCAAAGAGGTAAGAGACTACATAGTCGACTCGGTCGGCGGAATACTCGACTCAGCTAAGATAAGCTATGTCAAGTGGGATATGAATCGCCATATGTCCGATGCGTATTCTCCCGAACTTGAAAATCAGGGCGAGTTTTACCACCGCTATATTCTCGGACTGTACGAAATACTCCGCAGAATTTTTAGGCCGCGTCCGCATATTCTGTTTGAAAGCTGCTCATCGGGCGGCAACCGCTTTGACCTCGGAATGCTCTGCTATTCACAGCAGGTGTGGTCATCAGACGATACTGACCCCATTGAGCGCCTTGATATTCAGAGCGGGCTGAGTTATCTGTATCCGCAGTCAACCATGGGCGCGCATGTGTCCGCTGCTCCGCATCAGCAGACTCTGCGCGAAACACCGCTGTCGACAAGGTTTAATGTTGCGGCATTCGGTGTGCTCGGCTATGAGCTTGAACTGAAGTATATGACCCGCGTTGTGCTCAAGGAGATAAAAGAGCAGATTGAATTTTATAAAAAGCACCGCAAAACTCTGCAATTCGGCCGCTTTTATCGCTTTGACGAGCGCAAGGATAATAAGGTGCATTGGCAGATTGAAGCAGCTGACGGCTCGGAGAGCATCTGTGGTCATTTTCAGAAGCTCTGCACCGCATCTGAGGGCTTCGACGAGCTGCCGATAAAGGCACTTGATAAATCGGCACGCTATAAGCTTAAATGCAAGCCGCAGCGAATATTCATAAAGCGCCTTGGCGGACTTGTAAAGCATGTTATGCCGATTGAGCTTGACCCCGATGGATTTATTCTGCGCACGGCAAACAAGCTGTATGCAATGCCCGACGGCTGCGAGGAATATGAGGCTGACGGTGCAAGTCTTATGGCAGGCGTTAAGCTGAACAATCAGTTTATGGGCACGGGCTACAACGAAAAGCTGCATATGCTCGGTGATTTCGGCTCGGCACTGTTTACAGTTGAAAAGCTTTGATAATAAAAAAGCAGGACATACAAAAGTATGTCCTGCTTTTTTATTCAGCTTATTTTGCAATCCAGATTTTATCTTGTGTGATATCCTTGAGTGTATGCGCACCACACATTGCCATCGTGTCGCGAAGCTCGCTTACTATTCTGTCCATATAGACATTGAAGCCTTCTTCGCCAGCGGCGTAGATAAAGGGAACAACGGGGCGGCCCATAAGAACGGCATCTGCACCCAAAGCTATTGCCTTGAA
>JAZUJB010000007.1:0-9169 GCA_045642545.1 Oscillospiraceae bacterium
GTCCGGCACGAATATCCCACGCAAATCCAAGCCCTCACACCGCCTCGGCGCAGTACTTGGGGAGCATTTCGGTTATATCCGCACCGAACATTTTGAAAATGCTCGGCAATACACAAAGTATTCCCTGCGCTTTTCGCTTCGTCCGGCACGAATATCCCGCGCAAATCCAAGCCCTCACACCGCCTCGACGCAGTACTTGGGGAGCATTTCGGTTATACCCGCACCGCACATTGTGAAAATGCTTGGCAATACACAAAGTATTCCCGGCGCTTTTCACTTCGTCCGGCACGAATATCCCACGCAAATCCAAGCCCTCACACCGCCTCGGCGCAGTACTTGGGGAGCGTTTCGGTTATATCCGCACCGCACATTGTGAAAATGCTCGGCAGCACATCGTGAAAATGCGATGCACACATTTTAAATATAAAACAAGCTTATTCAATCGCCTGAACGAAAAATTTCGTTCGGGTGATTTTTTTGTTGTACGCAAATGTACAAGTTTGGCCCGTGTGCAGCCTATGGGTGAGAGGTGATATTGGAAATGAAGAAAAAAGCAAGGTCCGATTCTCCGGATGCACTTCTTAAAAAGCTTGCGGTGTCATCGCCCAATGATGCCGTTAAGCTCCTGTTTCTTGAACAGGAGGATTTGTCACTGCTTGACGGACTTGACCTGTCGCTGCTGACTGAAATGAAGCGAAGCGCAAACGGCACGGTTGAAATCAAGCTTCTGGACAAGCTTGAGGTTATTCGCGAGCTCAACGAACTAAGGCGCTCGGAAAACGCGGAGGAGACTGCAGCGGCAAGCTTCTACACGGCGCTCGACAATGCCGCGGGCAAGCTCGGAGGCGAGGCCGATGAAGTTTGAAAGCTTTTCGCCGACTCAGCTCAAGGCACTTTCATGGTGGAGCGACAGCTCACCGTTTCGCGACTGCGATGCGGTAATCTGCGACGGCGCGGTGCGAAGCGGCAAGACAATGTGCATGGGCATATCGTTTGTCTGCTGGGCGATGCGCCGATTTGACGGTGAGCGCTTCGGCATCTGTGGCAAGGCGAAAACAAGCATCCGCCGCAATATGATTGAGCCGCTGCTGCCCGTTTTGCGTGATATCGGCTTTTCGGTTACCGACAAGGTTTCCAAGGGCTTTGTTGAGATTGCCTATAAGGGACGAAGAAACAGCTTTTATCTTTTCGGAGGAAAGGACGAAAGCTCGCAGTCGCTTATTCAGGGTGTAACGCTTGCGGGAATTTTAATGGACGAGGTCGTGCTGATGCCGCGCTCGTTTGTTGAGCAGGCGTGCGCCCGATGCTCGGTTTCGGGCAGCAAAATCTGGTTTAACTGCAACCCCGAAAGTCCGCATCACTGGTTTTACCTTGAGTGGATAAAAAAAGCCGACGAGCGCAACGCGCTGTACATTCACTTTTCGCTTGAGGACAATCCCGCGCTCTCGCGCAGCATCATTGCGCGCTATAAGCGTATGTACAGCGGCGATTTCTACCGCAGATTTATTCTCGGCGAGTGGGTGTTACCCACGGGCAGGGTGTACGACTTTTTCGATGAGTCAATGCTCTATCCGCAGCCCGAGGGCTGCAGCGAGTACATCGTATCCTGCGACTACGGTACCAAAAATCCGAGCTCCTTCGGATTTTGGGGCAGAAGCGGCGAGATATGGTACAGACTGCGCGAGTATTACTACGATTCGCGCAAGGCAGGCGTGCAGAAAACCGATGCCGAGTATGTGGCGGAGCTTGAAAATCTATGCGGCGGGGCAAAGCCCACACGCGTGATTGTCGACCCCTCTGCCGCAAGCTTCATTGAGGCGCTTAGCAGAAGCGGCTTTACGGTTGAAAAGGCGGACAACGATGTCGTTTCGGGCATAAGACTGACCGCAAGCCTGCTCAAAAGCGGAAAAATCAGAATCTGCCGCGGCTGCGATGATGCTCTGCGCGAATTCTACGAGTACCGCTGGGACGACAGAGCCGCTGCCCGCGACACACCGCTCAAGCAGTTTGACCACGCAATGGACGATATCCGTTACTTTGCGGTCGGCATATCCAAAGCCCGCGAGCATATCGGTGCTTTGTGGGTAGAAAGATAGGAGGAATCATGACACAAGCATGAAACTTTTTTCAGGAAAACAAAAAAGTGCGGCTGCTCCGGTGCAGCTGCGACGGACGGAGTGTCATCCGTTCGGACTGCTCGACAGCTATGTGCCGCTGGGCAATGCGGAGATAAGGCTGTATCGCTCAATTCGCGAGGCAGTGCCCGTCGTTGATGCGGCGATTATGAAGATTATCCGCCTGACAGGCGGCTTCAAGGCAAACTGCACGGATAAGAAGGCTGAGCGTGAGCTCAACTGGTTTATCCGCAATGTAAATGTAGGACGCGGTCAGCGCGGCCTTGAGGCATTTATGTCGCAGTACCTCGACTCAATGATAACCTGCGGCAGAGCGGTAGGCGAGATTGTAACAAACGGCAGCCGCGATATTGCGGCGGTTCTGTGCGGCAATGTTGCCGATGTGCAGATTCGCGAGGGTGAAACCCCTCTTGATTTTGAGCTGTGCTGCACGCAGCCCGGCGGAGAGATTACACCGCTGCCGTATCAGAATCTGCTGCTGTTTACTCCCTACAATCCCGAGACTGATTCGCCCTACGGCGTGTCAATGCTGCGCAGTATGCCCTTCCTGTGCGGCATTCTGCTGAAGATTTATCAGTCGCTGGGCGTTAACTGGGAGAGAGCGGGCAATGTCCGCTTTGCAGTAGTCTACAAGCCGCAGGGCGATATCATCGACCGCGCGGTTGCGCAGGACAGAGCCGAGCAGATAGCCCGCGAGTGGTCTGCCGCAATGCAGAGCGGCAAAAACGGCGCAGTGCGCGATTTCGTTGCAGTTGGCGATGTTGAGGTCAAGGTCATAGGTGCGGACAATCAGATTCTCGACAGTGAGGTGCCCGTGCGACAGATTATCGAGCAGCTTATTGCAAGAACGGGCATACCTCCGTTCCTGCTCGGCCTCAACTGGTCAACAACCGAGAGAATGTCGGCGCAGCAGGCTGACCTTATGACAAGTGAGCTGACCGCAATCAGACGCTCGCTTGAGCCTGTTCTGGAGAAAATATGCACTATGTGGCTCAATATGCACGGCTATGCCTGCGAGTATGAGCTTGAATGGGAGCCGATAAATCTGCAGGACCAGGTCGAAGAGGCCCGCGCGGCGCTGTTTTCTGCGCAGGCAGAGAAAATCTATTGGGAAGAGGGAAAAAACAATGAAAATCATTAAAGGCGGCTCGTCAGAGGGCAGAGTATGCATTAAAGACGAGCTTGAGGCGGTAAACGCCTTTGCCAAGACGGAGCTTGCGGAGGAGGATGTCTACATATTCTCCGTGCTGCTCTGCGATAACGAGATTGACAGAGATTTTGAGCGCTTTTCCGAAGCAACGCTCCGCGAGCTCGGCGAGCTTTTCGTCGGCGCAACCGGCATTTGCGACCATGACTGGCGCAGCGACAATCAGGTTGCGCGTATTTACCGCACGGAGCTTGTAACGGATAAGAGCCGCAAGAACTCTCTGGGTGCGGACTATGTGTACCTCAAGGGCTACGCATATATGCTGCGCACAGAATCAAACTCCGAGTTGATTGCCGCGATTGACGGCGGCATCAAGCGCGAAACAAGCGTTGGCTGCTCGGTGGCACGCAGTGTCTGCTCGGTCTGCGGCGAGGAAATGGATAGCTGCAGCCATATTAAAGGCAGAACCTACGGCGATAGAATGTGCTACGCAATTTTAGAGGGTGCTGTTGATGCTTACGAATGGAGCTTCGTTGCAGTACCTGCTCAGCGTAACGCAGGTGTCATCAAAAATTTTGTCGAAAGTGAGGAGGGTAAAAGATTTTTACCCGAATATGAGCAGCTTTGCAAGGAAGCCACTCTCGGCAGAAAATATCTTGACGGCCTGAGAGGCGAGGTTTTAAGACTGTGCCTCGTGTGCGATAAGAGTCTGCACGCAGCTCTGAGCAAAAGCGTAACCGCGCTTGACGAGGCGGCACTTCTCGAGATGAAGTCCGCATTCGAGGAAAGAGCGGACAGACTTTATCCGCCCGTAACCCAGCTCCCCGGCAGGGGAGAGGTCACCAAGTTTGACGGTGACGAATACATCATCTGATTTCAGGAGGAAGAAAAATGAAAGTTAGCTTTGAAGGTGTCGGAGAGCAGGTTCTCTCCTTTGCAAAGGCAAACGGCACCGAGAAAAATATGCTTGTAAAGGTAAGCGCAAACAATACCGTAGCCGCCTGCGCGGCAGGTGAAAAGTTCGCAGGCTGCTGCATCGCAGTCAACGGCGACTTTGCAGATGTTAAGACTGCGGGCTATATCGAGGTCGGCTATACCGGCACAGCCCCCACTGTCGGCTACGCAAATCTCGTAGCAGCAGCAAACGGCAAGGTCAAGACCGGCGCAGACGGCAGAGAATACCTTGTTATCAAGGTTGACACCGCCGCCGCTACCGTCGGCTTCATTATGTAAGGAGGATTGCAGACTATGGCATATAATTTTAACGAAATTCGACTCGACAAGGGTATGTATTCCGAGAGCGGCAAGAGCTTTGAGCAGGTTCTCGAGAGCATCGACCCCAACGAAAACTACAAGGGTACTCCCTATGAAAATATGGACGCCTTCCAGCGTCAGCTCAAGCGCTTTGACATCAAGGTAAAGGGCGCAGGCAGCGATGTTGTTGAGAAATTCTTCTCAACCTCCGAATCCGCCGTTCTGTTCCCCGAGTATGTCTCCCGAAGCGTAAAGGCAGGCATGGAGGAGGGCAACATTCTGCCCTCCATCACCGCATCCGTTACCCGTTTTGACGGTATGGACTACCGCTCCATCTACTCCGCAGCATCTGAGGACGACAAGAGCCTGCGCTATGTAGGCGAGGGCGCACTTATCCCTCAGACCGAAATCCGCGCTGCAGACCACCTTGTAAGCCTTAAAAAGCGCGGCAGAATGCTCGTCGCATCCTACGAGGCAATCCGCTTCCAGCGCCTTGACCTGTTCTCCGTAATGCTGCGCCAGATAGGCAATCAGATTATGCGTATGCATCTTGAGGACGCAATCGATGTCATCACAAACGGCGACGGCAACGCAAACTCCGCAGCACAGCTTGCTGTCGGCGGCGCTGAGCTCGGCGGTACTGCAGGCACTCTGACCTACTCCGAGCTGCTCAATTTCTGGAACAGCTTTGACCCCTACACCATGAACACCATGCTTGTTGCACCTGATGTCATGATGAAGATTCTCAACTGCTCCGAGTTCAAGAATCCCATTGCAGGCCTCAACTTCCAGGGTACCGGCGAGCCCGGCAGCCCCATGGGTGCAAAGCTCATCCGCTGCTCTGCAATGCAGGCAGGCACCGCAATCGGTCTTGACAAGGGCTATGCTCTTGAAATGGTTACCGCAGGCGATGTCAGCGTAGAGTATGACCGTCTGATTGACCGTCAGCTTGAGCGTGCCGCAATCACCAGCATTTCCGGCTTTGCCAAGCTTTACACCGAAGCATCTAAGGTGCTTAAGGTCTGATAAATCTGAGAAGCAGGGCAAAAGCCCTGCTTCGTTTTGGGAGGAATACCTATGGCATATACAAATCACGATATTGAAAGCAAAGCCAGAGATATGCTCGGGGCTGAGCTTGACTCGGGCAAAAACAGACTGCTTCGCACTGTATGCGCCGCCGCTGCGGCTGAGCTTGAAGCTCGACTGCGTGCGGGCGTTAAAAGCTCTGACATTGAGGAGCTTTTTGTCTGCGCAGCAGGAATGCTCGCAATTTCCATGTATCTTGAGCTCAATAGCAATACCGATGAAAAAATCAATTCATTTACTGCGGGCGGTCTGAGCGTTAATCTCAAGGACGGCGCAAGGGCCGAGTCTGCCGCAAGCCTGCGAAAGCGCGCTGAAAATATGCTGTCGGCATACCTTGAATGCGGCGGCTTTGCGTTTGCGGGGGTGGAGTCATGAGCATATCCTCAAGCGTAATTGAAAACTACGGCGAAAAAATGACTGTCGGTGAGTGCGCCGCAAGGGGCTTTATCTCGGCAATTGACGAGCTCAATGACGAGATTACTAAAACACCGCTTGCGGCAGGTGTCAAAAACGGCGCAAGGTACAGACTCATTACAAACGCCGCAAGGCCCAAAGAAAAGATGCGCGTGCGCTGCGGCGGCCTTGAGTATGAGATTACACGCGTTGAGCAGGTGCGAATATTCGGCAGCTTTTCCCACAACGAGTGCATACTCAGGCTGAAGGGAGGCTGCGCTGATGTTTGAAGCTATCATTGACTCTGTTATCTCCGCTTTGACTGCAAAGGAAATAAACGCAGTGCGAAAATATCCTGCCGATAAGCTTGAGCGCGAAGCGCCGATTGTCTGTGTCAGCCTGAAGACTATCGAAATCACGGCCTCGGGACTCGGCAATTACATCGGACTTTGCAGGGAAAACGGCGAGATAATGGAGATGTACGGCAGCAGGGCAGAGCTTACGCTTAGCCTTGAGATATACAACCCCACACCCGATGTGAATGCCTTTCGCTCGGAGCTTGTCAGGCAGCTCGGAAGCGTTGAAGCGTTAAGCATTAAGAGCTTTAGCGCAGGCGAGGTCAGCTTTGACACAAAAAGCGGAATGTTCCGCTGCGAGTGCGCCGCAAAGGGCTGCGCCTGTCTTGTAAGGGAGCTTGCCGACTCGGAAATTTCAGACTTCAGATTAGAGGGGGAAATTGAATGAGTGAAGTGGAAAAGGTGCTTGAGTACCCCGTAAACGATGCAGTTTTTCTCATTAACGGCGTTAAGCTCGCACTCGTGCAGAGCGCAAGGGAGCGCATCATCAGCGAAAATATTCCGATAGTTGCCTTCGGCGACTCGGAGCCATCCTCGGTTTGCTGCAAAAAGCACTACGAAATTGAGCTTGTGCGCCATATCATTGCAAACGAAGCTGATTTTTCGTGGCGCAGTGAGTTTACGCTGACGGTGCAAAAGCAGCGCAACAGTGTTGAATTCAAGCGGTGCAGATGCGAAAAAATCGAAACTGAGCGCCGCGGGGGTGAGCCCGTAACGGAAACGGTTGTAATCTCGGCTATGAGCAGGGAGGCGCTGTGAGATGGACGAAAACGAAGCAGTCTTTGAGCCTAAGACCGATGAGGATATTCTGTGCGAGGACATCACGCAGTTTCTTGTTCAGCGCAGAATGCTGAGCGAGCTGTCGGAATACTTCGGACGGGACGCACGCCGCTACGATAACGGCTTTGAAATATACTGAGGGGGAATAGTATGCTTTCAGCAATGAAATATAAGGATTATGTCTGGCCCAATAATCCCAAGACCTTTGAGGTCGAATATAAGCGCACGCTGCGCAGCTATAAGCTGCCGTTTGCAGGCTTCAAGGTGCAGAATCTCGGTCAGCAGCACAGAATTTTCAAGGGTGAGGGCGAATTCTCCGGCCCCGATGCCTACGAGAGCTTCAGACTTCTCGCAAGGGTGTATTCAGACGGCACAAGCGGCTGGCTTGAGCATCCTCTGTGGCCTGCGGCAAAGGTGTACTTTGCAAAGCTCAGACTTAAGCAGGAGCCGCGCGAGGAATATGTAAGCTACAGCTTTGAATTCTGGGAAGCTGACAGCAGCACGGGCTCAAGCGGATTTACACCGAGTGAGCCGGATTTCGAGCGCACATGCTACATAGCCGCGCAGGAAAACGACACTCTGCAGAGTATAGCCTCGCGCTATAATACAACAATTTCTCAGATGAAAAAGCTCAATCCGCAGTTGTCTGAAGACGAGACGCTTTACGCGGGCAGAATGATAAGAATTTCGTAGGAGGCAATATGAAGGGATATCTTATTGATAAAAACGGAAGCGAATACGAGCTGCAAAACCTTCTGACATGGGATGTGTGCCACGGAATGGGAGAGCCCTGCGATTACTTTGAGGTAAATGCGCTCTATTCCACGGCAATGCTGCCGAAATTAGCTGCCGCAACGCGCTTCAAAGGCACATACAACGGCAAAACTGTGTTTTTCGGAGTCGTTGACGAATACCGAGTGAGTATAGACGAAAAAGGAGCGACCGTTGCAATTAACGGGCGCTCTCTTGCAGCGCTGCTTATGGACAATGAGGTTGAGGATAGAAGAAACTACATTATGACCCGCAGCGCGATTATTGACACCTGCGTTACCCCCTTCGGTATTACGGATATCAAATCCGCGTCAATGCAGCAGGTTGTGTATTTTCCGATTAAGCGCGGCGACAGCGCATGGACTGCGCTCAAGCGCTTTTGTCTTAAATCTGCGCACGCAATGCCGCGATTTACTCCCGCCGGAAAGCTTCTTATGACCGAAGAAGCGGGCAATACCCTGCAAATCAATGCAGACACCGAGGCGGAAAGGATTAAATACAAGGACGAGCGCTACGGCGTTATATCAAAAATCACCGTGGCAAACCGTACCAATGGCGGAAGCTACACCCTTACAAATCAGCCGTTTGTCAATCGCGGAGGCAGCTGCAGACGCTATCTGTTTACCGAGAAATTCGACACTGTAATCAGCGACCCCTCACAGTCGGGAGACAGATTTACGGGCGAGTATCAGATTGCACAGTCGATGAGCGGCAAAAACTGCATTGAAATCACGGTACCGCGACAGTTTGTATGCTTTCCCGGCGATACAGTTAGCTTCAGCAGCAGCGCATTAGGACTCTCGGGCAGCTATAAGGTTACGGCAACGCACTGCTGGGCAGATGCCGTAAGCGCCGGAACGCTGATAACAATGGAGGTGTAGCTATGTGGTTATCCGAAGCAAAAAAGAGAACCGACACCGAATACACCGACGCGGCAGTCAGCATATCGTCCGATACAGTGTTGGATGTGCTGCGCCCGGCGAATATACTGCGTCTGCCTAAAAGCGGCGAAAAGCAGCTCGTGATGAACTGCTCGGACGGCAGCTCGGTGCAGCTTGGCGTAATCAGCGACGAAGCGCCCGACGGACTTTCGGAAGGCGAGATTTACATTGAAACCGCGAATGCGAGAATTACGATAAAAAACAACGGAGCCGTCAACATTGAAGGCTCCGTAAATATAAGCGGCTCACTGACCGTGAACGGCGTGAGTATATAAAGAAAAGAGAGAGCCGAAGCTCTCTCTTTTT
>JAZUJB010000008.1:0-5644 GCA_045642545.1 Oscillospiraceae bacterium
ATTTGTCTTCCTAAGACCGCTTGGCCTCCGACTTCCTTCGCTCGGAACCTGAGTTGTCATAACAACCAGCTTTCCGTTGTCAACGGCCTGCTTAATCTGTTCATAAAAGTCCGAATATTCCGGAAGACCGCCTACGCCGAAGCTTTCAACAACAAGACCGTCATATTTGTCAATCGCATAGCGCATAACATCGTTGCTCATACCCGGAGTGAGCTTCAGAAGCCCGACATTTGGGTTTATGTAGTCGTAAAACTCCGTTTCACCGCAATAGGCTTCGGGCACATAGCGGATAAGTCTGCCGCTGTCAATGTGTGCAAGCTCGGGGAAGTTTATGCTGCCGAAGGCCATAAAGCGCTTGGAGTAGTTCTTTCTTGCGCGTGTGCCGCATATTACCGCGCCCGAGAAAACGATTACAACGCCGTGGCTTGCCTCGTCGCAGGCATAGATGAGCGCGTCGGTGATATTGCGCTTTGCGTCTGTGCCCTCCTCACCGATGGGCTTCTGCGCACCCGTGAGGACAATGGGCTTTTTGCTGTGCTGAATAAGATAGCTCAGACCTGCGGCGGTGTATGCCATGGTGTCTGTGCCGTGGGTAATGACAAAGCCGTCGTAGTCATTGTAGCTTTCGCGTATTTTCTCGGCAAGGATGAGCCAGTGCCCCGGACGGATATTGGTGCTGTCAAGGCTGAAAAGCTGAACGCATTCCACATCGCATATCTCCGAGATGCCGGGTATGCTCTCAAGCAGCTGAGCGCTGTCAAGCGCGGGCGCAAGGCCGTCCTCCGTGGGCTTTGAGGCAATAGTGCCGCCGGTGCCGATAATCAGTATCTTTTTCATGGAAAACTCCTACCGAATTATTTTCGCAGTTATTGATGAAATTATAGCGCAAACAATAGATTTCTTCAACAATTAAAGATAAAATAAAAGTGCTTGCATTATGCCCTGGGCGGTGATATAATCGCACAATATTTTACTCGGA
Organism: Oscillospiraceae bacterium; assembly: GCA_045642545.1. Classification (GTDB taxonomy): domain Bacteria; phylum Bacillota; class Clostridia; order Oscillospirales; family Oscillospiraceae; genus F23-B02. The sequence continues at coordinate 980 of JAZUJB010000008.1, forward strand.
GGTTTCGCTGATGGAATTCAGATATGCAGAGAGAAAAGACACCGCGCTGATACTTGAGTTTATAAAAGAGCTTGCCGAGTATGAAAAGATGCTTGACGAGGTAGTGGCTGACGAAGCACTTTTAGAGGAATGGATTTTTGACAGGCAGAAGGCCGAGGTCATATTCTGTATGGAGGGCGAAACCGAGGTCGGCTTTGCGCTGTTTTTCCATAACTTCTCCACCTTCCTCGGCAGAGCGGGCATATATCTCGAGGATTTGTTCGTAAAGCCCGAATACCGCGGCCGCGGCTACGGCAAGGCCCTGCTTTCAAGGCTTGCGCAGATTGCGCTTGAGCGTCAGTGCGGACGACTTGAGTGGTGGTGCCTTGACTGGAACAAGCCGAGTATAGATTTTTATCTTTCGATGGGTGCTGAGCCTATGAGCGATTGGACGGTTTACCGTATAGCAGGCAAGACCCTTGAGGAGCTTGCGAACAACTGACAGATTACCGTAATTTTCGGAGGAAATAAATGGACCTGCTGCTTGCATTTTTAGGCTTCATCGTATGTATGACGGTGTCGCTTGCGCTTGATATTACAATGCTGCTGCCGCTCGGCATCGGTCTTATACTGTTTTCATCGCTTGCACTGCACCGCGGATTTTCCCTCAAGCAGCTCCTGCACTTTGCGGCCGACAGCCTCAAGGAGTCGTTCATTGTCGTCGGCATTCTGCTGATAATCGGCTGCCTTACGGGTATGTGGCGAATGAGCGGCACGGTTGCGTATTTTGTCACACTCGGCGTTTCCGCAATTCCGCCGCAGATATTCATACTGTCGGCGTTTCTCATGTCCTCGCTTATGGCGTATGCCTTAGGCACAAGCTTCGGCGTTACAGCAACCGCAGGTGTTATTCTCATGAGCATAGCGAATGCGGGTGGAGTTGACCCCGTGCTTTCCACAGGCGCGATACTCTCGGGCGTGTATGTAGGGGACAGAGGCTCACCCGCAGCCTCGAGCGCAAATCTCGTTGCGGTGTTAACTCATACCGATATGCGCAAAAATGTCCGCGAGATGCTCAAGTGTTCAATCGTGCCGTTCCTGCTCTGCTGTGTTATCTACGGATTGCTTTCGCTTAAAGCGCCTATGCAGAGCGTTGATACGGGCATACTCAATATGCTCGGGGAGGAATTCAGCCTACGGTGGTACTGCATAATCCCAGCCGTTCTGATGATAGTGCTGCCCTTCTGCAAAATGAGCATAAAGCTTTCAATGGCGGTCAGCCTTGCCGCATCGGTTGCCGTTGCGCTGCTTGTGCAGCAGGTTAATCTGCTTGAGTGCCTTAAGGTTATGATACTCGGCTACACCGCAGATAACAGCGCGCTTTCGGGAATGATTTCAGGCGGCGGCGTTGTTTCGATGCTTGAGATTTGCGGGATTCTGATGCTGTCCTGCAGCTACGGAACTATCTTCGAGGGCACGGGACTTATCTCATCGGTCAACGAAAAAATCTGCCGCGTTGCAGATAAAATCGGACGCTTTCCCGCAATGCTGCTGCTCGGCACAATCACACCGGCTGTGTTCTGCAATCAGACGGTTGCGACCATAATGCAGAGCAATCTGTCAAACGGTCTGTACGGCGACAGCGATGACGAGAAAAACAGCAAGATGATAGACATTGAAAACTCGGTCATACTCGTTGCCGGACTCGTTCCGTGGTGCATAGCCTGCTCGGTGCCGCTTGCAATGCTGAATGCCGATGCAAGGGCAATTCCCGCCGGCTTCTATCTGTGGCTTGTGCCGCTGTGGTGGCTGATTAAAAGCAAAATTAACAGTAAAACAAAGAGTCTCGGAGTCAAATGACTCCGGGACTTTTTTCATTGACATTATTATTAAAAGGGCTAAAATATTATTATCAGATAAAACCCTCTGAACACGAAGGAGGAGATTCGGTGAAAATTGATAAGACTCTTCTTAAAAAAGCGGTAAAAAAGGTAAGGCAGCTCAGCGGAGTTAACTTCTCAGGCGTGCTTTGGAATAAGTATAACGGCGAATATTCCAAATATGAGAAGGAGTTTCCGTACGCGTTTCCATGGTCAAAGGCGGAAAAGGAGGATGTGCCGCGCTATGTCAAGGGCAGCGACGGCTATTGGTACAATCCGCAGGCAGCGGAAAGCGGCAAGGCAATTCTGTCCTGCACGGGCGATATTATGTGCGAGCCCGGTCAGCACAGAGCGTATAAATTCGGTGACAGCTACTTCTTCCATCCGCAGTTTAAGTTTGTAAGGGATATTTTCAAAAAGTCCGATTTTGTTGTCGGCAATCTTGAAACAACGCTGACGGATATTACACCCTACGCAGGTGAAGTGCACAGACTTGAGGGCGGCGGTTACCATTGCAATGCGCCCGCCTGCTACCTCGATTCAATCCGCTACGCAGGCTTTGATGCGCTTGTCAATGCGAACAACCACAACTGCGACTCCGCGGTTACGGGACTTATGGATACGCTTAACGCGTTGGACGAAAGACACTTTATGCACACCGGCACCTTCCGCCCGACGGGTGATGAGCGCGTGCTGTATGTAAAGGTCAACGGCATAAAGCTCGGTATTATCTCCTACGCGACCTATTTCAATAAGATAGAAACCAACTTCACAAAGCTCGGCAGAGAAACTCTGCTCAACGCCTACTCAAAGCAGAAGGCGGAAGCTGATATCGGGCAGGCGCGCAGCAACGGTGCGGAGTATGTGATTGTGTACATACACTGGGGAACTGAGTACACCCATTCCGTTTCCGATAAGCAGAAGCAGTGGGCGCAGGAGCTTGCGGATGCAGGCGCTGACTACATTGTCGGCACTCACACCCATTGCCTTGAGCCTCACGGCATCGTAACTGCCGCTGACGGCAGGAAGGTGCCTGTGATTTATTCGATGGGCAATTTTGTTACAACCGAGTACAGAAACATCAGCAAGCATACGGGCATTCTGCAGCTTGTGCTTGAAAAAGCATCGGGCAAGGTTGAGCTTAAGAGCGAGTCGTTCATACCCTGCTATGTTTTTAATGAATTCAAGGCAAGCAAATATGCGGCAGTGCCTGCGGATATCAGACTTAACGGCGGCTATGTCAGCCAGACACTTAACTCCGCGGATAAGTACATTCGTGAGGTAATCGGAGACCTTCCCGTGCTTGAGACCGCAGCCATAACAATAAGTGAGCTGTGTGAGGTGCTGGGCGCAGAAATGCCCGAGGGCGTTGGCGACAGAGCGTTGTCCCGACTTTGCAGCAGAGCCGTGGATGTAACCGACGGCTCGGGCTACTTCGGCATCACAGCTAACGAGGATGCAGAGCTTGAAAAAGCCCGCAAGAAGGGCGCGGCGGTTATAATAACCGACCGTCAGGTCGGGGAGCTCCCGTGCATCGTTGTCGATGATATAGACGAAGCCTACTGCAAGGCATATTCCCATTTAAGAAGCCGCTTTGACTGCAAAACCGTTGCGGTTACGGGCACAGAGGGCAGAAGCGAAGCAAAGGAAATTCTCGAAAAGCTCATCGGCGAAAGCTTCATAAGCCTTTGCTCACCCGAAAAATGGGATAACAGACATTCGGGTATGCTTGTGATGCAGCAGCTGCGCCATTATCACGAGGTCTATGTTCAGGAGGTCTGCGCGGACGAGGAAAAATCTGCTTCAATGATGTCCCGCGCAATAATGCCCGACTACGCGGTAATAAGCGATATAGGGCAGATATCGGCGGAGTCGCTGCTCGGGATTACCGACAGTATGCAAGCAGGCGGAGTCTTGTTCGTAAACGGTGATGACGCACGGCTTATGGACAGCGTGCGCAGCTATGCAGGCGATAAGCTTCGCGTGGTTACCTTCGGTATCAATGCAGACAAGCTCGATTTCAAAGCGGAAAAGCTCAGCTGCGACGGTAAGAAGCTTCGCTTTGATATAGTGTACGGCGATAATCGCGCCGAGGTTGTATTCCAGTATCCCGTAAAGACAAGCGCATACAGCATTCTTGCCGCCTTTGCGGTGGGGCTTGAATGCGGAGCGGATGTAAATATGATGCTCAGCGCAATCGGCAGCTTTGAGAGCAAGGGCTTAAGACAGAATATCCTTGAATATGAAGGGCTTAAGCTGTTCATCGACTGCCGCAGCGCAACGCCCGCATCAATGCGCGCAAGCATAGAGGGCTTCTGCTCAATGCCGGTTAAAATGGGTGCCTCGCGCATCGCGGTGCTCGGCGATATGCAGCCCTGCGAAAACAGTAAGGAGGAGCATATCAAAATCGGACAGCTTGTCGCCACAACGAAAATAGACTGGCTGTTTTGCATAGGCTCTGAGTCTGAGCGCATATGCAGCGCCGCAGTCGAGGCGGGCTTTAACCCAACGCACGCGAAGCACTTCAAGACAAAGCGCGCGCTTGAGCTTGAGCTGTGCCGGCTTCTTAAGCAGGGCGATGCGCTGCTTATCAAGGGCGACCGCCGTATGTATCTGAATACAACGGTGCGCAAGCTCTTCGGCATCAATTATTATATGGATTAAAATTAAAAGTGCCTTTGAAAACTTTCAAAGGCACTTTTTGTGCAGTATGATAGCAAAATGCGCTGCTCAATGCAGAAAAGCAGAATGCGCTTGTGCAAATCACAGAAAATCTATTGACAGTGTTTCTCGGCAATGCTATGGT
>JAZUJB010000009.1:0-6837 GCA_045642545.1 Oscillospiraceae bacterium
GCGATGCCGTTTGCGCGCATAAAGTCGAGTACTGCCGCGCAGACTCTGTCGGCTGCTTCGTTCTGAATAAGGCATGCCTCAACGGGTACAAGCTCGTGAGTTCGCGGTGCGAAAAAGCCGCTTTTTGCCTCGCCTGCAACCTCTCGCACGGCATAGATGCCCTTGTTGCGATAGCGCTCCTGCTTATCGCTGCCGATAATCTCCTCGGCCTGCACCGTCTGATGACCGATATGCTTCAGCGCATCGTTAAGCCTACCGAGCTTGAAGCGCTTTTCCTCGTCATAGCTCATATGGCGCAGGGTGCAGCCGCCGCAGCGCACGCAATAGGCGCAGTCGTACTCGCGGCGCTCGTCAGATAGCCTTACGGGCTCAACTGCCTTGCCCCATACGGCAGAATTTGTGACCTTGAGTATCTTCACCCTCCAGACCTCGCCTACGATTGTGTTCGGCACAAATACTGCTCTGCCTTCAATGCGGCAAACGCCGTTTCCCTCTGAGGAATAGCCGGTAATTTCGGCTTCAAATATTTCGTTTTTTCTCAATTCTTCCATAAATTTTAATATATCACGCAGCAAAAGCTTTTTCAATGTGAATATATTTTGCAATCGGCTCAAATACTATCCCTGCAAAGCTATTGGAGGTCATGAAATGAAAAAGTTTATTCTTCTTATACTCGTGCTTGCCGTTTTGTGCGGCGCTCTGTGCGGTTGTTCGCACGACGGCAATGTGAACAAAACTGACGGCGGTGTTATTACCGACAGCGGAAACGACAACGGTGATAACGGCGACAAGGGCGACGATAACAGCAACAAGAGTGGCAAGGGCGACAACAACCTCGGCGATGACATCAAGGACGGCGTAGACGATATCGGCGACGATATCGGCCAGGGCATTGATGACATCACCGGCTCTGGCTCTGGCTCTGACTCTGACACTCAGCAGCCGAGCGCAACCGCCATTCCCGGCACTCAGGTAATAACTCCCTGACAGCAAAAAGCAACCCCTCGGGTTGCTTTTTTGCTGTCTTGCTTTATGCTTAAAACTGTTGTATCATTTAGGCATATTAATGAACTGGAGTGATTTTGATGAGCTATATTCCTACCGTAGAGCAGGCACGCGAGCTTGTTGCGCGCTATAACAAGGACAGCTTCCATCTGCAGCACGCCGAGACCGTTTCCAAGGTTATGGGTGAGTTTGCCAAGGAGTTTGACCCCGAGAGAGTTGACTTCTGGGCAGCTGTCGGTATGCTTCACGACATTGACTTTGAGCTTTATCCCGAGCAGCACTGCGCAAAGGCAAATGAGATGCTGCACGAGCTCGATATAGACGAGGAAATGATTCACGCGGTCATCAGCCACGGCTACGGCATCTGCATTGATGTTGAGCCCACTGCCTTTATGGAAAAGGTGCTTTTTGCAACCGACGAGCTCACAGGTCTTATCGGCGCGGCTGCGCTTATGCGCCCTACCGGCATCTCCGATATGGAGCTTAAGTCCCTGAAGAAGAAGTTCAAGGACAAAAAGTTTGCCGCAGGCTGCTCACGCGAGGTTATCACTCGCGGCGCGGAAATGCTCGGTTGGGAGCTTGATACCCTGCTGCAGAAGACTCTTGACGCAATGCGCGCATAATATGGTCAGGCTTTACATTGCCGATATTACAAAGCTGGATATTGACTCCGCGCTCGGCAGAGTTTCCGAATACCGCAGGCGGAAGACGCTGCGCCTTCGCGATGACGAAAGCAAGCGGCAAAGCCTCGGCGCTGAGCTGCTGCTTTACCTTGCTATGGGCGCTGACAAGCCGTTTACATACTCATTGGGTGAAAACGGCAAGCCGTATCTTGATGACGGCAGGTGCTTTTCCCTTTCGCACAGCGGCTCATATGCCGTCTGCGCAGTTGCCGATAACGATGTAGGTGTTGATATTGAGCTGCCGCGCGAGGGCTCTATGCGGCTTGCAAGGCGCTTTTTCACCAAAAATGAGTATGCCCGAATTGCCGCAAGCAATAAGTCCGATGAGCTTTTCTGCAAATTGTGGACAATCAAGGAGAGTTTTATCAAGGCTACGGGCAAGGGCTTGAGCACACCGCTCAGCTCCTTTGAGGCTGCGGATAAAATCGGCGAATACCGCACGGCACATTTCCTGCACGATGGCTATCACATTGCTTTGTGCGTAAAATGCGATGAAATTGGAGACATTGAAATTCACAATGTTGATATTATTTGATAATAAAAAACACCGCTAAAATAGCGGTGTTTTTTATATTTTCTCAAGCAGCTCGGGAAGCTCTGCAAGACTGTGTATCTCGTAGTCTGCGGGTATCTCGGGGTTGGGTGCTTCGCCCTTGCGGTTAAACCAGCAGGTCTTTATGCCTGCGTTGATGCCGCCGAGAATATCCGAGCTTAATCTGTCGCCGACAATGATGGCCTTGTCCCTATCAAAATTCGGAATCTGTGCAAAGCAGCTGTCGAAAAACTCCTTGCGCGGCTTTTCAAAGCCGATATGCTCTGAAACGAAAATGCCCTTGAAATACTTGCCGATATCGGCGCTCTTAATTCTGCGCTCCTGCACATTTGCCGTGCCGTTTGAAGCCACATACAGCTCGTAGCTGCCGTAAAGCGTCTTTAGAAGCTCCTCCGCGCCGTCAATGAAATAATGCCCTATGCCTAACAGATATTCGTAGGTTGCCTGCACCATCTCGCTCGGAACGCTGAGCTTGAGCTCGTCAAAAAGAATGTCAAACCTGTGCACAAGCACCTGCTCGCGCGTAAGCTCTCCTTTTTCAAGCCGCTTCCACTGCAAATCGTTTATCTCGCTGTACCGGCGAATAAGCTCATCGCTGACGGGTATGCCGACATGGTCAAAGGTTTTTCTTATTGCCGCCGCCTCAGCCTTGCCGAAGTCAAGCAGCGTATCGTCAATGTCAAGTAGAACGAATTTAATCATACAAAATCAAAGCGCATATAGGTTGCGCCCTCCATCGGACTGTCGTTATATTTCTCAATCTCGTAAAAGCCGAGCTTTCTGTAAAGGCTTTGCGCCGCCTTGAGAAACGGCAGCGTGTCAAGCAGCATATACTTATAGCCTATATCCGCGCCCTCGCGCATTATCATTTCGCCGAGATATCTCGCAAGACCTCTGCCGCGATACTCGGGTCTGACATACATACGCTTAAGCTCGCAGGACTCAGCATCGATTTTTCGCAGACCGACGCAGCCGACCGCCTTATCGCCGTCAAGGACAATGTAAAGTCTGCCGTCGGGCATACCGTACTTATGCTCAAGGTCTGCAAGCTCATCGTCATATTTCTGAAGCTGCAGATACTCGGCAAACACGGGGTCGTTATCCACAAGATACTGCGTATATTCGCTGAAAAGCTCTGCGATTTTTTCCTTTTCGGAAAATGCGGGGATAATCTCAAACTCCTGATAATTCATAGTTTTCTCCTCAATGCACCGCATAGAAGTTCCAGTTTTCCTTGAGCTGCTTAGGCGCAAGGTCAACAAGCCTTTCAAGCCATATCTCAAATGTCAGATTGTAGTTATCAAAGAAGCTGATGCAGGTTTTTTCCTGCTCGGGGCTTATATTAAACAGCACTGCCTCACCCTTGAAGGAGAAAATTTCGTTTAGGCGTCTGTTCATTTCCTCAAACGGATTTATTCCAAACTGTCCGTTCAGCATTGCGCGCATATCCGCCTCTTTTGTAAGAAACCAATCCCAAAATGCCTTAAGCTTTGAAGGCTCAACCTTCTGCAGACAGAAGCGGGAGTTTTTCTGAGCGAGGATTTCCTCAATCATAAGCACCGATTTTGACTCCGCCTCGGGCAGCTTCTCGCGAAGCAGCGCCATGCGCTCACGCGCCTTCTGCTTGCGGTCGGTTGCCGCGTACAGCATTGCCCATGTCAGATTGAGCATCGGCGGGTCGTAATTGCAGCCTTCCGCCTCGTAAAGCTCGTACTCGGCCTCATCGTATCTGCGCATCATAACAAGGCAGTTTGCCATATTGCCGTGCAGCGAGCCTATAAGCGGCTCATCGCGCACCGCAGGCACCTCGTCCTTTTTCGGTCTGTTCAGCACAAGCTCAAGCGCGCTGTAATAGCCCGAAACCGCCGCCTCGTAGTGCTTTGTTTCGTGCAGACATTTTGCAAGCATGAGATATACCATGTAAAACTTCGGCTCGCGCTTTGCCGATTCCGCGAGCATAATCGCCGCTCTGTCAAGCAGCCTGACGCGCTCGCAGCAAAGGCCCATAAAGAAGTACCACGCGGCAAAATCCTCATCGGTTTTGCAGGCGGGATACAGCCTGTTCAGTTTGCTCATGCCCTTTGCAACATCGTTGCGGCTGATAAAATTCAGCGCGGCAACAAGCTCAATGCGCGATGCCATATCGTCGACAAACGCAGGCTCCATTATATCGCCGAACATGCGCGCATGAATATACCACGAGCTCTCAAATGACTCGCGTACCTTGTCGTTGCGCAGCGCTCTGTCAGCAAACTTATTCCGTTTTTCACTGATGGTTTTCCGCATATTGTCTCCCGATAAGATGTGTTCTTATGTCAGATGAATGCAATTGAAAGCGCAATGATAAACTGCGCGCCGTAATAGGTGATGTAGTTGAGAATGATGTCAATGGGTCTTTCCTTGCCGCCGAAGTAGGTGCCGCTGAGGACAAGGTCGGAAACAAGGAATGAAATTCCGCCGATGAACATAAGGTTGAGGGTTGTAAGCTGCCAGCCGTTCATAAGCGCAAGTGAGCCGGAAATGAGAGTCATTGAGAAAAGTATTGCACCGTAGAGCATTGATATGCCCTTGAACTTGCCGAAGTCAAGCTTCATAACGGGGCCGAGCTTAACATTCACAATGCCTGCAATGATTGAAATAACTACGGGTACAACTATGTACAAAGGCTTGGCAAAGTCCGCGTAATTGAGAAGCAGCGCCGCGATAAACAGCAGATGTCCTACGGCAAACACCGCAAAGCCCGCATAGGTGTACAGCGTGTCCTCATCGGGATACACGAATTTAAGGTCAAGCCATATATCGCCTAAAAGTCCGAAAAGCAGGCCGAGAATGAGAAGACCCGCAAAGCTGCCGAAGCCGCCGACTCCCGCAGCAGCAACCGCAGTTGCAATAAACATCACGGACACTAATGATTTGAGCATGGTTACTCTCGTTGAATATTCCTTGATTTTTGCGGGTATGTATGCTGCAAGCAGCAATGCGCCGATTGCCACACAGATAATGCACAGTGTCATAGCCTTGACCTCCAACGGTTTTTTATTATTCTATCATACTTTTCCCAAAGAGAAAAGAGCCGCCCTATGCACAAAGCACGGGCGGCTCTTAATTTTTCAGATATTTTTATCTGTTGCGCTGATTTTCCTGGTTGCGCTGGTTCTCTTTGTTCTGCTGGTTCTGGTTATTCTGGTTGTTCTGCTGATTCTGGTTGTTTTTGTTATTCTGCTGGTTGCGCTGGTTTTCCTGATTGCGCTGGTTCTGATTATTCTGATTATTGCTCATTGTTTTTCCTCCAAAAAGTAATTGCATTTAATGCATGAATAGCTTGCCACATTATCGCAAAAGATATACATGTAAAATACATTTTCGAGGTAAAAACTATGCTGCTGATTAAAAACGGTATATTAAACACTATGCTCAAGGACGAGCCGGTAAAGGCCGATTTGCTTGCGGTTGACGGCAAAATCGTGCAGCTTGCCAAGCACATTAATCCTTCTCCGGATATGCGGATTTTCGATGCTAAGGGCATGCAGGTTTTCCCCGGCTTTATCGATGCGCACAGCCACATCGGCATTTCCGAGGAAAAGTCCGGCAGGCAGGGTGATGATTGCAACGAAAGCACAAATCCCGTAACCGCCTGTATGCGCGCCATTGATGCAATCAATCCCATGGACAGCGCCTTCCACAACGCGCTTGCCGCAGGCATTACGGGCGCAATGGTCGGCCCGGGAAGCTCAAATGCAATCGGCGGTCAGTTTGCTTTCATCAAAACCGATGGTCGCCGCGTCGACGATATGATTGTTCTCGCACCCGCCGCAATCAAGATTGCCTTCGGTGAAAACCCCAAGGTCTGCTACGGCACGAACGGCAATATGCCGATTACGAGAATGGGCATTGCCTCACTTATCCGTGAGGAGCTTTTCATCGCGCGGCAGTATTTTGATGACGAAAAAGACGGCAATGCAGGGCCTGCGGAGTTTGAAACGGAGTGCTACCGCGAGCTTTTTGAGGGTAAAATACCACTCAAAGCGCATGTTCACCGCACCGACGACATTTTCACCGCAATTCGCATTGCCGAGGAATTCGGTTTGGGTCTTACGCTTGACCACTGCACCGAGGGACATCTTATCCCCGAGCAGATTGCCGAATCGGGCTTTCCCGCTATTGTCGGCCCCTCGCTTGCCTCGCGCAGCAAAAACGAGGTATGCCACTCCGACTTCAAAACAGCAGGAATACTGCACCGCGCGGGCGTGCTCGTTGCGCTTACAACCGACCACCCCGTTTCCCGTATTCAGTATTTGCCCTTGTGCGCCGCATTAGCCGCAAAGGAAGGTCTCGGCAAATACGAGGCGCTCAAAGCAATAACGATAAATGCCGCGCGCATCTGCCGCGTTGACCACAGGCTCGGAACACTTGAGGTGGGCAAGGATGCTGATATTGCAATTTATGACGGCAGCCCGTTGGAGATTGATTCCTCAGCCGCTGCAACAATAATAAACGGCTGCGTTGTTTGGCAGAAAGAACAATAACAATAACGGCGGTGAGGAAATCTCTCCGCCGTTTTATTAAAGCCTCAGATTTTCAGCATTTTTTCAATTT
>JAZUJB010000010.1:0-4888 GCA_045642545.1 Oscillospiraceae bacterium
CGGGCGAAACCAATAAATATTACTTCAGAATTAAGCGCAAGGGCCTTAATCCCGCGGTGTCGCTTGCGATTACAATCGTTTCGGCGCTTATTATCGGCTCGCTCGGACTTCTGCTGACCGACGGTGTCAGAGCGATGCTGATGGATAATGTCATCGTGCCGCTCAACGATACCTTCCTCGATGTTTTAGGCTGCATTGCAGGGCCTATGATATTCCTCGCCGTTGCGTGGGGCATATACGGCATAGGCGATGCCGCAACACTCAAGCGTGTCGGCAAGAAGCTCATTATGAGCTATGTCGGTACAATATTCATTGCGGTTGTTCTGATAGGCTTGCTGTGCCTTCCGTTCTTCTCCCTTGACTTTTCCGGCGGCACCGGCGGCTCGGGAGAGGTGTCGTCGGTAGTTGAGATGCTACTCGGAATAATTCCGAAGGACATTTTCAGCCCCTTCATAAACGGCAACACGCTTCAGATTATTTTCCTTGCCGTTACAATCGGCATTGCAATGCTGTTCTTAGGACAGAAAACCGCCTTCGTGGCTACGGTTGTTGAGCAGATAAACTATATTGTGCAGTTTCTCATTGAGGCGATAAGCAAGCTTGTGCCGTACTTCATTTTCATCGTTTTGCTAAAAATGATGTGGGGAGATATGGCAGGCGTGCTGTCGGGAATCGGCAAGCTGTTTGCCGTGTTCATATGCGCGATTGTACTGCTTATTGCAGGTATTGTGGGATACACATCGCTGAGAAACAGAGTAAGTCCGTCCCTGCTTGTGAAAAAGGGCTTGCCGACACTTATTATTGCGCTGACAACCGCATCATCAGCGGCGGCATTCGGTACCAATATGAATGCCTGCAGCAAGGGCTACGGAATTGATGAAAAGATAAGCTCATTCGGCGTGCCGCTTGGTATGGTAACCTCCAAGCCCACCACGGCAATAAACTATATGATAGTTTCGCTGTTCTTTGCCGAGTTCTACGGTCTGAGCGTGTCTGCATCCTGGATTGCGGTTATGATGCTGACTGTCTGCATTCTTGCAGTTGCAACACCGCCCATACCCGGCGGAGCAATGGCATCCTATACAGTGCTGCTTGCTCAGCTCGGCATACCTATGGAGGCGCTTGCCGTTGCTTTGGCCTGCGATGCCGTGTTTGACTTTATCGACACGGGCTCCGACCAGTTCCTCCTGCCGAACATCCTGCTTAATCAGGCAGGCAAGCTCGGTCTTGTCAACAGAGAGATACTGTTAAGCCGTAAAGCTAAATAACATAGCGTAAATATATTTGAGATTACAGGCTTTGCCGATAGTATTATGACTAAGTAAATGTCGAATGAAGCGAGGGAAACAGATGAAGAAATATCAGTCAACAGTTGCACTTATAAGCGTTACCGAAACGGAGACCGAAGCCATTATGCGTATGTATGACTGGCAGGAGCATTATTTTGAAGGCGATGCCCAGCTTTACTACGAGGCAAGCTTTATCCGTGACGGCGAATCCTACAAAATCGTAACGGCGCGGCAGGATGAAATGGGTATGACCGCAAGCGCAACCTTGTCAATGAAGCTGATTGAGCACTACCGCCCTATGTATCTCATTATGGTGGGCATTGCCGCCGGCGTTGTTTTGCCGGAGGTGGAGGAACAGATGTACGGCGATGTGGTGCTGGCCGATACGGTATGGAATTACTCTGCAGGCAAGTTTGTCAGTCCGGAAAAAGCAGATATAAAATTCGGCGATATCGGTTTCATTCCCCGCCCCACCGTTGTAAATATGAAGGACTGGCTGCTTCCCTATGTACAGGCAGCGGTGGAGTCCGTTGAGAATGAGACGCATGTTTATATCGGCCCTATGGCAAGCGGCAGTGCCGTGGTGGCAAATAAGGAAGTGCTCAACAAGCAGATTCGTCATAGCTTCCACAACACCGCCGGATTGGATATGGAGTCTTATGCGGTTATGTATGCTGCAGAGCACGCAGTTGAGCCCCGTCCGGTGCCGATAATCGCCAAGAGCGTCTGCGACTTTGCCGACAGCAGAAAGTCTGACCAGTTTCAGAAGTTTGCCGCGTTCACAAGCTGCCAGTTTGCAAAGCTGCTTTATGAAAAGTTCCTGCCATTGACCTGGCAAAGCTGAATAACAAAAAACCCTGCGCAAAACTGCGCAGTGTTTTTATGTTTCTGTCAGGGCAGCATTGCCGTAAGCGCATCGCCGTTGTCCTTAAGCCACCCGTGCCATTTGCGGTATTCGGGGAAAACCCGCAGCACCTCGGCGTAGAATCTGTCCGAATGGTTCATCTGCTTTCGGTGGCATAGCTCGTGCACAACAACGCTGTCGAGAACCTCAATGGGCGCAAGCATAAGCAGGCAGTTGAAGTTGAGATTGCCCTTTGCGCTGCAGCTTCCCCACTTTGTGCGCTGACTGCGGATTGTAATGCGCCCGTAGCTTACGCCCACAAGCGGCGCGTAGTATGCAGCGCGCTCGGGGATTATCTCCCTTGCCTTATCGTAAAGGTCTTGTAGCTCATCCTCAGTCAGCTTGCGGCAGGATTCAAGCTCCTTTTGGCGCTCCTGCGCTTTTGCCTCGTGCTTTTCAATCCACTTCTGATTTTTGCGCAGAAGTGCGTTTATCTCCTCATCGCTTGCCCTGCGAGGTGCGCGGACAATGAGCTTATTCTGTTTTATCTGAATTGCAAACGACCTTCTGTCGCTGCGGCTAATCTCAAGCTCCATAAAAATCCTCGGTTTTGTGATAAGCCTATTATAAACCAGGCATGCAAGCAGGAAAAGAACAAAAAGCAAAAAAGCAGCTACCCTAATGGGTAACTGCTTTTCTGGAGCTGCTGACCAGATTCGAACTGGTGACCTCATCCTTACCAAGGATGCGCTCTACCTACTGAGCTACAGCAGCAAAGATTATGCCCCTTGTAAAAAGGGGCATGTGGCGACCGAGAAGGGACTTGAACCCTCGACCTCCGGCGTGACAGGCCGGCGTTCTAACCGACTGAACCACTCGGCCACGGCTCAGTTAATATAACAGATTTTTTTCTGCTTGTCAACAATTTTTATGAAATTTTTTTAATATAAATTTCTCGGCCTATTTCTTCTTTTTCTTCTTTGCTCCGGATTTCTTTCTTGCGGCCTTTTCGGCAGCCTTCTTTTCCTTGACTGCGCGCTTTGTGCGGGCGTCAATTACAACAACATAGCAGATTACGGCAAGCGCTGCAATCATAACATACACATACCATTCCATAGTTTACCCTCCGTGTTGTATTATATTGTCAATATACAGTAGATACTGCACCTGTGTCAATTAAAAATATGTGGACAATATATGCAGCAAAGGGATATAATACAATTTACAACACTAAAAAACAGAGGTTGGATATGAAGAAGAATTTGAGATTCATAATTGCCCTGTGGATAAGTAAGGCAGCAATGCTGCTTCAGAAGCTGCTGGGCATGAACGCAAGCTATTTCCCAGGAAAGATTGCAATAAAGCTTTGCCCCGATTTTCTCGGCCGCATAGACAAGCCCAAGACCATTATCACCGTCACGGGTACAAACGGTAAGACCACCTGCTGTAATATGCTGCTCGATGTGCTTACCGAAAACGGCTACGATGTTCTGAACAACAAAGCAGGCTCTAACATTGACGCGGGCATTGCAAGCTCGCTGCTTGCCGAGGCAAATCTTTTCGGCAAGGTCAAGAAGGAGCTCGCATTGTTTGAGGTTGACGAACGCAGCTCGCTGAAGATTTATGCCTATGTCCACCCGACCTACGCTGTCTGCACCAATCTGTTCCGTGATTCGATAGGCCGCAATGCCCACGCGGAATTCATAAGCTCCGTCATCGAGCGCGCTCTGCCCGACGATACGCATATGATTCTCAACGCAGACGACCCCATAAGCTTCCGCTTGAAGCCGAACAACAAGCGCACCTATTTCTCCCTTGACAGAGTCGAAACCGACAGAGACGAGTGCGTGAACATCATAAACGATGTGCGCGTCTGCCCCATCTGCAGCCACAAGCTCGACTACGAATTCGTGCGCTACCACCATATCGGCAAAATGAAGTGCACAAACTGCGACTTCGCCTCACCCGAGGCTGATTTTACAGCCGCACCCAATTGGGAAAAGAACAACTTCACCGTACGCACCGCCGAGGGCGAAGAGGTCTATCCCATCATCAGCACCAGCAAGTTCAATGTCTATAATCAGCTTACCGTTGTTACCATGCTGCGCACCTTTGGTCTGAGCGCAGAGGCAATTGCAAACAGCTTTGAGCATATGAGCATTGTAAAAAGCCGCTATACCAGCGCAGAGAAAAACGGCGTTGAGGTCATTACGAATATGACCAAGGGCCAGAATCCCGTTGCCTGCTCAATCGTGTTCGATTACATTCGCTCAGAGCCGGGCAAAAAGGAAGTCATCGTAATGCTCGATGACAGGACCTACAAGAAGACAACGGAGATTATGACCTGGGTATATGACGCGGACTTTGAGTTCTTAAACGATGAGAGCATCACCCGCGTTGTAGCAGGAGGTGTGCGCGTGCACGATTACCATCTGCGTCTGCTGCTTGCAGGAGTGCCCGAGGAAAAAATCCGCTGCGTTGACAATGAGCTTGACGCGCCTGCCGAGCTTCTGCTTGACGGCACGGATAAGGTGTTCATACTCCACGACCTGACCACTCCCGATACGACCAAAAAGGTGCGTGACGGAGTGCTTGCGGAGCTTGAGAAGAGGGAGGCGGCAAAATGAAAATAGAGATACTGTTTCCCGAGTATGCAAATCTGTTCGGTGATTGCTGGAATCACCGCTACCTTAAGGAATGTCTGCCCGAGGCGGAGTTTATCGAAACGGCATTTAACGATGAGCCGGCTTTTGTA
>JAZUJB010000011.1:0-17334 GCA_045642545.1 Oscillospiraceae bacterium
ATGACCTGCCTTTTTATTTATTCATTATTTCATAAATCCGCCGTCGGCGGTGATGACCTGACCTGTAATAAAGGATGCGGCATCAGATGCAAGGAAGTACACAAGCTCTGCAATATCCTCGGGAGTGCCGAGTCTGCCTACAGGTGTTTCCTCTGCGAGCATATCGAGTGTTTCCTTGCCGAGCACCTGCACCATATCGGTGTTGATTACGCCCGGCGCTACGCAGTTA
The DNA here is from genome assembly GCA_045642545.1 of Oscillospiraceae bacterium. Lineage (GTDB taxonomy): Bacteria > Bacillota > Clostridia > Oscillospirales > Oscillospiraceae > F23-B02. The sequence continues at coordinate 230 of JAZUJB010000011.1, forward strand.
ACGCGTATATTCGTCGGTGCAAGCTCCTGCGCGAGTGAACGGGTAAGTCCGATTATTGCGTGCTTTGTCGAGGAATAAGCCACCTCGCAGGAGCCGCCGTGCTGACCCCAAATTGACGAGGTATTGATTATGCAGCCCGCGTGCTCGTGCAGCATATTGGGCAGCACCGCCTGCGTTGCGTTAAACATGCCGTTTAGGTTGACATCGAACATATGACGCCAGTATTCCTCGGTCATATCCTGGAAAAGACACTGCTTTGCAATGCCTGCGTTGTTGACAAGGAGCGTTACATGGCCGAGCTTTTCCTCAACTGCCTTGACCATTTCTCTTACCGCATTGCCGTCTGCAACATCTGCCTTGCAGTACATTGCCTCGCAGCCCTCGGCAGTAAGCTTATCAACGAGTTCCTGCGCCTTGTCCTCCCGCTCTATACAATTAATACACACGGCATATCCGTTATGTGCAAGCTTTTGAGCAACCGCTCTGCCTATGCCGCGTGATGAACCTGTAATCAGTGCTACTTTTTTCATAATTTCACCTTGCTTCAAATTGACTGTAATACAGTTCTCCGTAGAGGCCGCCCATTTTCAGCAGCTCCTCATGAGTGCCGCTTTCAACTATATCGCCCTTATCCATTACAAGGATGAGGTCTGCATCGCGGATGGTTGAAAGTCTGTGCGCTATGACAAACGAGGTCCTGCCTTCGGTCAGCTTATACATTGCCTGCTGAACGAGTGCTTCAGTACGGGTATCGACGGAGCTTGTTGCCTCGTCAAGAATAATCATCGGGGCATTCTCAACCATTGCTCGTGCAATCGTGAGCAGCTGACGCTGACCTGCGGAAAGGCTGCTTCTGTCGCTGAGCTGAGTATCGTAGCCCTCGGGGAGTGTCATAATGAAGTGGTCCATGCCGACTGCCTTGCAGGCTGCGCGCACCTCTTCATCGGAAACATTTTTCTTGCCGTAAACGATGTTCTCGCGGTAGGTGCCCTCGAACAGCCATGTGTCCTGCAGCACCATGCCGAACAGTGAATGCACATCGCTGCGCTTCATTTCGGATATTGGCACACCGTCAATGCGTATCTCACCGCCCCACAGCTCGTAAAAGCGCATGAGGAGGTTTACCATTGTTGTTTTACCTGCGCCGGTATGACCGACAATTGCTATCTTCTGACCGGGCTTAATATTCGCCGAGAAGTCATGGATAACGGGCTTGTCCTCAAGATAGCCGAAGCGCACATGGTCAAACTCGACCGCGCCCGAAATCTTTTCGGGCATTGCGGTATTCATACTGTCATCGGACATTTCCTCTTCCTCGAGGAAGCCGAACACTCGCTCGCCTGCCGCACCTGCGGACATAAGCTGAGTTGCCGCAGATGAAATCTGAGAAAGCGGACTCGTGAACAGACGGACATATGCAATGAAGGATACGATTGTGCCGAACTGGATTTTTCCGTTCATTGTGAGCACCGCGCCCACAACGCAAACCGCAACATAGCCGAAATTGCCTATAAAGCCCATAAAGGGAGGCATAAGTCCGCCGAAGAACTGCGATTTCCACGCGCTGTTGTACAGATTATTGTTGATGCGGTTGAACTCTTTCTTTGCCTGACCGGTTGCTCCGTAAACACGGACAATGTCATGGCCAGAATACATTTCCTCGACATGACCGTTCATATCGCCGAGGTTTTTCTGCTGCTGCTTGAAGTACTTCTTTGAACGGGAAATGATAAACAGCATAAACACGAAGCCGATTATTGACGAGCCTATCGCGGCAAGCGCCATCATTCCGCTTGTGGCGAACATTATGATTGTTACGCTGACAAACTGAACAACCGCCTGAACAAGCGTTGTAATGCTGGAGTTGAGCGCGGAGCTTACGGTGTCAACATCGTTTGTTACTCGGCTCATTACATCGCCGATGCTTACCTTGTCAAAGTACTTGAGCGGCAAGCGGTTAATCTTTGCGGAAATGCTGTTGCGCATATTCCATGCAAGCTTCTGCATTACGGTTATCATGGTAAAGCTTGCAACGCAGGACAGCAGGCCGCCTGCAAGATAAACCGATATAATTTTTACGATTGATTTTTTTACCGATGGCATATCAATCTGCGTAAACAGGCCCTCACCTATAAGGTTTGTAAGGTCTGCCATCATTCCGGGTGCAATCAGTATAAGTACCGTGCTCACCAGTGAGAGTGCAAGCGAAATGATTATTGCCGCATACCACGGCTTGAGATACCTCAGAAGCGATATCATTGAGGATTTGAAATTTTTCGGCTTTTCATCGGGGAATCTGCCGCGTCTCGGTCCACTCATATGGCAAGCTCCTCCTCTGAAAGCTGTGAAAGGGCAATCTGTCTGTAAACCTCGCAGTCCTTAAGCAACTCCTTATGGGTTCCCATACCGACCTGCCTGCCCTCGTCAAGCACTATTATTTTATCCGCATTCATAATTGTGCCGATTCTCTGCGCAACTATGAGCTTTGTTACACCCTCGGTTTCGAGCTTAAGAGCATCGCGCAGCTCGCGGTCTGTCTTAAAGTCGAGTGCCGAGAAGGTATCGTCGAAAATGAGTATCTCTGCATCGCGGCAGAGCGCTCTTGCAATTGAAAGGCGCTGCTTCTGACCGCCTGAGAAGTTTGTACCGCCCTGCGCGACATGGGAATCGGTGCCCTCCTCAAGCTCGGATATGAACTCATCTGCCTGAGCAATATTGAGTGCCTTTTCGATTCTGTCCTTCTGTGCCTTCTCGCCGAAGGCAATATTATCCGCAACGCTTCCGGAGAACATAACTGCTCGCTGAGATACATAGCTGAGCTTTTCGCAGAGCTTATTAAGCTCATACTGTCTTACATCAACGCCGTCAACAAGCACCGCTCCCTCGGTAGCATCGTAAAATCTCGGAATGAGATTTACAAGCGTAGTCTTGCCCGAGCCCGTTGAGCCGATAAACGCAACGGTTTCGCCGCGGTGAGCAGTGAAGCTTATATTTGAAAGCACGCTTCCGCTGCCGCCTGGATATGTAAAGCTGACATTCTTAAACTCAACCTCGCCGCGCATTCCTTTATCAGCAGACTTTCCGTCGTAGCTGCCGTCAACAATCTTAGGCTCGGTCATGAGCACCTCATTAATGCGGTTAGCGGCGACAAGCGCTCTCGGCGTGATGATAAACACCATTACTATCATAATGAACGACATTATTACCTGCATGGCGTATGACATGAACACTATCATATCGGCAAAAATGTCAACGCGTGTTGCAATTGCCGTTACGCTGTCAGCAGCAACTGCGCTGATGAGAATTGCGCCAATCCAGTAAATGGACATACTCAGGCAGTTCATGACAAGACTCATAACGGGAGCAATGAGCGTCATTGTGCGGTTTGCAAACAGCTGATTTTCAAGCAAATCGGTATTTGCCTTTTCAAACTTCTTTTCCTGATACTCCTCGGCATTGTATGCGCGGACAACGCGTATACCTGTGAGGTTTTCTCTTGCTGCATGGTTAAGTGCATCCTGCAGCCACTGAACGCGGCGGAATCTCGGGAAGGTCAGCACCATTGCAATTGCCATAACAACGGAAATGACAGCCACGGCGACACCCGTTGCCACCGACCACTGCCATGCCTTACCTGCAATCTTCGTAATTGCCCATACTGCCATTGCGGGAGCCTTGATGACCACCTGCATCGACATTACGACAAGCATCTGAACCTGAGTTACATCGTTTGTCGAGCGGGTAATGAGGCTTGCGGTTGAAAATGCGTTTATCTCCTCCATTGAGAAGGATTCAACCTTATCAAACATTGCGGTGCGAACACGCTTTGAAAAGCTTGCCGCAATTCTTGATGCGAGGAAGCATACCGTAATGGATGATGCAAGGCTGCCTAATGAGCAGAGCAGCATCATACCGCCGGAGTGCCATATATCCGCCATTGCGCTGCCCGGTGTTTCAACGAGCTTTGTAATCTGCGACATATAGTCGGGCAGCTTAAGGTCAAGCCAGACCTGAGATATTATAAAGACAAGGCTGATGAGGAAAAACACCCATTCCCTGCTTTTCATGTATCTTAAGAGCTTAAGCATTGTTACTGCAGTTCTCCTTGTTGAGTTCGCGGTCAAGTCTTGCCTGAATTATGCTCTGTGCTTTCTCCGCGGTTTCCTTTGTGCTGTGGGTCTTAACAAATTCTTCGTCCAGCACATCAATTATATCAATTGTAACCTGTGAGGCTTTGAACGGGAAGTTATGTACAACCTTGTCCGTTCCGATTGCCGCCGCCACTACTATAGGTGCGCCGGCACGCTGTGCAATCTTGAACGAGCCTGCATGGAACGGCAGCAGCTCATCGGTTTTGCCTCTGGTTCCTTCAGGATAGATTACTATTGACGCTTTGTCATTTTTGATAAGCTCGCTTGCGCGCTTAATTGTAACAAGTGCTTCTCTGTTGTTCTCGCGGTTGAGTGCCATGCATCCGCATTTATACATGACCTTTCCTGCAACGGGAATTCTGAAGTTGCTCGGCTTTGATATATAGATGTAGTTTTCATCGCCGAAAACCTTTGCCTTTGAAACAGGGTCAAACAGCGATTTGTGATTGCATACAAGAAGGTAGCGTCGGTCTGTGGGCAGCTTTTCCCTTCCGTCTACCTTAATGTTAACTCGCATAAAAAAGCATACAATTTCTGCGAGCTGACGGAAATTCCACTGCCAGAACTTAGACGGCTCCTCCTGAGGCTCGTCAAGCTTTACTGTAAGCTCTGTCACAACAAGTGCTGTCGCCACATAGGAAAGTACAACCCCCATAAAGTATTCAACAAAACGCAGAGCGGCAAACCCAACCATACGCGGGGCGGACAAGCTTTTATCCGTCAATATAACATTCAACGCGGTTGCTGCCGCACTAAGCGCAGCAGAAAATCTAAGCAGCATTAAAATGCCTCCATACATAATTAATTGATTTTAATATTGTATCACAAATCAGCAGTTTTCCCAACATACATTTTTAATATTTTTGTAAAAAAACTGCAGATTGCATTTTTGGGCAAGAATGCCGATAGATTTCACGCATAATACATCATTTTGCGCCATGTTTGTCTGATAATTGGCAATATTTGATACGGAAATATCAATGTCAAAACATCGGATTGATAATTTTTGTGTGTTTTGCACACCAAAACCTTGCAAATTATTGCACTTTCGTAGATATTGATAAATTTGTTGATTATATACGAAAGCCGCCTAAAATTGAATTGATTTTTTGCCCTCTTTAGTATAAAATACATTATCGGTCCTATTTTTATATCATTTTATGTCAATATTTTATTAGGAGTGAATTGAATATGGATTCTCTTATCTGGCTGGCCCCCGCGCTGGCAGTCGTTGCTCTGCTCTTTGCTTTCTACAAGATCGCATATGTTTCCAAGCAGGATGCAGGCACCGATCGCATGAAGGAAATATCCTCCGCTATCAGCGAAGGCGCACGCGCTTTCCTGTTCGCAGAGTATAAGATCCTTGCAATTTTCATTGTTATTCTGTTCGTAGCAATCGGTTTTGGTCTGAATAGCTGGATCACCTCCCTTTGCTTCCTGTGCGGCGCAATCTTCTCCATTCTCGCCGGTTTCATCGGCATGAATGTTGCTACCAAGGCAAATGTCCGCACTGCTAACGCTGCCCGCACCGGCGGCATGAACAAGGCTCTGTCCATCGCCTTCTCCGGCGGCTCTGTAATGGGCATGTGCGTTGTCGGCCTCGGTCTCCTCGGCGCAAGCGTTCTCTACATAATCATCGGCGACCTCCGCGTTCTCTTCGGCTTCTCCCTCGGTGCTTCCTCCATCGCACTGTTCGCTCGTGTCGGCGGCGGTATCTACACCAAGGCTGCTGATGTCGGCGCGGACCTCGTTGGTAAGGTCGAGGCCGGTATCCCTGAGGACGACCCCCGTAACCCCGCTGTTATCGCTGACAATGTTGGCGACAATGTAGGCGACGTTGCAGGTATGGGCGCTGACCTCTTCGAGAGCTATGTCGGTGCAATCATCTCCGCAATGACCCTCGGCGCAGTTGCTATCTCCGGTTCCAACGGCGTTATCTTCCCCCTCGTAATTGCTGCTTGCGGCATTCTCGCTTCTGTTATCGCAACCTTCTTCGTTCGCGGTAAGGAAGGCGCAAACCCCCACAAGGCTCTTAAGATGGGCTCTTATGTTTCCGCTCTGCTCGTCGTCATCGCATCCCTCGTATTCAGCAAGGTTATGCTCGGCGGCTTCGGCGCATCCATCGCAATCATCTCCGGTCTTATTGTCGGTCTCGTAATCGGCATCATCACCGAGATTTACACCTCCGGCGACTACAAGTTCGTTAAGAAGATTGCTCAGCAGTCTGAGACCGGCTCCGCAACCACCATCATCTCCGGCACCGCTGTCGGCATGATGTCCACCTGGATTCCCGTAATCCTCATCTGCGTAGGCATCTTCCTCGCATACAAGTTCTCCGGCCTGTACGGTATCGCACTTGCAGCAGTCGGCATGCTCTCCACCACCGGCATCACCGTTGCTGTTGACGCATACGGCCCCATCGCTGACAACGCAGGCGGCATCGCTGAGATGAGCGGTCTTGACCACTCCGTCCGCGAGATTACCGATAAGCTCGACGCTATCGGCAACACCACCGCTGCAATGGGCAAGGGCTTCGCAATCGGCTCCGCTGCTCTTACTGCACTCGCACTGTTCGTATCCTTCACCGAGGCTACCGGCCTGAACGCTGCTGAGGTTGCACTCACCAGCCCCACCGTAGTTATCGGTCTGCTCATCGGCGGCATGCTTCCCTTCGTATTCTCCGCAATGACCATGGACTCCGTTTCCAAGGCTGCATACAGCATGATCGAAGAGGTTCGCCGTCAGTTCCGTGAGATTCCCGGCGTTATGGAAGGCACTGCAAAGCCCGACTACAAGACTTGCGTTGCTATCTCCACCACCTCCGCTCTTAAGGAAATGCTGGTTCCCGGTATCATGGCAGTTATCGCTCCTCTGGCAGTCGGTCTGATTCTCGGCTCCACTGCTCTTGCAGGTCTTCTCGCAGGCTCTCTCGTTGCTGGCGTTATGATGGCTATGTTCATGTCCAACGCAGGCGGCGCATGGGACAACGCAAAGAAGTACATTGAGGAAGGCAACCACGGCGGCAAGGGCTCCGAGGCTCACAAGGCAGCTGTTGTCGGCGACACCGTCGGCGACCCCTTCAAGGATACCTCCGGTCCTTCCATCAACATCCTCATCAAGCTGATGACTGTTGTTTCCACCGTTTTCGCAGCTATCTTCACTGCAACCGGTCTGTTCTAATCAACTGATTCAAAGCGCTCGGATATTTATCCGGGCGCTTTTTTCATTCTGTTAACAATTAACTTGACAAATGGTGTATAATATACAAGTTGATAGCTTCCAATTGAGTATGATTGGAAATTACGATTTCCAGCCAAAGACGAATGGAGATTTTTATGAAAAGCAAAATCATCAAACCTATATGTACACTTGTTCTTGCGTTTGCAATGGTAGCAGGTCTTGTGTTCGGCTTTATGCCCGCACCCGCTTCCGCAGCAACAACGCAGTCAGAAATTGACGCTCTCAAGAGTCAGAAGAGTGCGTTGTCCGAGCAGGCATCTGAATATCAGGCAACGATTAACTCTCTCAGAGGCAAGCAGTCAAATCAGGTTGAGCTTAAAACCGCACTTGACAGCAAGCTCGCTCTTACCAATCAGCAGATTATGAATCTGGAAGAGCAGATTAAGCTCCACGATGGCCTTATTGAGCAGAAGACCAAAGAGGTCGACGAGGCTCAGAAGGTTGCGGACGAGCAGCTTGAAAAATACAAGACTCGTATTCGCGCAATGGAAGAGAGCGGCAGATATAATTATATCGAGGTTCTTTTCGGTGCAAACAGCATTTCCGAGTTCCTCAGCCTTATCGATGATATCGGTGATATCATGAAGAGCGACAAGGAGCTTGAGGAAAACTACAAGGAATCCGTTGTAAACCTCAAGGCTGTTAAGTCTGAGTATGAGAAGGCTCAGGCTGAGATGAAGGAAAACAAGGCTGAGCTTGCAGTTCTCAAGGATAGCCTGCAGAGCGATATCAACGAAGCAGCTAATGTTATCCGCTCCCTGCAGAGCGATATTAACGCAAACGCATCCGTACTCAGCGGTCTTCAGAGCCAGGAAAGTGCGCTCCAGAGCCAGATTAACGCAAAGGTAAAGCAGCTCAACGAGCAGAAGAAGGCCGAAGAAGCCGCTCAGAGAGAAAAAGAGCAGCAGAACAATAAAAACAATAACGATAGCGGCAACACCAGCGGCGGCAGCGCAGTAGGTACCGGAAATCTCGTATGGCCCTCCTACAGCACTTACATAACAAGCCGTCAGGGTCCCCGTACTCACCCCGTTACCGGTGAATACAAGAACCACGGCGGTACCGATGTCGGTGCAGGATACGGCAGTGCAATTTACGCTGCTGACAGCGGCAGAGTTGTTGAGTCCAGCGATGGCTGGAACGGCGGCTACGGCAATTATGTTATGATTGACCACGGCAACGGAATGCAGACTCTCTATGCTCATATGAGTTCCCGCGCAGTATCCGCAGGTCAGACCGTTTCAAGAGGTCAGACCATCGGTTATGTCGGTTCAACCGGTATGTCAACCGGTGCTCACCTGCACTTTGAGATGTACATAAACGGTGCAAGAGTTAACCCGCAGAGTCGTTATCCCGGAGTAAGCTTCACCTACGCATACGATGCATAATAAGTAAGCAAAAAGCTCTACAGTCTTGGACTGTAGAGCTTTTTTAATTTTAATATTACTCCGTGCAAGCATACTCTCCCCTGCGTTCACTGCCCGGGCAGTGGTATGGGCTTTTCCGTGAGCACCTTGCCGAAGCACAACAGCGTAATTCCGGAGCTTGCTTTTATCTCAACATCCGCATCGGCTCTGTTGCGGTTTGCCGAAAACAGATACACATTGCCTGCATAGTCCTGACAGTACTGCTTGCACTTCATATCACCGTCTACAAAGAACAGACCGACATCACCGTCACGGATAATTGCACCGCGCTTACAGAGCACTACAGAGCCGTCTGCAATGTACGGCTCCATACTATCGCCGTCAATGCGTACCGCAAAATCAGCCGAGCTGCTTTTCGGCACTTCATAGTCGTTATAATCATCGCCGAACGCCGGAGATGCATAGCCCGCGGCGGCAGGTGTTGAGTAAAGCGGTATAATCTTTGTTTCGTCAACAACCTCGTCAGCACCTTCAACTCTTTCGAGCTCGTGGTCTATTACAAGGTCTACAAGGCTTCTGCCCTGCTCATCGAGCCTTCTGTAACGGCTGACAAGCTGCCATTCGTCATTATCGGGAAGGCTCGGCAGCTCAACATCCTCGCACATACGCTCAACGGGAACATTAAGCTCGGAGCAGATATGCATCATCAGGTCGAAATCCACCTTCTGATTGTTTCTGTTGACCATGCTGTAAAGCGTCTGCTTGGGAATATCTATTCTGCGGGCAAGCTCACTGACGCTTATACCCTGCTCCTCAAGTATTTCCTTAAGTACTGAACCTCTCATATCATACACCTCTGTTTATATATATCATTGCAGCGCCGTTATGTCAAGGAATAATAACTTAGGTAAAAATTATGTCAATGCAGATTTGACATTTGCTGCTTTCGGGTGTAATATTCACATATGAACATTCATTCATATATTGGAGGCTTGTAATGAACGAATATACCTGCGCCGAAAAAACGGTTCACGAGCATATCGTCAGCGATGTCGGGCACGAGATGCCCGATGAGGGTTTGCTCTGTGAGCTTTCGGAGTTTTTCCGCGTATTCGGTGACTCAACGAGAATCCGCATTCTGTACGCGCTGTCAAAATCCGAAATGTGCGTATGCGACCTGTCAAAGCTTTTAGGCGCATCGCAGTCGGCAATCTCACATCAGCTTCAGATTCTGCGCTCAAGCAGACTCGTAAAATATCGCCGTGAGGGCAAGACCGTTTTCTATTCTCTTGACGACGAGCACATTTTCTCGATTATCAATATGGGTATCGAGCACATTGAGGAGTGATATTATGCACGAACACGAACATCATCACGAGCACGAGCACAGTCTGCTCTCTGAGCTTATACTTATTGGCATAAGCGCCATTCTGCTTGCCGCAGTCTGGATTATCACCGGTGCAAACAGCCGCATGAACAAGTGGCTTGTTCTTGCGCTGTTCCTTGTCCCCTATCTTCTTTCGGGCTTTGAGGTCCTGAAGGAGGCTATTGAAAAGCTTCTGCACGGTGAATTGCTTGACGAGGACTTCCTTATGGCAATCGCTTCAATCGGCGCAATATGCATAGGCGAGTATCCCGAGGCCGTTGCGGTTATGCTCTTCTACCGCATTGGTGAATGCTTTGAGGATTATGCCGTTGACAAAAGCCGCCGCTCAATCACCGAGCTTATGGACATCCGTCCCGACTACGCCTGCGTTGAGTACAAGGGCGAGCTCAGAAAAGTTGACCCGAACAGAATAAGAATCGGCACTGAAATCGTAGTAAGCCCCGGCGAGCGCATTCCCCTTGACGGCGTTGTCATTGACGGTGAAAGCACCGTTGATACCTCCGCTCTCACGGGTGAGTCAATGCCGAGAAGCGTGCGCACAGGTCAGGAGGTTGTTTCCGGCTGCGTTAACCTCAGCGGTGTGCTGCACATAAGAGTTACAAGCACCTTCAAGGAATCTACCGTTTCCAAGATTCTTGAGCTTGTTGAAAACTCCGCAGCAAGCAAATCCCGCCGCGAAACACTCATTACCCGCTTTGCAAAAATCTACACGCCCGTTGTGGTTTCGCTTGCCGTTATTCTTGCCATTGTCCCCTCGCTCATCGACGGCAACTGGGCAGAATGGATAAGAAGAGCGCTTATCTTCCTCGTTATCTCCTGCCCCTGCGCACTTGTAATTTCCGTGCCTCTCAGCTTCTTCAGCGGTATCGGCTGCGCATCAAAGCACGGCATTCTCATTAAGGGCTCCAACTACCTTGAGGCGCTTGCAGACACAAGCACCGTTGTTATGGACAAAACCGGCACCGTTACCGAGGGCAGCTTCTCTGTCATCGGCGTTGAGCCTATCGGCATAAGCAGCGAGGACCTCGTTACACTTGCAGCCGCTGCTGAGAGCTACTCAAGCCACCCCATCGCTCAGTCGCTGCGCAAGGCCTGTAAAAAGCTTCCCGACCGTTCACTTATTACCAATGTGCGCGAGCTTGCCGGACGCGGCGTTGAGGCTATGGTATGTGGCAGAAAGGTATTGGTCGGCAATGCCGCACTCATGACCGCAAACGGCATTACAGCTCAGATTCCGCAGGGACATTCCACCGTTGTTCATGTCGCAGCAGACGGCATATACGGCGGCTATATAATCATTGATGACCGCATTAAGGAAGGCGCAAAACAGGCAGTAAGTGACCTTTACTCGCTGGGAGTTGAAAAGACCGTTATGCTCACCGGTGATGCTGATGCAACCGGTCAGACTGTCGGTATGGCACTGGGCGTAAACAATGTATACACCGAGCTGCTGCCTGCTGACAAGGTCGTCGCAGTTCAGGAGCTTCTGCGCAGCAAACACACCGGCTCGCTGATTTTCGTAGGCGACGGAATTAACGACGCTCCCGTGCTTGCCCGCTCCGATGTAGGCGTGGCAATGGGCGTTATGGGCTCCGATGCCGCAATCGAGGCTGCCGATATCGTGCTTATGGACGACGATATAGCAAAGCTTCCTCTCGCAATCAGCATTTCAAAGCGAACTGTCAGCATAGCAAAGCAAAATATATGGTTTTCTTTGCTTGTAAAGTTTGCTATAATGGTTCTCGGCGCAATCGGCATTGCAAATATGTGGCTTGCCGTATTCGCTGATGTAGGCGTTCTTATTCTCGCAATACTCAACGCTACAAGAACGCTCAGGATTGGTATAGAATGAATATTTACGATTTCGATAAAACAATATTTTACCCCGATTCCTCGGTAACCTTCGTTACCTGGGAATCAAGGCGGCATCCGTGGATTTTTCTTATATGCCTGCCGATAGCTTTTATCCGCTGGCTGCTTTATAAGCTCGGAATTATCTCCAAGGACAGACTCAAGGAAAGCGCATTCTTCTTTATCCGCTTAATCCCGAACCTTGACGGCGATGTTAAAAAGTTCTGGGAAAAGCACGAATCATGGATTTGCCCGTGGTATCTCAAGCAGCGCAAAGACGATGACCTTGTAATCTCCGCTTCTCCCGAATTTCTTGTAAAGCCGATGACCGATAAGCTCGGCATTTCACTCATCGCGACAAGGATGGATATGAAAACGGGCAAAATTCTCGGTGAAAACTGCTTCGGTGAGGAAAAGGTTCGAAGGTTTTATGAGGAATACCCCAATTGCAGGGTAAACAGCTTTTACTCTGACTCACTGACCGACACACCTATGGCTGAGCTTGCAGACAATGCCTACCTCATAATCGACAAGGGACAGACCCCTGTACCCTGGCCCGACAAATAACAAAAAAACCGGTAATACACACGAGTATTACCGGTTTTTTATTAGTGTTGTTCTTTGGAATGCAGCAAATTCAACGCATGTACATAAATGTCCCGTCATACAATTTCGTATGGTTAAACGGAAGCGTCTTATTATGAATACCGCGCTGCTGACAGGCTCATCCTTGGCTATGAGCCTCATTTCCATGGCATTTCAGGTGTGGCTTGCAGGACGCATCGGCTCCGCGGGCATCGGGCTTTATCAGCTTGTGGTGTCAGTATCATTTTTGTGCACAACCTTCGCAATATCGGGCATACGCTTTGCCGCAACGCGCCTTGTATCCGAGGAAATAGGGCTTGAGCGAAGCAGCGGAATAAGTGCTGCAATGCGCAGATGCTTTGTATACAGCATTTTCTTCGGACTTGCGGCAATGCTTGTTCTGTGGTTTTGCGCTGAGCCCATAGGCTTTTTGTGGATTGGCGACGCAAGAACGGTTAAATCCCTGCGCATCTTGGCATTTTCCATGCCGTTTCTGTCCTTATCCTCGGTTATGAGCGGTTACTTCACCGCCTGCGGCAGAGTGTGGAAGCCGACACTTGTGCATTTGTCCGAGCAGATTATAACAATCGGGCTTGTCGCCTTCTTCCTTATGCACTCCCCTGCCGACGATATTGAAAAAAACTGCGCCGCCGTGATGCTCGGCTCTGTCGCAGGCGATATCATCTCGTTTATTTGTATGCTCATATTCTATCTGACCGACCGTCAGAGCTGCTGCGGCGGCAGTCAGCGCAGGCTTAAGCTTACCTCGAGAATGCTCCAGGTTGCGCTGCCGCTTGCGTTTTCTACTTACGCCCGCTCCGCTTTATCAACCCTCGAGCATCTTCTTGTACCGCGCGGACTTAAGGCAGCGGGATACTCACCAGACCGCGCTTTATCCGGCTATGGCACTATTCAAGGCATGGTAATGCCCATTCTGTCCTTCCCTGCCTGCATTCTCATTGCTCTTGCCGAGCTTATAATCCCCGAGCTTACCGAGGCGCAGATGCGCGGTGACAAGCACGAAATATCACGCACAGTAAGCTCGCTGTTAAAAAAGGGCATCGGCTATTCAGTAACCGTTGCCCTTTTCATATTCATTTTTGCCGATAGGCTCGGAATTTATATCTACTCCTCGCCTGAGGCGGGAGATTTCCTCCGCATTCTTGCGCCGCTTATCCCTATTTTATACACAGACCTTATCACAGACGGCTGCTTGAAGGGGCTCGGTCAGCAGCTTTGGAGCATGGGAATAAATATACTCGATGCGTTGCTCGGAGTGCTGCTTGTCTGGCGGCTTCTGCCTGTCTATGCAATGCCTGCGTATATCGGCATCATCTACTTTAACGAGTGTCTTAACTTTGCATTAAGCATACTGCGGCTCAGCAAGGTAACTGAAATCAGGCTTTGGAGCCTTCCTCGCCGCTCTTAGTATGGCGATGATGCAGCTTTGCATCGCCCTTGTGAAGCAGCGGGGATATACGCTTGTAAAGGAGCATTGTAAGCACGGTGACAATTGCGCCCTTGAGCAGATTAAACGGCACTACGGCGAAGAGAACAAGCGTTGAAACGCTGTTTATCGCGCTGTTAACCGTTGTTCCCATTGCAATTATTGCATCAAGCGGCATACCGTAAAGCTCGGCAAAGGTGGGCAGCAGGTACACTGCGTTGAAAAGGCTGCCGAACACGGTCATAACCAGCGTACCGACTATCATACCGACAAGTGCCGACTTCTTTCCACGCTTTGCATGGTAAATGATAGATGCAGGCAGTACAAATGAGCAGCCCACAACGAAGTTTGCAAAGTCGCCTACAAAAGCTGTGGTCGTTCCCTTGAACACAAGCTTTACAACGATTTTAAGCAGCTCGCTGACAACACCCGCAACGGGTCCGAGATAGAAGGTGCAGATGAGTATGGGAATTTCGCTCAGGTCGATTTTGTAAAAGCCCGGTGCAAAGAAAAGCGGGATTTCAAGGAACATCAAAAAGCCTGCCATCGCCGAGAATATTGCGGTGTAGGAGATGAAATGGGTATTTCCGAGCTTTTTTCTGTCCTTGACGAGCAGATTCTCAAGAATAAGCGCGAGCACAAATATTCCTGCGAAAATCGCCATACATACAAGCACGAAGCTAAGGTTTTCCTTCAGAGTCTGAGACATAGGTCTTACCTCCGCATAAAAAAATCACCCGAAAGAACATATCTTTCAGGTGCTCAATATATAGAACATCTTCTTCCATCCAGACTATAACTGTCGGTCCCGGAATTGCACCGGGTCATGCCTTTCGGCTCGCGGACTTTACCGCCGGTCGGGTATCTCACCCTGCCCTGAAGATATATCGTTTATTCGGTTGTGCTTTTATTATAATCCGTATGCGTTAAATGTCAATAGTCCTTTGACTTTTGCAGGCTTATGGCATACAATACCTGCATGGAAAGAAGGTGCAATATGGCTGATTTCGGCAAAAGCTGCTGCTTTACCGGTCACAGACCGCAAAAGCTGCCGTGGAAATACGATGAAAACGATATACGCTGCATTGAGTTCAAGGAAAATCTGAGCGCAGTTATCAATGCGGTTTACGAATCGGGCATTACGCACTTTATCTGCGGTATGGCGCTCGGCTGCGATATGTACTGTGCCGAGGCCGTAATTGAGCTTAAAAAGCAGCACCCCGACATTACGCTCGAGGCCGCAGTGCCGTATGACGGGCAGGAGTCTAAGTGGGCTGAAGTAAGCCGCAGGCGATACCGCAGCATACTTATGCACTGCGACAAGACAACTCTCATTCAGGATACCTACACTCCGGGCTGCATGATGCGTCGCAACAGATACATGGTTGACTCGGCAAATGTTCTTATCGCCTGCTATGACGGAAAATCCGGCGGCACATGGAACACAATAGAATACGCAATGAAGCTTGACAAGGAAGTAATTCAGCTTCCGATAGAGTAAAAAGCAAGGGTAACCCCCTTGCTTTTTTATTTCATAAGATATTCATACAGGTCCTCGGCATTTTCTGCAACATAAACCGCGCCATGCTCTTCAAGCTCGTTTTCCTCAGCGTAGCCGAAGCGCACGCCGATACACTCAACACCGCACCTTTTCGCGCCGATGACATCGTATTTTCTGTCACCGACCATAATTGCCATATCTGCAGTTATGCCAAACTGCTCGAGGACATACTCGATGACCTCCCACTTCTGACTGCGAGTTCCGTCAAACTCCGCGCCGCAGATAATGTCAAAGTCCTCAAGCATACCGTTCTGCTTGAGAATTTGCTCGGTAAAGTATCGGGGCTTGCTTGTTGCAATTGCAAGCTTTTTACCGTTTGCGCGCAGCCTCAGCATTAGCTCGTGCATACCCTCGAAAGGCTTGCACTCAGACCAGCCGATGGGCTTATATCTCTCGCGATATAGGTCTACAGCCTTCAACGCATCTGCCTCGCTCATTCCGTATTTGAGTGAAAACATTTCCGTGAGCGGAGGTCCTGCAAAGCACATGAGCTCATCAAGCTCGGCCTCAATACCCATCTTATTGAGCGCGTACTGAACGCACTTTGTTATACCCTCGGCGGTATCGAATACCGTGCCGTCAAAGTCAAATAATATGTAGTCTTTCATAGCTTCATCCCCTTAAATTTAATACTATCATTGCCGCACTCCCTTGTCAATTGAAGCATAAAATGCAAGGGTGAGGTGGTTTTATGAATGTTAAGTTTTTTCTCGGCGCAAACTCGGGCGAAGGCTTTTATTCGCTATACGACGATTTTGCGCACTCAGACAGTGATTTTCTCTATCTTATCAAGGGCGGTCCCGGCTGCGGAAAATCAAGCTTTATGAAAAAAATCGGCTCAAGGGCCGAAGCCCTCGGCTATGATGTTGAGTATATTCTCTGCTCGGGTGACCCTGAATCGTTGGACGGGGTATACATTCCTGCACTGAACATAGGCTTTGCAGACGCAACAGCGCCGCACATAATTGAGCCTGAGCTGTTCGGATATAACAGTTGTTATGTTAACTTAGGAAAATTCTGTTCAAGAGCAGAAAACGAAAAAATTGCAGAGTATGCGAAGCTATACAAGCAGATGTATTCTTCTGCATACAAATATTTAGGCGCCGCCACAAGCATCAAAAAAGTTCAGATTCCACAGCTAATTAGTGAAAAAGAACTGAAAACTTCCAAAAGGCGTGCACAAAGCGCTCTAAGGAGAGAATTGGGCGAGCTGCGCTGCTCGATAAAGAGCGGTAGCACCGAAAGGCGCTTTATCCGTGGCATAGGCTGTGTTGGCGAGCTTGCTCTTGTAGACAGTGTCAAGACATTATGTAAACGAATATATTCGATTGATGACCGCTTCGGTCTTGCGCAGATATATCTGTCCGAGGTTGCGGAATGCGCTGCCAGGCGCGGTGAAAAGGCTATCCTCTGCCCTGACCCGCTATGCACCGATGAGCTTGACGCAGTGCTGCTGCCGGAGTACAGCCTGGGATTTGTTGCCGCATCCGCAGTGCCGATTAAAAATCCGTGGCGG
>JAZUJB010000012.1:0-14437 GCA_045642545.1 Oscillospiraceae bacterium
GTTGCAAACTCGTCCTGCGTTGACCATTCGTCTAAGGTTCCCTTTGCCTCGCCGATGTAATCTCCGATGAGATGCTTAACCTTTGATGCATTACCCGACCAACCAGTGCTTTGCGTATACACATGACCCTTGTACACAAGGCAGCCAATCATATCCACCTGCACATTGCCGTCGTTATCGGGCAGTACGACTTTGTCGGTGTACACCGCTTTCGTTTCCGTATCGGTGCTGCCCTGCGGTGTATCGGCACGGTCATTCAAGCTCACCGCGCCCACAACGGCAAGGCATATGCACGCAGCAAGCGCGCCCCATTTTATTGCCGTGTTCCTTTTGCGCACGGTTTTTATATCTGCATCCGCAATATAGTCATCGCGAATTTCGCCGATTGCGTCCTGCAATTTCTCGGATTTCATATAAATATATCCTCCTTCCGAAGCCATAGCAGCAGCTTATCCCTCGTGCGTTTGAGCATGGATTTCACCTTGCTCTGACTGAAGCCGAAGCGCTCCGCAATGCTGCCGATTGAATCAAAGTACCAGTATCGGCGTACAAACACGCGTCGCTCATCGTCGTTGAGGGTGGCAAGAAATCGGTTGATAACCTCAGCAAGTGCCTTAGCGTCCATCTGCTCGTCAATGCTCTGCGCTGAGGGAATGCACTCCTCAAGCTCGCTCAGCGCAAGCGTTATCTCGCCACCGCCGCGCTTTTGCGCGTTTTGCTCGCGCAGCCTTTTAAGCGAAAGCTGACGCGTGATTTTTCCGAGAAAGGTCGAAAGCCTTGCCGGTCGGTGCGGCGGCATTGCATTCCACGCGCCGATATAGGTATCGTTTACTACCTCCTCGGCATCCTCGCCGCTTTGCAGAATGTTGCTTGCTATCGAATGGCAGTAGCGCCCGTACTTGCGGTCGGCTTCGGCAATGGCAGCTTCGTTTCTCTGCCAGAAAAGCTCTACTATTCGGCTGTCCTCCATTTTTTCACCTCTTTTTGTGATAAGGCCCATCACTTATCTACTACCGCTTTTTCCGCTTCGGTTGCGCAGAGTTGCAAAAATCGGTGGCAGAGAATATTCTCGCCACCGATAATTCAGCAATTTTTAACTTTTACCGCTCACTCGTCGATTTTATTGAAGTGGCTGATGCCGATGCGCTTATGCTCGGCTCTGTCGTGGTAGCGGTCAATTATCTTCTTATCGCGTTCGTTGACCTCGCCGGTTGTGATATAGGCATCGATTGCCGCGTAGCTGACGCCCATTTCGTCCTCATCGGTCTGACCGTCAAAGAGTCCTGCTGAGGGCTTCTTGTTGATAATGGCGGCAGGTGCGGTGAGCCAGCAGAGGAACTCAATAACCTCGGTTGCGGTAAGGTCGGAGATGGGGTTAAAATCGCATGCGCCGTCGCCCCACTTGGTGTAGTAGCCCATGTACAGCTCGCTGCGGTTACCCGTGCCTGCAACGAGGCGGTATTCGCTTGCCGCGATGGTGTAGAGAGTGGTCATACGCAGGCGCGGTGCGATGTTGTTTACCGCGGCGTTGCTCAGTGTGGTAATCTCGGAAAGTCTGTCAATCTCAGCCTGACGGACATCGGTCAGGTCGACAACGCGGGTCTGAATGCCGAAATGCTCGGCGACCTCCTTTGCGTCCTTCATATCCTCCTCAAAGTTACGCTTGGAGGCGCAGGGCATCATAATGCCGACGGTATTCTCGCAGGCAAACTTGCAGAGGATACCGACAAGTGCGGAATCCTTGCCGCCGGAGTTGCCGAAAACGATGCCGTCTACACCGGACTTTTCAACAAGGTCTCTTATGAACTGAACTCTGTTTTTGAACTCTTCGTTGTAATCTCTGGACATAATGTGCTCCTTTCGTTGAGGGGAAAACAACATGAAATAATATAAAATTTTATATCAGACTGTCCCGCGTGTCAACAAGAATAAATTAATATCAAAGTCGCGGTTTTTTCGGCTTTCGACCTGATTTTTTAGGTTTTGCACCGAGCTTGCTTCATAATCTAAGCAGCACGATTATACTACGAAGAAAGCGAGGAATGACCTTGAGCAACACACCTACCGACAAGCTGATGAACGAGCACAAACGCAGACTGTGCAGTTGGGTGCAGGGCGACTGCGAAAATCACCGCTTCGGCACTGCGCGCTACACGCAGGAGCTGTATCCCTACGAAGCGCTTTTCTCTCCCGTAAAATGCGGCAGCCTCACACTCAAAAACCGAATCGTTGCCGCGCCTCCCGGCAGCTTCAACACCTTGAGCGCCGAAAAGCAGCTCGGCTTTATCCGCTCTGCAGCAAGGGGCGGCGCAGGACTTATCTGCACGGGCTATATCCCCTCATTCGTCGGTGAGGCTTACCTGCGCAGCCTGCGGCGCATTGCCGACAGCGTACACGCCTGCAGCGCGCGTGTATTTATGCAGCTTGCCCCGGGAAATAAACGCGCTCAGCTGCCGTACATATCACGAATCGCTGTCACAACACCCGAGCTTCAGCTTATCATCCTGCAGGTAATTAAAGCCGCATCCGTCGCAAGGCTGTGCGGCTTTGACGGAGTCTGCATTAATCTTGCCGAAAGCTGCCTTAATCGCAGCGCAGGCGTTGAGCTTGTTGCACAGCTTCGTCGCTTCGCAGGTACTGAGCTGCCCATTATGTGCCGGGTCGGCTTTGACACCTCGCTGAACGAAAGCCTCGCATATTTTACCGAGCTTGTCAGAGCAGGCGCGGATATACTCAGCATCGGCTTCGGCGGCAAATCAGACGAGTGGCTTAAAGCTCCGCCCTACGCGTTGCCCGCAGGCTGCCATCTTGACCTTATCAAGCCCGTTAAGGACTATTTTATAAGCGCGGGCATTAAATCCCACCTCGGCGCTGACATTCCCATTGTGGCAACAGGCAAGCTCGGCTACCCCGATATTGCGGAGGGTGCGCTCCGCGAGGGCTTCTGCGATATGCTTATGCTCAGCCACTCAATACTCGCAGACCCCGACTGGTGCAAGAAGGCGTACGCAGGCAGAGTTGACGAAATCCGCCCCTGCATAGGCTGTCAGCGCGGCTGCACGGACAGGCTATGCCCCTCCTGCTCGGTCAATGTACGCGCAGGTCTTGATGCCGCGCCGCTTGTTAAAGCCGAAAAGTCCAAGAAAATTGCCGTTGTCGGCGGCGGAATTGCGGGAATGAGCTTTGCGATATACGCGGCGGCCTGCGGACATAAAATCGAGCTGTTTGAAAAGGATAGCAGGCTCGGCGGCAGACTCCTTTGCACCTCGCGCCCTGCAAGCAGGTACGACAGTTTTAACTACCGCCATTGGCTCATTGTTCAGCTGAGCAGGTCGGAGAACATTCAGATTAATCTCAACACCCTCGCCGACGCAAGACTTCTGTCATCGGGCAGATACGATGCGGTGGTTTACGCAAACGGCACATTGAAATGCGAGGCACCCGACATCAGCGGCTGGGGCGATATTCCCTATGTCCTTGCCTCGGAGGTAATGGCAAGACCCGAAACGCTGCCGCCGCTTGAAGGCAAGCGCGTTGCCGTGTTGGGTGCGGGAAGCGACGCATACGAGTGCGCGCTGTGGCTCAAGGCCGAAATGGGTGCAGGTAAGGTCTGCGTGCTTGACGAGGATACTCTCGAGGCAGACGACTCGTCTTCACCCGTAATAAGCTGGCTTTCCCGACAGCTAAGTGAACGCAAAATTGAGCTTCTCAGCCTTGCAAAACCGCTGAAAATATTCGAAAACAGGCTGTTTGCGCAACAAAACTGCCCATATTGTACGCAAAAAATACCCACGCGCGATACTTTTATAAGAAATCTCGACTGCGACCTCATTGTTCTCGCAGGCATGGGACAAGCCGATACCGAACAGTTTTTTGCAGGGCAAAACGAGTTTTTCGCGCCCGAGGTGTACTTCATCGGCGGCTCGTTTGAAGCGGAAAATATTCTCGAAGCTAACCGCACCGCCTACGAGCTTGCGCAGAGTATTTCAGACAAATATTACTAACTGTATACCCTTACAACAGCGCTTCTGGTAATTTGTGGGAACTGTTTTCGGCCTAAAAATTCGCGTATACAGTGGGGGACTTGATTTTTCTGAATATTTTTGGTATAATGCACGATGTTGGATTATTACTAAGAGTTTTTATGCTTGATTACACATACGAATTCAAGGAGAATTTTTCCTGATGAAACGATACATATCATTGTTTCTGGTGTGCATCATGCTGTTTACTCTGGTGCCGATTACGGCATCTGCGTCAAGCACCATGAAGGCCAGCGGAAAGATAATGGATTATATCAAAGAGAAGGAAGGCTGCCGACTCACCGCTTATCAGCTTTCGGGTGAGCAATACTACACCATCGGCTACGGTCACTACGGTCCCGATGTATCGGCAGGCATGACCATCTCTCAGGCGCAAGCCGATTCACTGTTTGCGCAGGACCTCAAAACCTACGAGGCGGCGGTCAATGTTTACATTGACAACTACGGTCTCACTCTCAACCAGGGCCAGTTTGACGCGCTTGTCAGCTTCACCTACAACTGCGGTATCTATTGGATTGACAATGGCTGGCGCCTTGCAAAGTATCTCAAGAACAATTTCAAGGATTCAAGCGGCAATCCCATTCCCGACCAGGAAATCGCCGATGCCTTCGGCGTAATCTGCAGCGGTGGCAGCGGAATTCTTGCAGGACTTATCAAAAGACGAATTGAAGAGGCAAAAATCTTCCTGTACGGCGACTATGCAGGCACCGGCAGCAAGGATTTTGTATATACGCTGCTCGATGCCAACGGCGGCTCGCTTACAAACGGCAACCGTGTTGTAATCTACACCAAGGGCCAGCCCTACGGCGCACTGCCCGAGGCTACAAGAAGCGGCTACTATCTCTACGGCTGGAAATCCGACGGCGGCTCGACCTACTACCCCTCCTCTACGGCAATTGCAAAGTACAACCTCAATCTGACTGCCGTGTGGAAAACCGGCACCGCCCCCACCCGCTACTCATTAACCGTCAACGGCGGCTACGGCAGCGGTAATTACACGGCAGGTACAAAGGTTTGCATCTCACCTATGCAGAAAAGCGGCTATGACTTCACTGGCTGGTCTGCAAGCGGAATTACAATCACCAAGAGCGACGGCTACTATTACTTTACAATGCCGTCAAAATCCGTAACCATAACAGCGCAGTATGAAAACTTAAGCTCGCCTAAGACCCTGACCGTTGTAAACGGCAGCGGCAGCGGCAAATACTCCCCCGGCACAAAGGTCTACATCGACCCCGTTACCAAGCCCGGCTATTGCTTTGTCGGCTGGAATGCCGACGGCGTAAATGTTGTCTACGACAAGTCCAGCGGCGGCTACTACATAACAATGCCCTCGAAGTCGGTTACGATAACCGCAATGTATCAGGAGGGCTGCGTATACGGAACAGCCTGCCCCTCAGCACACTTCACCGATGTAAGCTCAGACCACTGGGGACACGAGGGTATTGACTTCTGCACTGCAAACAATCTTCTCATCGGCACAAGCTCAAACACCTTCAATCCCGAGGACCCGATGACCCGCGGTATGGTTGTAACCGTACTGTACAGACTTGCAGGCAAGCCCTCGGTCAAGAATATCAGCAACCCCTACTCCGATGTATTCAACGAGTACTACCGCGATGCAGCGCTTTGGGCGCACGAAAACCACATCACGCTCGACAATGGCTACGGCCTGTTCCTCGGTGACGAAATCATAAGCCGCGAGGAATTCGCCCTTATGCTTATGCGCTACGCAGGCTCGGATTACCTCGATTATGATATTGACAACTCCACCTTCTCCGATTTGAGCGGCTACACCGATGCAGGCGATATCTCCGTCGGCTGCCGCCAGGCAGTGTCATGGGCCGTTGACAAGCGCATTATCATCGGCATGACCTCCACCACCCTTGAGCCGACAAGCGGCGCAACAAGAGCGCAGGTTTCCACAATGCTTCTCAGATTTATGCAGGCCTGCGTATCCATGTGATAATAAAGAAATGAGCAAAAAAACTACCCGCGAAAGCTTTCGCGGGTAGTTTTTTAATCTGTTAATGCATCATTTTAGTGGCATATTCCTCCAGCAGGCTGTTGATTTCAGTTTCGTTTTCATAAAACACATTATCGCACTGTTCAATTGTCTCCTCAGCTTTTTCATCGTTTTCGTTTTCCTCTAAGAGCAGATAAGCCTGATACGCAGCTTGCAGGTTACCTTTTAGCTTTTCCGATAAAACGGTATCCAACGCCGCCATTTCCTTCTGCAAATCTCCGGTATTTCCGACATTCAGAAAATACTGGTCGTGACCGCCGTTGTTTATTTCGCTCTGATAGGTCATAAGCTCGGCATAGGGCGAAGCGACTTTTCCCTCTTCCCACATATTCCAGACCTTATCCAGCTCATTCTGCTTATCCGACAGTTCAATAGACTGAGGGCTGTCCGCGCCTCCGATGATTGAGGCATCTTCTTTCCGTCCACAGCCGGCAAGCAATAAAGCAAGCACTGAAAAAAGGGCAATTATTAAAAGCTTTCTCATTTTCTCCTCCGAAACTTTGACTTTTTTCGTTTTAGATTCATATCCAAAAAAGCACTTATAGCGTTGCCATAAGTGCTTTAAATTTTATGCTATTCCGTATTTCAATACAAGCACTGCAAGGTAGCCGCAGTAGCACGCAAGCATCAGAATGCCCTGCGCGCGATAAAGCTTGCCCTTAATCAGCGGAGGCAGCACTGCAATTAGCGTCAGTGCAAAGCACACGGGCATATCGAGCATAAACGACTGCTCCGAAATCTTCAGCTCGCCGTTTGATACCATTGAGCAGATAGGCAGAATCAGCGTCAGGTCAATGATGTTCGCGCCGATGATATTGCCAATGGACATTGAGGATTCCTTTTTGCGGATTGCCGTCAGCGTGGTGATAAGCTCGGGCAGGCTCGTGCCGATTGCAACCATGGTAACGCCGATTATTGCCGAGGGTACGCCGAGCAAAATGGCTATCTCGCTGCCGTAGTTGATGAGAAGTCGGCTGCCGATGACAATTGCAGCAATGCCCACTGCAAACATTACAAGCTGCTTGGGCAGGTCCTTTTTATCGACCTGCTCGCGTTCCTCGCTGCCGACATCGCTTTTTGCATCGCGGATATTGTCCCATATGTAGATTGCAAGTATCACAAACAGGAAAACTGCGGGAATCATACTCAGCCCGCCGCCGCGGCACATAAGCCACAACAGCAGTGCAGACGCTGACATAAGGCCTGCCTTGAGCCAAAGCTGGCTTCTCTTGACAAGCGCCGGCATACATACAAGCGAAATGCCCATAATAAGGCCGATATTCGCGGTAACTGAGCCGACGGCATTACCTACCGCCATATCAAGCTCGCCGTTTATAACGCCCGTTACGGAAACGGTAAGCTCGGGGAGTGTGGTCGCAACGCTCACAATCGTTGCGCCGATGATAAACTTCGGTATGCCCGTTGCATTTGCAATCCAGACAGCCGAGTCAACAAACCAGTCGCCGCCCTTGATAATGAGCAGCAGACCGACAACAAACAATGTAATAATCAGTGCTGTGTGCATATTAATCCTCTTATAATTGACTAATTGTCAGCCGCCCAGCAGGTCCGAAAGTCCGGAAATAATGTCATCCAGGTCGTCCGTGGGTGTGGGCGTGGGTGTGGGCTCGGGCTTCTTCTGGAAGGTTGCAACCACGGTATGGTCGTCCTTGATGTAGGACAGATTATAGCTGTCAACAGCACCCTTGTCCTCGCCGTCAATCTTGACGGACTGAATCTCATAGCCCTTCTTGGGAGTGATGTTGATTGTCAGGCTGCCCCAGTCCTCGACGGAAACGCTGCCGCTCGGGTCAACAGAGCCGCCGTTGCCTGCGGTTACAAGCACGGTGTGCTTTACTGTCGCATCGCCCTTGTCATCGCTGCTCTCGGGAGCTTTTGTTTCCACCACGGGGTCGTCGTGTGCCTGGACAGAGCCCGGCTTAAAGGTGAAGCTGCCGCTTCGAGCGCACATAATCACGGTGAATATCGCCAGCACGAAAAGCGCGCCCGTGATTATCCACTTGGTCTGCTCGCTCATATTTCTGAGTCCGGATTTCTTTTTGGTTTTTTCTTCGTTGTTCATATTTAAGCCTCCGCGCTGTTACTGCTTCTTCTCTCCGCCCTGCTTGTTTTTAGGCTTGCCGTGATGATAGTAGCGGCGCTTATTATTGCTGTGCTTCTTCTCTCCGCCCTCCTTGGCCTCGGTGTGCTTCTGCTGAGGCTTAACCGCGGCTTCGTTGGACGCCTTCTGCGTTTTCTGACCGTCGTTTGCGGGACGGGGCTTGCTATTGCCGTTATTCTTATGCTTGGGCTTTGCTTTTACGCTCTGTTTGTCCGCATTATTCGCGGGCTTTGAATTCTGTGCGGGCTTGTTTTCGGATTTATTCTCTGCCGGCTTCTTATCGCCGGACTTGTTGTGCTTCTTGCCGCCTCTGTGGCTTCTGTGGCTGCGGTTTTTCTTGGGGGCTGCGGGCTTTTCGGGCTGCTCCTCAACATACTCGTTAACGAGCATTTCGGGAATTTCCCACTCATTCTCGGGCTCTTCCTCGGGCTCGGGCTCGGGAATATACTTGAGCACTGAGGGCAGCGGCTCACCGTCCTTGGGTCTGCCGCCGGGCACGGTTGCAACCTCGACCGCTCGGTAGGTGCGGACGGTGTCGTCACCCTCGCCGTCAAGCTTGACCTTTACAAGCTGACGCAGCAGATTAATCTGCGTTACGATGCCGTAGCCTGCGGGAGTTTCGACAAATGCTCCCTGCTTGGGGACATTCTTGACAAGCTCCTCATATGCCTCCTGCTCGTATCTGAGGCAGCACATCAGTCTGCCGCAGCTGCCCGAGATTTTGCTCGGGTTTAATGACATGGACTGAATCTTTGCCATCTTGGTCGATACGGGCTGGAACTCGTCAAGGAACTTGCTGCAGCAGAAGGGTCTGCCGCATATGCCGAGTCCGCCGAGCATCTTTGCCTCATCGCGTACGCCTATCTGTCTGAGCTCGATGCGGTTGCGGAATATGCCCGCAAGGTCCTTTACGAGTTCGCGGAAGTCAACTCTGCCGTCGGAGGTGAAGAAGAACATCGTCTTATTGCCCTCGAAGTTGCACTCAACATCGACAAGCTTCATATCAAGGCCGTGCTCTGCAATCTTCTGCTGGCAGATATCAAAGGCTTCCTTCTCGCGCTGCTTGTTGATTTCGGCAACACGAAGGTCGTCATGGGTGGCAATTCTGATTACGGGACGCAGCGGCTGTACAACAGCGGTGTCCTCAACCATATGGTTTCCGTGCCAGCAGTCGGCAATCTCAAGGCCCTTGCTCGTTTCAACAATGACCTGCTCGCCGCTTTTGACGGTTTTGCCGTTAGGTGCAAAGAAATAGCTCTTGCCCCTGTTTTTGAATTTTACGCTTATAACCTCAGTCAAATTATTTCCTCGTTTCCTTTGCGGGCAGGGATTTAACTGCCAGCAGTCCAAATATGTGTTTAACGCTTGTGTTGACCGTCTGATACTCAAGGCAGCGGTCAATAAGCCCGATATTGTCCATTATGCGTTTTTTGCCCTCGGTAAATCGCAGCATCTCAATGAGCTTCCGCTTTACGCAGTGCAGAAATTCACGGAGCTTTCTCGAATCAAGCTTCTCGTTTTCCATACACCACGCCGTAAGCTCTGCCGCGTTGCCGTTTATGATGTGGGTAATATACTCGTCCGCAAGGGCGGCAAGCTCGGAGCTTTCCTCCTCGTCTTCTGCGTTGCAGCGTACAAGCACGCATCTTGAGCGCACGGTTATAAGAAATCTCTCGGGGTTTGTCGCGCAGAGAATAAACGAAACATTTGCAGGCGGCTCCTCGAAAAGCTTCAGCGCCGCATTCTGCGCTCTCTCGTTCATTGTTTCCGCTTCTTCGATGATATAGACCTTGCCCGCTGCCTCGTTCGGCAGAATGTAGGCATCGGCTGCCATATCTCTAATCTGGTCAACCATTATCTCGCGTTTTTTGTTGCCGTTGTCATCAGCAAGCCGCGAAACGAATGTAAGGTCGGGATGCACGCCTGCCTTCACCTTGCGGCAGTTCGGACATACGCCGCAGGGTCTTTTGCCCGTGCCGCTGCACAGCATTTTAGACGCAAGCTCCAGCGCTTTATCGCGGCTTACGCTCTCCGATGCGGAGGAGACAATATAAGCATGTGACAGCTTTTCCATAGCATTCCTTTCCCATTCTCATAGCTAATCACTTTATTTTACTCTCATATGCTTTGCAAGTCAATTTTTTTATAAAAAAAGCCGCCCAAAGCAAGCACTTTGGGCGGCTTTCTAATTAAATTTTACTGCTTTGCCTCGATGTACTCGATGAGCTTGCCGACGGTGGTCAGCTCTGCTGCATCTTCATCGGGGATTGAAAGGCCGAACTCGTCCTCAACGGACATAATGAGTTCAACAACATCAAGTGAATCTGCGCCGAGGTCGTCAATAATATTGGTTTCCTCGGTGATGCTGTCAGCAGCAACTTCGAACTGCTGTGAAAGAACGCTCTGAATCTTTTCAAGTAACATTTTCATTTCCTCCTTATGCCCATTCACGGCTTTGCGGCTTGTTAGAACTCTGCTGCGGTCTGTCGTAGGATACAACAACGCGGCGATTAGGTTCAGTACCGGTAGAGCTTGTGGTTACGCCTGCATAGTCCTGCAGTGCGGTATGGATAATGTGACGCTCGTAAGAATTCATCGGCTCAAGAGCCATGCTGCGCTTGTACTTGATGACCTTTGCAGCCATCTTCTCCGCGAGGCGAACGAGGGATTCCTCGCGCTTTGCGCGGTAGCTCTCAGCATCAACGGAAATGTGCATATGCTTGTCGTTTCCGCGATTAATTACATAATTGGTCAGGTGCTGAATTGCGTCGAGGGTTTCGCCGCGGCGGCCGATTACTGCGCCCATATTGGGACCGGAAAGGTTTACGACAACGCCCTTGCTGTCGCGTGCAGTGATGGTGATGTCCGCCTTGGTGCCCATACGCTCGAGCAGCCCGTTCAGAAAGCTTCTGATTTCGGGATAGTCATCCGCTGCAGCCTCGTCAGCAGGCTTTACTTCCTCCTCGACGGGCTCATCGGGTGCTTCGTATTCGACACGCACGACTGCAGGAGTTGCTCCGATGCCCAGGAAGCCGGACTTGGCGCGCTCTACGACAGTAACGGATACATCGTCGCGGTCCATACCAAGCTCCTCAAGAGCAGCAGCAAGTGCCTCGTCTTCAGTGCGGCCTGATTTTTCCAAAGACTTTATCATATTCGGTTCTCCTGTTATTATTCAGGCACATTCTCTGTTTCAAGCTCGGGTATATCAGACTCGTGCTGAACAGCTGCGGCAGTGCCGAAGCGGTTGGGGTCGTATGCGCGACCTCTTGCATAGCGGCGCTTGCCTACCTGAGAGGGATTATCTTCCTTGGCATCAATGCCGAGGCGCTCGCGCTTTGCCTCGCGCTCAGCCTTCTCGGCTGCTGCGCGGCGCTCGTCGCTAAGCTGCTTCTGCTGTGCCTGCATTTTTTTCTTGCTGGTGTTGGTGTTGCGGACAGTTGCGCCCTCTGCGCGCAGACGCTCGGTCTCCTCGCGGCGGCGCTGCATCTCCTCGTCTCTTGCCTTCTCGCGTGCAATGCGCTCTGCATCCTCTGCATCAAGCTTTTTCTTATAAATCTTGGTGAGGGTTACATCACGGACAATACCGCAGATGCTGTTTGCAATCCAGTACACACCGAGAGCGGCGGGCATGATGAAGCAAATCCAGATGGACATGAGAGGCATGAAGGTATTCATGGTCTTCATCTGTGCCGCTGCCTGCTGAGTGCCTGCAGTGGGGTTGGTCTTCTGGCTGATATCCATGGAAAGCCAGGACAGGAATGCTGCAATGATGGGGATTATAAACAGTCCCAGTGCGGGGAGCAGCTCCTTTGCGTTGCCGAAGTTGAAGGTCCAGATTTTCCAATCGGGAATCTGACCGAGGTTGAGTCCGATAGAGCTGTAGTCAAGGTTAATCAGCTTGTCGCCGAAGTTACCGAGTGCGCTTACTGCCGCATCCCAATGCTGATGCAGTGCGCTTGCAACACCGATTTCGTCGTAGGTGCTTCTTGCAGAGCTTACAAAGCCGGCATTCTCGGTTGCCCACTTGGTAATATCCGCAACACTCTCCTTACTTATACCCATCATTCTCGAAAGAGGCTGACGGATAACACTGTACAGTGCAAAAAGTATGGGGAACGGAATCAGAGACCAAAGGCAGCCCGATGCAGGATTGATTTTCTCTTCCTTATAGAGCTTTCTAAGTTCTTCCTGAAACTTCTGCTGATTGCCCTCATGCTTTTTTTCCAGTTCTTTTATTCTGGGCTGAAAGCGGGATGTGCGCATCATGCTCTTCTTGCTCTTCGCCATAAACGGCAGAAGGACAATATTAACAACAATTGCAAAGAAGATAATTGATACGCCGTAGTTCTGAGTCCAGTTATACAGGAACTCCATGAGTCTGGCAAACGGCCAAACTATTAAATCCCATAATGACATAAGTATCTCCTTGTGTTTTGACTCCCGTCAGGGCACGGGGTCGAAGATGTCTTGCTCGCCGATGTGAAAGGGATGACACCTCGACAAGCGTTTGATTGCGAGCCAGCTGCCCTTCAAGGCTCCGTATTTTTCGAGAGCCTCAACGGCATACTGTGAGCAGGTCGGAATAAATCTGCAGCAGGCGGGTCTTGCGGGAGAAATGTGCTTCTGATAAAACTTCACCAAAGCGATGAGAATTTTTTTCATCGGCTCACCTCTTTTAACAAGCCGAGCTGACCGCAGGCCTGCAGAAACGCCTTTTCAATTTTTGCATAGTCGCCGTTAACGCAGCGCGCTCTTGCGACCACGACAATATCGATACCGTCCTTAAGCTTGTCCGCATTAAGGCGATAAATCTCTCTCAGACGGCGGCGGACACGGTTGCGGACGACGGCCTTACCCAGCTTTGTGGACACGGTGTAGCCCACGCGGTTAACTCCGCGTCCTGTCCTCAGGCTGTAAACGACAAGATACGGGGTTACGGCGGTTTTGCCCTTGTTATACAGCCGTTTGAATTCATAGTTTTTCTTCAGTGTTACTCTGAAATCCAACGAATTTCACTCCAAATCAGTCGATTACAATTTTCTGCACAAACACCTTAAGGGCGGATGGTATCCGCCCTAAAAAATATTCAAAATTCCGTTCTGCTCATGCAGGTCAAATCAGGCGCTGAGCTTTGCTCTGCCTTTTGCTCTGCGGCGAGCGAGGACCTTGCGGCCGTTTGCGGTTGCCATTCTCTTGCGGAAGCCGTGCTCTTTCTTGCGCTGACGCTTCTTGGGCTGGTAAGTACGCAGCATAATTTTCTGCACTCCTTTCAGGATTAATACTCAACATTGACCGAAGTCAAAGTAGTTGATAAATTAAATAACTTCCGATGCCCACAGGCATCGGAAGTTTATTATATACGAATTACTCCATATATGTCAACATTTTTTTACGCTCTTTTCAAATCCTCGCCACGAAGATACTTTCCGAGCGGTTTCATGATAATTGCGGCTACTGCGAGACACAGCAGCATGTCGATGAGCATGAAGCTGCCGTTATAAAGAGCGGAGTAGAACCAGGGTGTTGTCATGGTCATGCCGAAGAATTCAGGAGGCATGTATTCCGCCCATACCGTGGCGCCAACCACATAATGAACAAGGAAGCGGGCAATACTGCCGACTGCTGTTCCGATGAAAAGCCCGTATTTCATCTTGTGGAAAAGACCTGCCAAGCCGAGAACGGAGAAGGCAATTATGTAGTCGCCCAGCATGCTTTGCCAGCCCCAGGCATATGCGCCGTCAAGAAGAAGCTGGAGTACGCTGAAAAGGATACTTGCCAGCATACCGGGACCGAAGCCCCAGCGGGCGCAGTAAATGAATATGGGCAGCATGCTTAGGGTGATGGAACCGCCCTGGGGCAGTTCAAACAGCTTGAGATAACTGATTGCCTGTGCCAGTGCAACAAACAGTGCGCCCTCGCACAAGGCTCTGAGTTTGAGATGGGATTTGGTGTTCATTTTTATCCTCCTAAAGAAAAAACCGTGCTGCCAAGCAGCACGGTCATAGAAAACGATGTGTCAGTATTTTCGTTTCCTACGCCGGCATTACCCGGATCAGGTTCATGGGTTTCGGAAATTCAATTATCTCCGTCTCAGCCGAGAAAACTCAGCCCCCCTGTTTACTTGCTCATAAATCTTAACTTAAACGCCCCAATTTGTCAATGTTTATGTACAAATTCACCGAAAAATCTCTGTTTCGGCAGGTAAGTCATAAGCGGCAGACCCACTATGAACATAACGCCGAG
>JAZUJB010000013.1:0-23922 GCA_045642545.1 Oscillospiraceae bacterium
CTCGGTGGGATTGCCCGCAGTAACGACAATCCAACCGTCGGGTACCTTGTGGCGGCCAAAGGTCTTGTACTGCAGAAACTGCAGCATTGTGGGGGTGAGCGTTTCGGACACGCAGTTTATCTCGTCAAGAAACAGTATGCCCTCTTTGACTCCGCCCTCCTCTATCATATCGTACACCGAGGAGATAATCTCGCTCATCGTGTACTCGGAAACGGCATAGTCCTCGCCGTCATAGCTCTTGTGCACAATGGTGGGCAGACCGAGTGCGCTCTGGCGCGTGTGGTGCGTCATTGAGTAGCTGACAAGTCCCACACCGAGCTCATCTGCGACCTGCTTCATAATGGCGGTCTTACCTATTCCCGGAGGGCCCATCAGAAACACGGGGCGCTGTGCCTCGGGCGCAATGCGGAATGAGCCGTACTCATCGCGCGTGAAGTATGCCGTCATGGCATTTTTAATCTGCTGCTTGGCTTCGGCTATGTTCATAGTTCAAACTCCTCATCTGCTGATGTCGCGGCATTTTTCGCCTCTAACAGCAGCGCAGTTATTTCAGTCTGACCGTCTCTCAGTGCGGTCTGCAGGGTGCTGCTTATTATTCCCGCGGACAGCAAGCCGCGCTTTGCAAGCCCCGTCATTGCGGGAATGTTGTTGTATTTGAGAATGCGCTCCATTATAAGGTCTTCTTTTGCGCGGATAAACGCCTCCGCCCTGCGCGAGACCGCATCACCGTGCTTATCGGGGCAGGAGCACCACAGGAGCGTGTACAGAAGCTCCGCCGCTGCATCGCAGTACTCGGGGTATCCCGGGGCTATAAAGCCCTCTATGAGCTCGTAGCTGCTTCCAAACGCATCCTGGCCTATGGCGGTAGCTTTTCCAAGCACATCCGCCCTGCGAAGCTTCTCGCAGGAGAAGAAGGCCGAGGCCTCAATCTCCTTTACGCCTGCGGGCACTATTATGCTTTCAAGACCCGATTCCTGAAACGCAAGCTCCGACACAGTTTCAAGCCCCTCGGGCAGCGTTACGGCGGCAAGCGAGGTGCAGGCAAAGAACGCGCCCGTATCAACGGATTTTACCGTTGAGGGTATGTTCACCTCCGAAAGCCTGGGGCAGTCGGCAAACGCGGCAGGACCGATGTTGATAATTCCCTCCGGCAGCACAACAGACTCAAGCTCGCCGCATTCGGCAAAGCACTCATCCTCCATAAAGCCCACGCCCTCGGGGATTATGATGCGCTTTACATCGTTTTTCGTGCAGTATATCTGAGAGCGGATATACTGAGTCCCCGGCGCAATATACAGTACGCCGTCAGCAAGCTGAAAATCGCCCGTCAAGTATATCCTCCTCTCTCAAAGCAATGTGCATGGCCCACACCGGCACCTCCGGCTCGGCATTATCACCGCAGTTGAGAATAAACGCGGTGGGGTAATCCGGCTTCACGGCGGGGAACACTCCCTCGCCGTCGGTGAAGTACAGCAGGCCCTGCATATTGGTCAGTTCCTTTTTATCAATAAGCCCGTCCACATAATTAAACAGCGGGCGGAAATCCGTGCGTCCTAAGCCTTTTATCTCCATAGTGCTGAGATATCTGTCAAAGTCCTCCTTGCAGGTGAGGCGCACATCCTCACGCACCGCATCATCGCACTGGATAATGTGCAGATTCATGCGGTCAAAGAAGCTGTCCTGACTTGCTAAAATATCGTGGGTATGCTGGATAAACGACTGCACCACCTCGCCTCTGACGCTGCCCGAGGTGTCGATGGCAATTACAAAGTCGCGTATCCTGCGCCGGTCGGTATACTCCAGAGGCTCAATGAGCGGGATATTGCCGTAAAGCTCCAGCCCGTAGGTGTAATAGTTGTTGTCAAATTCCTCGTCGGAAAGGCGCATTACCTCGCCCTGCGTGCCGAAGCGGCGCAGGAAATCGGCATAATTGTAGCGCGCTCTGTTCAGCGCGCGCAGATTCTGCACAAGCGCGCCCGATTCATTGCGCATGGTTTCAAGCTCCGTCTGCATACGCTTGGAGATGTCCTCCCATATTTTGCGCAGGTCGATGTTTTCATCGGCCTTTGCATTGGGATCAAAAGCGCCGTACCATATGCCGTGGCCGTCGGCAATGAATTTTTCGCGCTCCTCAACAAGCTCGTCCTCGGGTATCTGCTTATCGCCCAGCCACTTGTAGATGCGCTCGGCGGTAAGACCCTCAAGCTCGTCCTTGAGCAGTGCAATTGTTGCGCCCTGCTGCTCCTCGCGCTTTGCGCGCAGCACGGGCGATTCAAGCTCGCTGAGGGCATTTTCAACCGCGATGTCGCAGGCTAAATCCCAGCGGAACCTGTCGATATCCCTGCCGACAAAGTTATGGCGGAACACGCAATGAAGGATTGCGTGGAAGATATCGCGCGTCATAACTGACTGCTCCTCGCGGTATCTCGTCAGCACATACCTCGGCCCGTAGTAGAGCTTTTCGCCGTCGGTTGTGAGGCTGACATTTTTGTCGGGCACAAGCTCAAGGCGCGAGATTGCGCGGTCGAGGAAGCGGAAGTTTACCATCAGCGAATTGCGGGACAAGGCCAGTATGTCCTTTGCCAGCGATTCGGCGCTTATATTCATCGGCTTTGCCCCCTTCTGATTTGATGAAAGTGAAATTTCTCGATATAAAGCTGTCCGACAAGGGAGACAGTATTTTTCAAATGCCTCCCTTACCGGACAGAAAATCAGTTCAATGCTGTTTTACGGGTAATTGCAATTAATAGAACTCGCCGGGAACCTCGAGCACCATATCGGATACTGCGAAGGTTGCGCAGGGATGAATGTAGCCGTTTTCCTTATCCGACCAGCGGCGGTATTCCTTGTCTGCGGGGATGAATACTTCGCCTGCAACCAGCTTGGAACGGCACCAGCCGCACTCGCCTGCACGGCACTGTGAGGGTGCCTTGATGCCTGCGCGCTCGATTGCGACGAGGATGGGCTCGTTTGCTGCGCAGGGAATCTTGTACTCTTCTGCGCCCTTCTTGACGGTCAGCTCGAATACCTTGTCCTTACACTCTGCGGGGTAGCCTGCCTCTTCCCATACGGTTCTGGTGATGCCGAGAGCCTCGTGGCGGATGTGCTTGTCTGCAACGCCGAGCTTCTTTGCCTCAGCGAGAACGGACTTGTACATATTCTCGGGACCGCAGATGTATACGGAGAATGCCTCGGGAGCGTACTTCTTGATGAGCTCAGCAGTAACATGGCCGTGCTCGTAGCCTTCCTTCTCCTCGCGGGAGAGGACATGAACGACCTTGACCTTATCGGTTGCTGCGCAGATTTCCTCAAGTTCCTTCTTGAAGAGGATGTTGTCCTCGGTACGGGAGTTGAAGATGATGGTGAGGTTGAAGTCCTCGGTGCCGTCTGCGATGGCCTTTGCCATAGCCATGAACGGGGTGATGCCTGCGCCGCCTGCTACACCGATAACGGTGGGGCAGTCACGAAGGTCTTCGTAGTAGAAGAAGCCCTTGGGGCTGGAGGAGATGACCTCGTCGCCGACCTTGAGGTTTGCAAGCAGCTTATCTGCTACAAAGCCGTTGGGGTTGGAGCGAACTGCGATTGCGTACTTACCCTGCAGTGCCTGCTTGGGAGCGGAGCACAGAGAGTATGCGCGGGTAACCTCGCTGCCCTCGATGTTGAGCTTGAGGCTCAGGTACATACCTGCGCGGAAGTAAGGCAGAGCCTTGCCGTCCTTGCTCTTAAATACGAAGGTCTTTGCGTTTGCTGCACCGTGGTCGATAACCTCGTCAACTACGAGAGTCAGATAATCGGGGTGCAGAAGCTTTGCGTTTACATTGATGGGAAACTCGCCCTTAACTTCCTTTGCGGGAGCTGCCTGAATTGCCTGTTCGCGAACCTTACTCATGTTCTTGAACTTGAGCATATCGAACTTGCCGATGAGGCCGATTTTAATCTTCAGATCCGGCATTATGCGTTACCTCCTTCTTCTTCAGCTTTGAGATCCTTGAGAGCGTTCATAGCCATGAGCTGACCGCAGATAACTGCTGCAGAGTAGCCGTCGCCGCGGGGACCTGCTGCGCCGATGGGACGCAGGCCCTTGATGGGATAGTCGGTGCCGAGCATCTGCATACGAGCCATCATGCCGTCCCAGTCCTTGGTCTCGTAGCCGTATACGGAGCCTTCGGGAACGCCGAGGTAGCGAGCGAAGGTCCAGGGAGATGCAACCTCCATCTCCTCGATGTGGCCGCGAAGCTCAATGCCGGTCTTGGCCTTGAGAGAATCGAGCATCTTCTTTGCAAACTGGTTCTTGAACTTGAAGTAATCCTCCTGGCTCAGGTCATTCCAGTCAACGGGAGAACCGAAGGTGGTGAATGAGCAGACGCAGGTGCCTTCAGGTGAGAACTTGGGATTTGCAATGTTGTAGCAAAGGAAGATGGAGTAATCGTTGGTCTTGATACCGCCCTGAATGTTCTTGTATTCTCTTTCGGAATCGTAAGAACCCTGCAGGAAGTAGCTGTAGTCGGTGATGCCGAGCTCCTCTGCGGTTGCGTCGCAGCAGAAGTATGCGGTGAACATACGGCCGCCGAAGTTGCCGTTACGGGCAGCGGACAGCTTCTTCTCGCGCTCGGGGATGAGCTCCTTGGGCATCATCTTGCCGTAGATGATGTCGGGGTTGATGTTTGCAAGAACATACTTGCATTCGATGGTACCCATATTGGTCTTTACGCCGCAGAGTCTGTCGCCGTTGAAGAGGAATTCCTCTGCGCGGCAGGTGAACCACACATCGCCGCCCAGCTCACGGAAGCGTTCAATCATTGCATTGGACAGCTCGTGGGAGGTGTGTGCGGGAATGTATGCGCTGCGGGAAACATACTTATGAACCATTGCGGCGTAGTGGATGAATGCAAGGTGATTCATATCAACGCCGAGGTAGGACCAGTAGATGGAGAGAATGTTCTGAGCCTTCTTGGGCAGCTTCAGAGCATCGAATACCTGCTGAGTGCTGTATGCGCCGGTGCGGAGCATATCGGGATACTCGGTCTGCAGAACCTTGGAGTCGGGATTACCCTTGGAAGCGGTGATGTATGCAATACCGTCAAGAACCTCCTGGAACAGGTCAAAGAGCTTTACCATGGACTCGCGAGAGCCGGGTACTTCCTTCTCCATTGCGTTGATGAAGTTGTCAATGCCGGAGGGCATGGTGACATCGAGAAGCTTGCCGTCGCTGCCGGTGGTAATTGCACGGAAGCAATCGGGGCACTCGTACCAGTCGACCTTTACGCCGTAGGAATCGAGAATATTGCGGATATCACCGGGGTTCTCTGCGGGACCGAAGTCGCACAGCTCGTGCAGAGAGGGCTCGATTTCAAAGCGGCCTCTGACGAAGCTTGTTGCACAGCCGCCGGGAAGGTTATGCTGTTCGATAAGCAGGGTCTTCTTACCTGCCATCTGGCTCTGAATCGCCGCAGACAGACCTGCAAGGCCGGCGCCTACGACGACAACATCATATTTTGCCATATGGTTTCTCCTTTCAATTCGTCTTTCGACTGTTTTGGTGGTCTAACCACCAACCATTAGCTAAAATTTTATCATACCCGTTTCACCATTGCAACAATTAATTGTTATTTCTTTAGCATTTTTTGCACGGCTTACAAAAACAGTTGCCAACCCTTAGTATTTATGATAAAAATACTTTTATAAGCAACAGCATTCCCTTTGAACGGAGATACCGATGGCTGAATTCAAAAAGATAAAAAACCCGTCTCTGACTGACACCGCAGTTCAGATTATTATAACGAAAATTCTGTCCGGTGAGCTTGAAACAGGCAGCTTTCTGCCTCCCGAGCGCAACCTTGCGGAGATGCTCGGCATAAGCCGCAGCTCCCTGCATCAGGCCATTCTGGAGCTTGAGTACCTCGGCTTTGTTTCAATCGTTCCCCGCCGCGGCACAGTTGTAAACGATTACAGAAAGTTTCCCACACCGCAGTCGCTGTCCGTCATAATGAGCTACGGCTCGCTTGCGCTCGACAGAGCCCTGTTTGACGATATGATGGACCTGCGTATATGGCTTGAGTCCGAGTGCGCACGCCGCGCGTGTGATAACATCTACGAGAAAACCTACAACGAGATGCTCGAGATTATCGACAGTCTTACCCTTCCCGATGCCGATATTCCGAGACTGCTTTACTCATTCCACTACAAGCTCACGCTTGCCTCGGGCAACAGCCTTTACAGTATGATTTACAGAGGCTTTGAGCAGATGCTCGTTGCCTCAATGGAGCGCCACTACGACCTGCGCCGCGAGGACATCACCGAAACCGCAAATATGCGCCGCGAGCTGATGGGCTACATCAAAAACAAGCAGCCCGACAAGGCGGCCGACTGCATCTGCGAAATTATCCGTCAGGGCATCAGCGTAATCGAAAAAATCTACAACATTGACGAGAAATGATATGACTGCTGCGCAGGATTTACATATGCATACCACCTTTTGCGACGGCAAAAGCACGCCCGAGGAAATGGTGCTTTCGGCAATCGAAAAGGGCTTTGAGCGCGTCGGCGTCTGCATACACTCGCCCGTAAGCTTCGACAGCGGCTATTTCCCTGCCGACGAGGGCGAATACGGCCGCTTCCGCGAGGAAATGTCGCGACTCAAGGAAAAGTACGCAGACCGCATCGAGGTGCTCTGCGGTCTTGAGAAGGACATCTTCTCTATCCTCGACACCGCGGGCTTTGACTATGTCATAGGCTCTGTCCACTATATCGAGGCAGACGGAGAATACTTCGCGGTGGACGACACGCCCGAGATACTCATCGCAGGCTGCAGAAAGCACTTCGGCGGAGATTACATCGCAATGGCCGAGCGCTATTTTGCCATTGTTGCCGAGGTCGCAGAAAAGACAGACTGCGACATCATCGGACATTTTGACCTTATCGCAAAGTTCAATGTTGACGGCAAGCTGTTTGACGAGCACGACCCGCGCTATGTAGCAGCCTGCAAGGCCGCAGCGGATAAGCTTCTTAAAAGCGGCAAGCCCTTTGAGGTCAACACGGGCGGCATTTCAAGAGGCTGGCGCAAGCTGCCGTATCCCGCGCCGCACATTGCCGAATACATAAAAGCAAACGGCGGCAGGCTCATTCTTTCAAGCGATGCCCACTCTGCCGAAACCGTTGCCTTTGAATTTGATAAATACAAGCACTTATGCACAGAATAAAAAAAGCAACCATACGATGTATGGTTGCTTTTCTGTTTATCAGGATTATTCGACGCGCTCGCCGCCCCAGAAGAACAGTGCGATTGTGCCGGGACCGGTGTGTGAGCCGATTGTGGTGCCGACCCAGTTGATTTCTACCTTGCCGTTGAGCTTCGGGAAGCGCTCCTCGATGATTGCCGCGACCTGCTTTGCATCTTCAATGCAGGAAGACTGAGAGATGTAGCACTTGCCGCTGTAATCGAGGCCGCCCTCGGCGTGCTGCTCCATCATCTTGACTATCTCGCGGATAACCTTTTTCTTGGTGCGCACCTTTGCTCTGGGAACGAGGTGGCCCTGATTGTCCATATCGAGCAGGGGGCAAATCTCAAGCATACCGCCAAACACTGCCGCGGTCTTGGAAATTCTACCGCCGCGCACATAGCTTGAAAGGTCGGTGGAGAAGAACCAGTGGTGTACCTTGAGCTTGTTTTCCTCTATCCATGCGGCAAGGGCTTCGGCGTCCATGCCCGCATCGCGTAAGTCGGCTGCCTTGTCCATAAGCAGGCCGTAGCCCGAGGATGCGCCGAGAGAGTCAACGATGTATATCTTGCGCTCGGGGAAGCGCTCCATTGCGATGAGCGCCGCATTGCGTGCGGAGTTTATAGTGCCCGAAAGTCCCGAGGACAGGGTTACATGGACAATGTCCTTGCCCGCCTCAAGAAACGGGGTGAAGTATGCCACATATTCGGAAATATTAACCTGCGAGGTCTTGGTGGGGACACCGCTGCCAACCGCTTCGTAGAATTTTTCAAACGGCATGCTTGCACCGAGGTCGTCACTGTACTCTTCACCGTCGAGTGCAAAATGGAAGCAGACATAATTAATGTCGCGTGCTTCAAAATGTTCCTTTGTCAAATCAGCTGTTGAGCAGCAGCTGAGAATATAATCTGCCATAATTAGCTCCTTTCGCTTGTGAGGCTGAAAAAAGCATACCCCTTTTTGTTCAAAAATTGCAAGCTATTTACGAAAGAGAGCGCTCTACTGCTGAATAAGCAATGGGTAGAGTGCTTTTCCGGCACTCTACCCACAGTAGAATTGACTTATTTTTTCTTGATTTTCCTGATTTTTTCGGGATCGATGCGAACATTGCAGGCAAGGAACACGATTGCCACCGCAGGCACGGCAATAAGGAAAAGCTGCCACGGATTTGCCGAGGGCTTTGCAAAATAACCCAGCACAAACAGCGAAAGCACGAAGGCTGAGATTATATACTGCAGTCCCTTGCGTTTGTACCACACGCAATCGAGCACGAGAAGGCTCAGCAGCGACAGTGAAGCGCCGACAAGAAACACGCGCCACTCGAGGATATCGCACATCCACAGAATAACGAAGGCCGTCAGCGCGCAGGTCATAATACCGAGAATAATGATAGCCGTAATAATCGCTGAACGGAATTTCGGTGCGCCTTCCTTAATGGGAATTCCCTCACCGGCCTCGACGGTATCGTGCGAGCTGAGGATATAGTCAACCGAAACGCCGAAGATTTCAGCTAACTGCGTCAGCACATAGGCATCGGGTATAGCCTCGCCGCGCTCCCATTTTGATATGGTTTTATCGGAATAATTCAGCTTAGCCCCCAGTTCCGCCTGCGTCATATTCTCTCGCGTGCGCAGGTTAATCAGGTTGCCCGCCGTAATCAGCTTTAGTTCAGATAACTGCAAGGTAGTGCTCCTTTGACAAAAATGCGGTTTTTGTTTAATAATGCTCTTATTTTATGAGTAATTTCTCCGCAAGTCAAGGCAAAAGTTAAGCATTGCTCAGGTTACGAGCGCACCGTAGACGAGAATACCGAGGTTATCGTTATAAATTTTGTTAAACTGCGATATCGGCAGCGGGTTAACTCCCCTGCCCGCCTCAATTGTGTAGCCGGGACGGTTGAAGTCCTGAATGAACCAGTCCTTGTAGCCTGCAAAGCCCGAGGCGTAGGGCGTTTCCTCAACCGCGTAGCCCGATACCGCCGCAAAGGTATCGGCAATAGCGCGTGAGTTTGTCGGCTCATAATCGAGGAATTTCCAGTAAATAACCTCGCCCTGCGTGTGATACGAGAGAGTAAGACTCGGCGAAAGGGACAAAGTAAAATCGTACATTGCGCGGCTTTCGGGCGCGACAAGCGGCGCTGTGCCGACATAGTCGGACGGTGCGGGACTTACAAAGCCCTGCGCAAATTTATTCTCCCTTGCCTGCTCCCAGCCTGCGGGATACTGCAGATTGAGGTCAATGCCGCGGATATTCGCCTTCCAGCCCGAGGGAAACGGAATTGACGGATAATCCGCCGCAATGCGCCGCGCGTTTGTGTAATACTCGCCGCTGTCAAGCTCGCCTGTTACGAGGTCAACACCGTCGGGGTTGACGCAGGGCGCTATGTAAATATTCGTGCGCTTGAAAATCTCCGCCGCGTTGTAGCCGAAAATTGCTTCACCGTAGGCGTATGCCCTTGCGTACTGCTCGGCAAATTTAAGCAAAACGGGAATTGTTATCCATTCGTTTGCGTGGTGCGCGGCATTGTAAAGCACGCGGTTTTCGCCCTGCCCTGCCGACAGATACCACAGCGTTCTTCCCATAACGCTTTTGCCGATTTCCCCGATTTTCACAAAAGGATAACGCGCCGCGATGCCGCGCACGCAATAGGCCGTAAGCGCTGAGGTAAAGCTGATTGTTGTGGGCACAATATCAAAGGGCAGCGGCACGGTGATTACGCTTCCGACCTGCAGATTTTCGGGAACAACGCCGGGATTTGCAATTTTGATTGCCTCAAGCGTTGTGCCGTAAAGCTCGGCAATCGCCCACAGGGTATCGCCGCGAAAAACGCGATGCGTCGCAAAGCCCGTGTACCACGGCACAAGCGCGCGGTGGGTAACCGGCCCTACAATGCCGTCAGCAACAAGTCCGTTTAACGACTGAAATCTCACAACCGCATTTCTTGTGTTTGCGCCGAAAATTCCGTCTGTCTCGAGCGTTCCGAAGCCCGCTCTGTTCAGCGCAAGCTGCAAAAGCTCAACTGACGGCCCGCGACTTCCGTATTTTAAAATTTTCATTTTCCGCTCCTTTATTCTGCACAAAAATTGTCTGTCGCCGTTTCGCTTGAAAAACGGACGGCAGGTAATAGAGAAATAATTAGCCTGCTTTATTCTACGCAGGAGCTCGCATACTTATAACAGACTCATATCCGTTCGGATTTGAGTCAAGGGGGTGAGAATTTTT
Organism: Oscillospiraceae bacterium; assembly: GCA_045642545.1. Classification (GTDB taxonomy): domain Bacteria; phylum Bacillota; class Clostridia; order Oscillospirales; family Oscillospiraceae; genus F23-B02. The sequence goes on from JAZUJB010000013.1 coordinate 10,440, forward strand.
GACAATTAAAAGGATAACGGGATTTTTTCTTGCTGCGGTGTTCATATTTGTAATGAGCGCTGCGGCTATGGCTCAGGAGCTCATCTGCGGCGGCAGAGCGCTCGGTATTAAGCTTACGACCGACGGAGTTATGGTAGCGGGCATACCGGGCGTGGAAACCGAAAGCGGCACCGTATCTCCTGCCGAGAACGCAGGGATACAAAAGGGTGATATCATAACGCGCATCGGTGCAAAGAATATAAGCACCGCAGAGGATTTCATCTCAGCGGCAGGAGCCTTAAACGGAGAAAAAATTTCAGTAACCGTTGAACGCGCGGGCAAGACTCATCAGTTCAATCTTCAGCCCGTTATGAGCCTTGACGGCACATGGAAGCTCGGACTTATGCTGCGCGACGGCGTAAGCGGCGTAGGTACTCTTACCTTCTACGACCCCGAAACGGGAATCTACGGCGCGCTCGGCCACAGCATCAGCGATTCCGACACGGGCAGCACACTGCCTTTGGGCGACGGCAGCATCTATGATGCGGAGGTAACCGGAATTGTTCCCGGCGAGGTCGGCTCTCCGGGCGCATTAGACGGCAGCACGGACGAGGCTGCACTTCTCGGCGACATTCAGATAAACTGCGGCTGCGGAATATTCGGTGCCGCCGAGCTTGACGGCGAGCCCATAGAAACCGGTGAAATCAAAGAGGGCAAGGCCACAATCTGCTGCACACTCTCGGGCGATACCGTGAGCGAATATGAGATTGAGGTCAAGCGCGTGTATGAAACCGGCGGAATGCGCACCGTTCTTCTGACCGTGACAGACCCCGCGCTTATTGAGCAAACCGGCGGCATAGTTCAGGGTATGTCGGGCAGTCCGATAATTCAGGAGGGAAAGCTCGTGGGCGCTGTAACCCATGTTTTTGTTAACGACCCTACCTCGGGCTACGGCATAAGTATTCAGGATATGCTTGAGCAGGAGGCTCATTGCGACAAGGCAGCATAAAAAAAGCAAGAGGCAAGCATCGCTTGCCTCTTGTCTTTGATTTATTTACTGTAATCGGAAAGTCTTTTAATACTGCCCGCACCCTGCGGAATATAATTATCTATGTAGCTGAGTGCGTCCTCGGGAGTATCCGCCATTTGATACAGCTTCAGACAGTTTTCGGACATAAATCTGTGCTGCGCAGTTGCATCGAGCATTGCCTGCATAGGCGCGTAGTAGCCCTCGGTATTGAGAATTGCGATTGCGCGGTCTGTCTTTCCGAGTTGCTTGAGAGTGAGCATCTCGAAAAACTCCTCATAGGTGCCGATGCCGCCGGGCAGCACGATGCAGGCGGAGGACTGCTCCTCCATAAGCTGCTTGCGCTCGCGCATTGTTTCGGTGAAAAGCAGCTGCGTGCAGTGCTCGTAAAGCACCCCCGGCTCATCAAAGAACTTTGGGGCAATGCCGATTATCTCACCGCCTGCGCTATGTGCTCCGCGTGCAGCCGCGCCCATAAGTCCTTCCTTGCCGCCGCCGAACACAAGGCTGTGTCCCGCCTGCGCCATAAGATATCCGAGCTTTTCAGCCTGCTCATAGTAAACCGCATCGAGTCTGGCGCTTGAGGCTCCGTAAATGCAGATTTTCATCAGTCGTCCATATCCTCGAAGGCCTCAAGGCCCTTCTTTGCCTCGGGCTTGTTATCGCCGTGCTTTACAAAGAGCATGGTGACAAAGCTCAGTGCAACGAAGATTGCCGCATAGGGGAACAGAACCTTGTAGCTGATATTGCGCATGAGGAAGCCTGCAACAACGGGGGTGATTACCTGCGCTGCCATTGAGAAGGTGTAGTAGTAGCCGGTGAACTTGCCGATATCCGAGCCCTTGCACATCTCAACAACCATCGGCAGAGAGTTTACATTGATTGCCGCCCATGCAAGACCTGCAACTGCAAACACAACAAACATAATGATGGTTGATGCCGAGGTCATTGCCGCGGTGGTGAGCACGAAGCCGAGTGCGAAGCTGCCTGCAAGCAGAACGATGCCGGTCATGATGACTCTCTTTCTGCCGAGCTTGGAGGCGAGAATACCGATGGGGATGTAGCTTATGATTGCGCCTGCATTTGCAATGAGCAGATAGGTTGATGCCTTGCCGAGCTTTTCGCCCATAACCTGGTCAACATAGGTGGTGAACCAGGTTTCAACTGCATTGTAGCCGATGAACCAGAGTGCAATGGACAGAAGCAGGAAGATAAGGCTCTTCTTGACTGCCTTGGGCAGAACCTCATCACCGCTGCCGTCATCCTCTGCGAGATTCCACTCGGGATGCTGTGCCTCAAGCTTGCGCTGCTCCTCAACGAGCTTGGGCTCCTTGATGGTGAGGAAAAGCACTGCAACGGATACGAACATAACCGCCGCAATGACTATGAACATGGGCTGATAGTTTACATGCTCAAGTGCCGCGACCTTGCTGTTCGGGTACATAAATGCCGCAACGCCGAGGTACAGAACACCGCCGATTGCGCCCATGAGATTGATTATTGCATTGCCCTTACTGCGCAGAGGCTTGGGGGTAATGTCGGGCATGAGAGCAACTGCGGGAGAGCGATAGGTTCCCATTGCAACGAGCAGCAGACCCAGCACGATGACAAATGATGCGGTCTTGAAGCCGCCGGGTGCTGCGGCATAACTGTTGTCAATAATGGGAAGAATATTCATCAGAATAATTGCAAGACCGGTGCCGAAAAGGATATACGGCATACGCTTGCCGATTTTGGTATTGGTCTTGTCCGACAGTGCGCCGAACAGAGGCAGCAGGAACAGCGCAAGAATATTATCCGCAGCCATAATTGCGCCCGACCAGGTTTCGTTCATGTGGAAGGTCTTAGTCAGAATAAGGGGCACGATGCCGTTATACATCTGCCAGAATGCGCAGATGGACAGGAACGCAAAGCCTGTCAGAATGGTGCGTTTGTTGTCTAACTTCATATGCAAACCTCCGATAGCTGATTAGCTGAGTTCACGAATATTTTACAACAAACGCAACGCCAACACAACAATATTTTTACCATTTGTATTTGACCGCACTCGTAATTGGGTGTAATATGAAAACAGATATAAATACGGAGGTGCTCAAAATGAAAAAATCCGAAAAGCTTCTCCTCGGCGCTTCACTTGTCGGCGCCGCTGCTGTTGGAGGCTTTGTTTTCCTTATCGCTCCCGGCAAGATAAGCAAAAGAAAAAAAGCTCCGTTTATGTATAAGAACTTTGCTCACCGCGGCCTTCACAAGCGCGATAAGAGCATTCCCGAAAACTCCCTTGCCGCATTTGATGCAGCCGCCTCGTACGGCTACGGCATGGAGCTTGATGTTCAGCTTTCCAAGGACGGTCAGGTGGTTGTTTTCCATGACGATACCCTCAACCGCATCTGCGGAGTTGACGCAAGAGTTGACGAAAAAACATACGATGAGCTCAGCAAAATGAGTCTGTGCGGCACTGAGCAAACCATCCCCCTCTTCTCCGAGGTGCTGAAAACCGTCCGCGGCAGAGGCCCGCTTATCGTTGAGCTTAAAAACGGCAAAAAGAACACCGAGCTTTGCGAAAAGACCTATGCCCTGCTTCGCAGATACAGCGGCGAATACTGCATTGAAAGCTTCAACCCCATCATCGTGCGCTGGTTCAAGCGCAATGCCCCCGAGGTTGTGCGCGGTCAGCTTGCAAATCCCCCCGAGGGCTACAAGGGCGAGGTCAACGCCGTTGCGGGCTTTGTACTCGGCAATGTGCTTCTGAACTTCCTTGCCCGTCCGCAGTTTATCGCCTACAAGATTGCCCCCAAGCCCTTTGCGGTTAAGCTCTGCGAGGCGCTCGGCGCAATGAAGGTCTGCTGGACCTCTCACGAGTGGATTAACGAAAAGTCAAACGATGTTGTCATCTTTGAATTCTACAAGCCCAAGCTCAAATTCAAGAAATAAATTAAAATCCGCAGTGTGTTTGCTACGCACTGCGGATTTTTATATTATTGACATTAATATCAGCAAAACTGCAAGGAAGGCAAAGTTGTAAACGGAAAACTCCGCGATGAATTTTCCCGCCTTGTGCGGCTCGTGGCGCAGGTATTCGTGGAAGGTGATTAAGCTTGCAAGCGAGGCAATCAGCGTGCCGGCTCCGCCGATGTTAACGCCGACTAACAGGTCCGCGTAATTTGCCGTGAACTGCGACAGCAGAATTGCCGACGGCACATTGCTTATCACCTGACACGACAGCGCCGAAAACAGAAGCGTGTTTCTGTCCATAAGTTTTGAGAAAAACTCCTGCACGACATCTATCCTCGCCATATTCCCCGCAAAAACGAAGAAGAAAACGAAGGTCAGCAGCAGCGAATAGTCCACCGACTCAAGCGCATGGCGGTCGGTGATTATGAGTACAAGCGGAATTACCGCAAGGCCTATCCAATACGGCAGCAGGCGCAGGACAATTGCGACCGACAGAGCAAACAGCGCAAGATAGAGCGCCGTTGAGCGCTTTTTAAGCTCCGCCTTTTCGCCGCTTATAGCCATGGGCTCGGGCTTTACGAAAACGCAGCAGAGCGTAATGAGCAGCATCGAAGCCAGAAACGGCGGAAGCATAATCTTTATAAACTCGGGCGCGGCAATATTGTACCTTGTATAAAGGTAAAGATTCTGCGGATTGCCGAAGGGCGTCAGCATACCGCCGAGGTTTGCCGCCATATTCTGCATTATAAAGGTGAAGGACAGATACCTCTCCTTGCCCGTTGAGCTGAGCACAAAATAGCCGAGCGGCAGGAAGGTCAGAAGCGCCGTGTCGTTGGTTATGAGCATCGAGCCGATGAAGCTTATATACACAAGCGCGAGAATGCACATACGGGTGGTTTTGAAGCGCTCGACAATCCTGCAGGCGAGTATGTAAAAGAAGTTTACATCGCGCAGGGCGCACACAACCGCAAGCACGCAGAAAAGGCAGGTCAGCGTCTTGAAATCGAAGTAGCCGACATACGCGCTGTCAACGGGCACGAACACCGCAGTAGCCGCCGCTGCCGCAAATGCCGCAAGCACCATAATATGATTTTTCGCAAAGCTTTTTACGCGCATATCAGGCCCTCCCTTCTCTTGTCTCACAAACTCGGTATTATATCACCAATTCCCCATAATTCAAGGAAAAAGCGCCAATCCCGTACGCATACCGCTAATCTGTCGCTTTATTGCAGCTTGCCGCCGCGTTTTCTGTGGATTTTGCTACAGTTTTGCTTTGACATCACGCTTTCGCTGTCTTGACTTTTTCCCGTTTAGTAGGTATTATTATGATACCAATGTTATCGGAAGATGAAGCGTATGAAAGCAAAATCAATTATTAAAATACTCATACTTGTCGCAGTAATAATCGCAGTCGGAGTGTATCTGTACATCAGGTCCGCAGGTACCGCAGAGATAACGCTGTACAACTCCCGTTCGATGATGGACTGGAAGCTCGGCGGCGAAATTGCAGGCATTTTCCACGAGGACGATGCAATGACCTACGACCCTGAGCACTTTGAATTCTTCTGCGATGTAAACGGCAGCGGAATTAAGAGCATTGCCACAGGCAGCCGCTACTATCTCGACTACTACAGAGGCAGCTACCGCGTTGTCGGCTTTTCAACAACTGCCGACTACTACTCCATTATGGGTATTCGCATCGGTGACAGCGAGCTTGACGCAAAGTCCCTGCTGCTCAACAGCGGCTACAGCATGAACGGCGGCGGTCTTGACTACTGCCGCGCAATTGACGGAAGAATTACCGTATACCTCGATTTCGAGCACGGTGTAGTAACCGGCATGGCAGCATTTATAAACTAATCAATCTACACCGAGCGAAAAATCGCTCGGTGTTTTTTAAGGAGAGCATTATGAACAGATATCTTGATGTATCACCCGAGGTTCTCGAGGCGCTGAGCAGCGGCAAGCCCGTTGTTGCGCTTGAAAGCACAATCATCTCCCACGGTATGCCCTATCCCCGCAATGTTGAAACCGCACTTTTAGTTGAAAAGACCGTTCGCGAGCACGGCGCAGTCCCTGCAACGATTGCAATAATCGGCGGCAGACTGAAGGCAGGTCTTTCCGCGGAGGAGATTGAATATCTCGGTAAATCCGGCAGAAATGTCGCAAAGGCAAGCCGCCGTGATTTATCCGCACTCGTAGCGCGCAAGGCAGACGGTGCAACCACTGTTACGACCACAATGATTATCGCTCACATGGCGGGCATAAAGGTCTTTGCAACGGGCGGTATCGGCGGCGTTCACCGCGGTGCCGAGACCCCAATGGATATCTCCGCCGACCTTGAGGAGCTCGGCAGCACACCCGTTATGGTTGTCTGCGCAGGCGCAAAGAGCATTCTCGACCTCGGTCTTACGCTTGAGTATCTCGAAACCAAGGGCGTACCCGTAATCGGCTACGACACCGATGAGTTGCCTGCGTTCTACACCCGCCACAGCGGCTTCGGCGTTGACTACCGCGTTGACTCCCCTGCGGAGCTTGCCGCTATGTTTGACGCTCAGCTTAAGCTTGAGATGAAGGGCGGTATGCTTGTTACAAATCCCATTCCCGAGGAATACTCGATGGACAAAGCGGTAACCGATGCCGCAATCGAGCAGGCACTTAAGGAAGCCGAGGAAAACGGCATCAAGGGCAAGGAGACCACTCCTTTCCTGCTTGCAAAGGTTGTTGAGCTGACCGGCGGCGACAGTCTTGAAAGCAACATTAAGCTTGTTCTTAACAACGCAGCACTCGCTGCTGAAACCGCAGCCGAACTTTGCAAATAAGCAAACAAAAAAGAGCACCACTCGTGGTGCTCTTTTTTTATTTATCTGTTTCTCATAACGGTCTTCATACGCAGGCCGTGGTCGAGGATGCTCTTGCGCAGACGCAGATTCTGAGGAGTAACCTCAAGCAGCTCGTCATCGGCGAGGAACTCAAGGCACTGCTCAAGGCTGAGCTGTCTGGGCGGAATGAGGCGCAGAGCCTCATCGGAGCCTGATGCACGGGTGTTGGTCAGGTGCTTTGTGCGGCAGACATTGACTGCAACATCGTCGCTCTTGGGGCAAACGCCGACTATCATACCGGCATAGACCTTGGTGCCGGGGGTGATAAACATTGCGCCGCGCTCCTGCGCATTCCAGATGCCGTAGGCAACTGCTTCGCCGGTCTCGAATGCGATGAGTGAGCCGGTGTTGCGGCGTGCGATATCGCCCTTGAAGGCTTCGTATTTTTCAAAGACGGAGGCCATAATGCCCTCGCCCTTTGTATCGGTGAGGAACTCGTTGCGGTAACCGAAAAGTCCGCGTGAGGGTACAAGATAGGTGAGCTTTACGCGGTTGCCGACGGGCAGCATCTCGACGAATTCGCCCTTGCGTGCGCCGAGCTTTTCCATAACGGAGCCCATTGCATCGGAGGGAACATCGATGACTACGCGCTCAACGGGCTCGGACAGAACGCCGTCGATTTCCTGATACAGAACGCGCGGAGGAGATACCTGGAATTCGTAGCCCTCGCGGCGCATGGTTTCAATGAGAATGGAAAGGCTCATTTCGCCGCGGCCTGCTACATTGAAGCTGTCGGTAGCGCCCTCCATATCGGTAACGCGCAGAGATACATCCTTGAGCGTTTCGCGCATAAGGCGGTCACGAATCTGGCGTGAGGTGACGAACTTACCCTCGGGGCCTGCGAAGGGGCTGTCGTTAACGGAGAAGGTCATCTCCAGAGTAGGTGCGGAAATCTTGACGAAGGGCAGTGCCTCGGGTGCGCCCTTTGCGCAGATGGTATCGCCGATTGTAACATCGCCGATGCCGCTCATTGCGATAATGTTGCCCGCAGTGGACTCGGTTACGGGGACCTTGTTCAGTCCGTCAAACTCGTAGAGGGAAACTGCCTTTGCCTTCATTGAGGGCTCGTCGGGTCTGTGATAGTTGCAGACCTCGATTTCCTGGTTCTGACGAATTGTGCCGCGCTCAATGCGGCCTACTGCGATGCGGCCTACATACTCGTTGTAGTCAATGCTGGAAACGAGCATCTGGAAGGGGCTGTCCGCATCCTGCTCGGGCTCGGGAATGTACTCGAGAATGGTCTCAAACAGAGGCTTGAGGTCGGTGCCCGCAACATCGGGTGAGTAGCTTGCGGTGCCCTGACGGCCGGAGCAGAAGAGCATCGGAGAATCGAGCTGCTCGTCAGTTGCATCGAGGTCAATGAGAAGCTCGAGAACCTCGTCAATAACCTCGTGGATGCGCTGGTCGGGACGGTCAATCTTGTTGACGACAACAATGACTCTGTGGCCGAGCTCAAGTGCGCGTGAAAGCACGAAGCGAGTCTGGGGCATGGGGCCCTCGGCTGCGTCAACGAGCAGGATAACGCCGTTGACCATCTTGAGGATACGCTCAACCTCGCCGCCGAAGTCGGCATGTCCCGGGGTATCGACAATGTTTATCTTGGTATCGCCGTACTGAACAGCGGTATTCTTTGCCATAATGGTGATGCCGCGCTCGCGCTCGAGGTCATTGGAGTCCATAACGCGCTCAACGACTTCCTGGTTTTCACGGTACACACCGCTCTGCTTGAGCATCTCGTCAACGAGGGTGGTCTTGCCGTGGTCAACATGGGCGATAATTGCTACATTTCTGAGTTTATTCATAAAAACCCAACTCCTAAATAAAATTCAACACAAAAATGTATTTTAGCACTGAAACCCTTGAATTACAATACTTTTTTGCAAATATTCAGGCGTTGGGTAAAATTTGCATTTTCTCGAACAAAAAAACAGACCGCTTCCCGATGGGAAGCGGTCTGAACGGTATTTTTACATTTTTTCGGGTGCGGAAACACCGATGATTGCGAGTGATACCGCGATTACCTTGCGGACGGTATCTGCAAGGCAGAGTCTTGCCTCGAGCACGCCCTCGTCTGCGCCCTTGATGCGGCAGGCGGTGTAGAAGCGGTGGAAGCGAGCGGCAAGCTCAGTTACATACTTGTTGATGCGGCTCGGGTCATAATCACGGGCTGCAAGGCGTATCTCCTCGGGCAGAGCGGCAAGCTGCTTGATAAGCTCGCGCTCGGCATCGGTTGAAAGCAGAGTGAAGTCAACCTCTTCTGCAGCGGGCACTGCGTGACCCTCAGCTGCAAGAGCAGCAATCATTGTGCAGATGCGTGCGTGTGCGTACTGGACATAGTAAACGGGGTTTTCGCTGTCCTGACGGACTGCAAGCTCGAGGTCGAACTCAACGGGAGATTCGGGACGGGAGTTGAAGAAGTAGCGCGCTGCATCGACGGGAATTTCGTCAAGCAGGTCAGAAAGGGATATTGCCTTGCCGGTGCGCTTTGACATACGCACGACTTCGCCGCCGCGGGTGAGCTTTACCAGCTGCATAAGTACTATATCGAGGCGGTTTTCGCCGTCAAGGCCGAGTGCGTCCATTGCGCCCTTGAGTCGTGCGACATGACCGTGGTGGTCTGCGCCCCAGACATTGATGACCTTTTCAAAGCCGCGCTGCTCGAATTTGTTGCGGTGATATGCGATGTCGGCTGCAAAGTAGGTGTAGAAGCCGTTTGCGCGGCGCAGTACATCGTCCTTGAGCTCGAGCTTCTCGATATCCTCGGGCTTCTTGCCTGCCTTGAGCAGCTTCTCGCCGAGAATCTCGGAGGTCTTGAGCCAAAGTGCGCCGTCCTTTTCGTAGGTGTAGCCGCGCTCGGTGAGCTTTGCAACGCTGTCGGCAACATAGCCGGAGCTGTGCAGGCTGGATTCATAGAACCACTCGTCATAGTTGATGCCGTAGCGCTCGAGGTCGGACTTCATCTTGGGCAGGTTGTGCTCAAGGCCGAAGGCAGCCATCATCTCGTGGCGCTGTGCGGTATCCAGCTCAAGCCAGCTCTCGCCGTACTTCTCGCAGAAGCCGCGTGCAAGCTCTTTTATATCGTCGCCGTGATAGCCGTCCTCGGGGAACTCGATTGCGTCCTCGCCCTTGACGAGCTGAATGCAGCGTGCCTCGATGGAGTTTGCGAACTTTTCAATTTGATTGCCTGCGTCGTTGACATAGAACTCGCGGTAGACATCGTAGCCTGCTCTCTCGAGCACGGATGCCAGCGCATCACCGAGAACACCGCCGCGGGCATTACCCATATGCATGGGGCCGGTGGGGTTTGCGGATACGAACTCGACCATCAGCTTTTTGCCGCCGCCGATATCGCTGTTGCCGTAGCTTTCGCCCTCGGCATTGACTGTCTTGACAACATCGCCGTACCACTTGTCGCCCATGCGGAAGTTCATAAAGCCGGGGCCTGCGACATCAACGGTCTCAAACCAGCTGCCCTCAAGCTGCATATTTGCAATGAGGGTCTCCGCAACCTTGCGGGGAGGCATACGCATAAGCTTTGCACTTGCCATTGCGAAGTTTGCGGCGTAGTCACCGTTTGCGGTATCCTTGGGGATTTCAACACTGCCGTTGAGTGTAAGACCTGCGGGCAGCTCGCCCTTTTCGGCTGCAGCAAGATATGCTGCATTTACAAGCTCGGTAATCTGCTCCTTGGCCATCTGTATCATATTTGCCATTTTATCTCAGTTCCTTTCAGAAATCAGCTTCTTGTTCTGACGCTCATTCTGAGCACATTTTTGCTCACAACCGCGTGCTCCATATTTACTACATAGTCGATGCTCAGCTCGCCGCCGAGGTCATCAAGCCTTGCATTAATCTTCCTTGTGTCAACTCCGAGTGTTGCCGCGCCGTATGGGGTATCATAGAGAAAGCTGCTCTTTTCACCCTGACGGAAGACCATTTTTGAATTCAGCATACCCTTTCGAGCGACAACCACACCGTCTGGATTAATCTCAACCGTGGTTTCGGTGCCCTTAAGGCCCGTTATCTCGCTTTCCTGATATCTGATTTCAAAGCCGTCCTCTGTGCGGCAGTAAATGCCCTCGGTTACAAGCTCGATTGTGTCGGGCTCACCGCCCGCCATGCCCTGTATGCCGGAAATGGTTATCACTGCGTTCATATTAATTCTCCAAAGGTGCGGGCTCGACATACTGCACCGCGCTTTTAAGCTCATAGCCGAGCATAACGGGTGCAAGTCGGACAAAGTCCTCGGTGTCGCCGCTTGTGAAATACTGCTCTGAGGGATTACCGTCTGACTGTGCGCCTACCCCGTCAAGATATGCCTTCAGCGCTCTTGCCGAGGCATCGGCAGCGCCGACAAGCTTTGCTTCGGGCAGATAGTCGTTTATCGCATCGGCGATTATGCCGTAGTGGGTGCAGCCTAAAAGCAGCGCCTGAACACCTGCTTCCTTAATGGGCTTGAGTGTTCTTGCAACAACATCCTGCACGACCTCGTCTGTGCGGTCAATGTGTCCGCTCTCAATCATCGGCACAAACTCGGGGCATGCAACCGCGGTAATCTCCGCATCGGGCGCAAGCTTCAGAATTTCGCTCTGGAATGCTCCGCTTGCGATGCTCGTTGCCGTTGCGATTACGCCGAGCTTCTTAAAGCCCGTGCCGACAAGCTCTGAAGCACCGGGCGTGAGCACGCCGATGACCTTGGTTTCATTCTCCTCGATGATGTCCTGCGCGTTGCTTGATATCGTGCCGCAGGCGGCGAGGATTGCCTTAACGCCGAAGCTTTCGGCAAAGGCTATGTTCTGACGCGCAATCTCGCGAATCTGCGCTCTCGGTCTGCCGCCGTAGGGCATACGGCCGGTATCGCCGAAGTATATTATGTTTTCGTTCGGCATAAGTCGGCGCAGAACACGCACGGCAGTTAGACCGCCGAGTCCCGAGTCGAACACGCCTATGGGTTTATTATTCATAGCGATAATTCTCCACATTACTTAGGGCAAAGAGAGTCGAACACAAACCGCCTCAGAGACGCCCCTTTCGGTGCTTTTTGCCCCTTGCTCATTGCTTTACACCCGTAAAGCTGCTTCACTTGTGTCAAAAATCCCTCAAAAATCATCGTCTTTGAGGTGCTTACAGTCTGCACGCTGCAGATTTTTCCGAGACAAGAAAAAGGCCGCAGAAAATAATGGATATATATTTTCAAGGTCTTTGACGCGGTATCGGGGAAATCTGCCGTGCGCAGACCGGTTTGGGATCAACTCTCTTTGCCCTAACTTTAATATAATATGCCAAAACGCAAATAATTACAAGGTATTTTTTGTGTGGAATGGGGACAGACAATTTGATATAATGAACAGAAGAGATTATGAGCGATTGGAGGCACGGCTTTGAATATAGATTTAACCGACAAGGAATTCCGCAGACTGCTGGATATGGTGTACATCGGAAACTGGATACTCAACTCCACGCGCGCAAGCGACCGCTTCGAGGATTATGACCTCGTGCAGGAAAAGCTGTTCGGACTTTGCGCCAAAAACGGTATGCGCTCGCTTATTCAGTCCTGGCACGGCCACATTTTCCCCTCCAAGGCCTACGAGGACGGCGGAATACACGAGGCCATTGCCGATTACGAGGACGCGGTTTTCTTCGACATTCTCGCCGAGGAGCTTGCGCGGCGTGATATGAACGACGACGGCGAGAGCGAGGATGATATTGCGGCGCTTGCCCTGCGAATGGACGAATATTTGAACGAGTTTGAGAAAAACGGAGTTAATAACATAAGGGTAGATATATGATATACACTTACACCTTTGAAAGCCCCATCGGTACACTCAATCTATGTGCCGACGAAAATGCCATACTGCATCTCGGCTTCGGCGACGGTGGAGATAACAATCCTAACGGCATTATTCTTGCCGCAGTGCAGCAGCTGAATGAATATTTTGAGGGCAAGAGAAAATGCTTTGACCTTCCCATAGCGCCAAACGGCACTGATTTTCAGCGCAGGGTTTGGGCGGCACTTCAGGACATTCCCTACGGTCAGACGCGTACATACGGCGAGCTTGCCGCGGCAACCGGAAATCCGAAGGCCTGCCGCGCGGTCGGAATGGCAAACAACCGCAACCCCATTGCCGTCATTATCCCCTGCCACCGCGTTATCGGCGCAGACGGTACGCTCACGGGCTATGCGGGCGGTCTTGCGGCAAAGGAAATTCTGCTCACTCTTGAGCATAAATACTGCTAATCTGCAGATTATAAGGGTATCGACTTTATGCCGATACCCTTTTTATTTGGAGCTGATGACTATGGATATGTCAAACGAAGAATACAAGCAGTATTCCGACTCGCGCCAGCCGCATTCCCGCGTTTTCCCGAATATGTGCAAGGCATTCTGGGTGGGCGGTTTAATCTGCTGCGTAGGGCAGCTGATTAACGACCTTTTTATGCGGCAGGGGCTTGAAAAGCTTGAGGCTGCGAGCGCGACCTCGATTGTGCTCGTGCTTATCGGCGCGGTGCTGACGGGACTGGGCATTTACGATAAGCTTGCAAAATACGCAGGCGGCGGCACGCTCCTGCCGATAACGGGCTTTGGAAACTCCCGGGGTGGGCCCCCCCCTGGGGTCAAGACCGGGGGCTTTATCACGGGCAC
>JAZUJB010000014.1:0-5816 GCA_045642545.1 Oscillospiraceae bacterium
GAATTGCCTTGTTGTGCGCGCCCTGCCTGCCCTTGTACAGCCAGATGAAGATGAGCGAGAATACGGCAAAGCCCTGCTGAGGAAATTCAAAGCTGTGGCCAAACAGTGTAAAGGGATAGACAAGCCCGCCCATCAGTTCAAAATTAATCCAGTAAAGGCCGACAAGCAGGCCTAAGCAGCACCACCATTTGTCGCCCCGGAACACATAAAACAGCAAAACGGTGAGAACACCGAAGCCGTAGAAATCCGCCATACTCACCATGCCTATTAGGAAGCTTAGCAAGACGGTTGCCGTGGCGGCAAGGGTACGAAGCAGAAAATTATCAAGCTCAAGGATTTTTTCAATGAGCCGAATGGTGAGCAGACCGAGCAGGAAGGTCCATATTACATTCTGATGATACGGAAAGAAGACCGTGCCGTTAACCATCAGGTTAAATGGAATTTCCGATATGACCGCAAGCACAAGCAGGCGCAGCAGATATTTTTTGAAATTGTGCGTGTAGTGGTAGCCCTCGACAATCATAAAGGCAAAAATCGGGTAGGCAAGCCTGCCGATGCAGGTCATCCAGTCGTTGCCGACGATGACAGTTGCCCACATATGGTCCGAGAGCATAAACAGCATTGCCAGAATATGAAGCGTCAGCGAGCTGAGGTCAAAGGATTTTTTCTCCATAGTTCACCGTCATTTCAGATTAAAGCGCGAGGCGTAGCCGCAGCGCCTGCATAGCTCCTCCGAGGGAGTCCTGTTTGAAAAACCGTCGTACAAGTCCCTTGCTCTTTTTCCCTGCAGAATATCGTCAAGGCTCTGCTCAAATATGTTTCCGAGCGCGATACTGCCCTCGGCATCAAGACAGCAGGGCACAACCGTGCCGTCGCACAGAATGCCTATCTGGTCGCGCAGTCCGTGGCAGAACTGCACCTGCTGCACGGGCGCGTCAGAATCTGGCCAGTCGAATTTTGCCGCGTTCTCAAGATACAGATTATCCGCAAGCTTAAAGCCGCCCATGCGCGTCTTAGCCCACTCGCTGCCGCATTTGCCGCGCAGGAAGTCTAAGATTGCGTTGTTCAGTCTGTTCTCGCCGCCGTCATTCCATAGGCGCAGGGCGCAGATAGTGCCGCGCCCGGCAAGGCGCGAGCAAACCGTCCACACATTCTCAAGATACTCAGTGAGCGTGCCGGCAGAGCAGTTTGCTTCAAAGCTGTGCAGCGAAACGCTCAGCTTGTAAAGCCGCTCGGCGTTCATCAGAACATCGGCTTTTTCGGCAAGGAGCGTGCCGTTTGTCGTGATGCAGCAGTTCATACCGCTGCTTGCCGCGATGCGCAGAAGCTCGGACAGCTCGGGGTGGGTGAGAGGCTCACCGAGAAGGTGAAAGTAGACATACTCAGTATGCCCACGGAGCTTTTCGACAATACAATTAAACTCCGCAGCTGACATACAGCGCGGAGTTCTTTTTGTGCCGTGGCAGAACGAACAGCTCAGGTTGCAGATATTCGTAATTTCGACATAAGCTTTATTGAACATAAAATCACTTGGCAGCGGCTTCATTGGCAGCCGCGAACAAATCGTAGTAAATGGTGTGCGCAATCGTTTCAACGGTTGCTGCGCTTCTCATACCGGGCATAAGATTTTCAAGCGAGAGCTTGATGAAGCGCTCGTTTCTGATGCAGTCGAGATACTGAAGCTCGGGGTTATCCTTGAGAGCATCGACCTTGCCGCTGTAGCTTGAATCCTTGTAGTTGTGGATAATGATAAAGTCGGGATTTGCCGCAACGATGTCATCAACGGTAACTGCGTCCCAAGACTTGTCGAGGTCCTCGAAAACATTGACGCAGCCTGCGGACTTGAGGTATTCGTTTTCAATATTATCACCGCCTGCGGTGAAAATCTTGTCGCCTACGAAGCTGTCAACAACGAGCACCCTCTTGGGCGCGGCATTGTCCTTGAGCAGCTCGGTAACGGCGTTAATGCGCTCTGTTTCGGCACTAATCAGCTCCTCGCCCTTTCCGTCAAGGCAGAATATCCTGCTCAAATCGCGCAGCTCAGCCCACAAATCGTCGTAGCTTGCAGCGTCGTTTACAAATACGAGTATGCCTTTTTCCTCGAGGGCGTCGACGGTGAGCGTGTCGCTGAACATCCACTCGCTTGCGTAGAGGAAATCGCAGCCGCTTTCAACGATTTCGTCAAGCGTGGGATAGCCCTCGCACAGGGTGGGAATGCTGTCGTATGCGTCCTTGAACTGCTCGGAAATTCCGAGGGAGTGGTTAGTCATGCACTTGCCGATAACGAGGTCCTCAAGACCGAGTGCGCAGAAGATTTCAGCGCAGTTAGGGCCTGCAACGACAACCTTCTCGGGCATCTTATGAACGGTGATGCGCTTGCCGAGGCTCTTGTAGGCTGTGGGGGTGTATGCCGGCTGTGTTTCGGTGGGGTCGGGCTCAGTGGGAACGGGGTCCTCGGCACCGCACGCACACAGCGTGAAAATCATTATAAATGCAAGAAAAAGAGCAACAATTCTTTTCATTTCTCATCCTCCTGATGCAAGGCAAAGTATATCACGGCTTTACGGGTATTTCAACATAACTTTTGTTAACAAAATAATCATTGTTCTACAAGATATAGCGTGTTATAATATATATTTGTCAAGATATAACATTCTACACATTTTGTGCATACGGAGGTAGTCCGATATGGCGAGAACTGAAGTAAGAGAAAAAAAGAAAATGAAGAAGGGACTTGTAATAGCCCTCTCGATATTGCTTGCACTTGTTGTGGTTGCGGCAATAGTCGTGCTGAGCGTTTACAGAGGCATGAATATGTTCCTCAAGGCCGAGCTCGGCGAGGGCGCACCCGATGCAAGCGCATTCATGAAGGGCAAGGTCACCGCAAGCTATGCAAAGGAGCCTGATGTCAGCCTCAAGGACGAGGGCACATACCTGCTCACTGTCAAGACCGATGACGGAAACCGCAAGGTGCTGCTGATTGTGCGCGACACCAAGGCACCCGAAGCAGAGGCTGCAAACACCAATATCACCATTGACGAAAAGAGCCTTAAGCCCGCAGAGGCGCTGACAAAAATCAGCGATGCCTCCGAATATACCGTTGAGTGGAAGACAGAGCCGAAATACGGCACCGCAGGCAGCTATGACTGCGAGGTAGTGCTCAAGGATTCCCACGGCAACGCAAGAACAGTCAAGACCACCGTCAATGTTCTCGGACTTGTTGATGTTCTCGAGTACGAGGCAGGCACTCCGCACCCGACTCTCGATGACTTTATGGTTGTTGAGCGCGAGAACGCAGAGTTCGTTACCGATATGAGCAAAATCGACTGGACAAAGCTCGGCGATAACAAGGTTGAGGCAAAGTTTGACGGCAAGACCTACAGCTCAATTCTCAGAATTGTTGACACCACCGAACCCGTTCCCGATGTAGTTCCCGTTGCAGCGCTTGCCGGTGATGAGCTCAATGTAGCCGATTTCGTTCTCGGCTGCGAGGATGCAACCAGTGTTACCTATGACTTTGCCGCAGAGCCCTCCACCGCCGAAAAGGGCAGCTTCGACTGCACAATCAAGGCAACCGACAAGGGCGAGAATACCGCCGAGGTCAAGACCAAGCTTTTTGTCTGCGACGCGCGTGCAGAGTTTGAGGCATCAACCGATATGCTCAGCGAGTCAGAGCTTTTAAAGCAGCTCGGCTCCGAATATGCCGGCTATAAGCTTAAGACCGAGCCGTTTATGCTCAACATTCTCGGCGCTCACTTAGTTGAGCTCGAAAAGGGCGAGGAAACCGTCACCGTCGGCGTTACCGTCAAGGACACCACTGCACCCACCGCAGACGGCATCAGCTGTCCCTGCAGCACCGGCTACTACTGCGAGCCTATTAAGTTCGTTGAAAACATTGTCGATATAAGCACCGTTAAGGCAAGCTTTGCCGAGGAGCCCGACTGGAGCACCGAGGGCGAGCAGGAGGTTAAGATTGTTCTCACCGACCGCGCAGGCAACTCCACAACCGTAAAGGCAACCGCAGTCATCACCCCCGACACCACCGCACCCGTCATCTACGGCGTTCGCGATTACTACTTCTATGTAGGTGAGGACCTTGCTAACTTCAAGGAGGTCTTTGCAGAGGATAACGCAGACCCCAATGTTGAGTTAAGCATTGACAAGTCCAAGGTCGAGGCAAACAAAGCGGGCGAGTACGAGGTTACCTACACCGCAAAGGACCACGAGGGCAACGAAAGCAGCGCAACCGTAAAATTCACCTTTGTTGAAAAGACCGTTACCGATGAGAAGCTCAACTCCGCAATCGACAGCGTGCTCGATGAAATTCTCGAGGACGGTATGACAACAGAGCAGAAGGCATACGCAATCTTCAACTATGTCTATTCCAACATCAGCAGCGGCGGCAAGTCCGACAAGACCGACTGGAAGGCAGAGGCCTACCGCGGACTGACCGAGGGCAAGGGCGATGACTTCACCTGCTACGCAGTAAGCTATGCTCTGCTGCAGAGAATTGACTGCCGCGTGCTCAGCGTTGAGGGACAGAGCTCACGCATCTGGTGCTTCGTAAACCTCGGCAACGGCTGGTATCACTTCGATGCCTGCAGCAATGCACCCAAGGACACCCGCTGCTTCATGAAGACAAGCAACGAGCTTAAGGATATAAGCAGCACATATTGGAGCTACAAGACCGCACAGTATCCCGTTCCCGCAACAATTCCCTACGCAATGAAAAACGCATAAGAGTTTTACATTAAATCGAATTGATGAGGTAATATAAATGAAAACACTTGCCGATACCTGCAAAATCGCCGTTGTTCAGGCTGAGCCCGTAATGTTTGACAAGGATGCCTGCATGGAAAAGGCAGTCGCGCTTATCAAGGAGTGCGTTGCCAACGGCGCAGAGCTTATTGTTTTCCCCGAGCTGTTTATCCCCGGCTACCCCTACGATATGAACTTCGGCTTCACCACCGGCAGCCGCAAGCAGAGCGGCAGAGAGGATTGGAAGAGATACTATGACAATTCCATTCTCGTTGACGGTGAGGAAATTCAGACCCTTTGCGAGCTTGCAAAGGAAAACGGCGTTTACATCAGCATGGGCTACTCCGAGAGAGATGCCGTTGTCGGCACTCTGTATAATTCCAACATTATGATTGCTCCCGACGGCACGAGCATGAATCACAGAAAGCTCAAGCCTACCGGCAGCGAAAGACTCATCTGGGGCGATGCAAACAAGGATTACTTCCCCGTAATGGAAACCCCGTGGGGCCCGATGGGCAATCTCATCTGCTGGGAAAGCTATATGCCCCTTGCAAGAGTTGCACTTTATCAGAAGGGCATCTCCATTTACATTTCGCCCAACACCAATGACAACAAGGAGTGGCAGGATACAATCCGCCATATCGCAATTGAGGGACATTGCTACTTCATCAACTGCGATATGCTCATCCGCAAGAGCTCCTACCCCTCAGACCTCAACGAGTATCCCGCAATCCAGCACCTGCCCGACATCGCCTGCCGCGGCGGCAGCTGCGTAATTGACCCCTTCGGTCATCTCGTGAGCGATTGCATTTGGGACGAGGAGGGCATAATCTATGCAACACTCGATATGCAGAAGGTTCCCTCCAGCAAAATGGAGCACGATGTCTGCGGCCACTATGCAAGACCTGATGTTCTGAACCTTTCCGTCACTGAGCTGTAAGAAAAATAAAAACCGTTATGACGCTTTGGTCATAGCGTTTTTTTTATTTCCAGTCGCCTGCAACTCCGTCGGGAGCCTTGGGCTCGTCTGCACCTTTGATTGCGTGCTCCTTGCCGCG
>JAZUJB010000015.1:0-7375 GCA_045642545.1 Oscillospiraceae bacterium
CTTGTAACCCATTGCAATGTTGCTTTGACCGCAATAATTATATCCGAGCTGGTACAATGCATCGTCCATGCCCTCGGGCTGGCTCGGATAATGGTCGATGGAACCGTTCACGAAGTTTACGTCAGCCGCGGCCTGCGTTCCTTTTTCGCTTCCGCTGTCCCATGTGACGGGGTCAAGTCCCGCGATATATCGTATAATGTTAAGCACCTTGATGGCGTTTTCTTTCGTACTGTCGCTCAACACGCCCGCGCTGTAAGGCGCATCATAATTCGGCTCTTCCTTATAGCTTACACTGCCTGTGACAGTGAAGTCCGTGTTTTTCAGATAATTCAGCACATCTTCCCTGCTGTGGTATGTTACGCCAAGTCCCGCAGTCTCAGCAAATGCGCCGAACGGCAGAAGCGTGCAGACCATGCAGATTGCAAGGAATAAAGTGAAAAGTCTATTTTTCATCTGCTTTTCCTCCTTTTCCGGAATATAAATATTTTATCATGTCCTTCTTTGGAAATAAAGGTAATTAGTTCAAATCAGAGTGCCAAAAATCCGCTTCGGATTTTGTTGATATTAAATAACAAAAAAGACTTCCGAAAAATCGGAAGTCTTTTTTTGTTGTTTTGTTATCTTACACCCTTGTCGTATGGTATACCCTCGGCCTTGGGCGCTCTTGAATTCTTGGAGGTGAACGCAAGAACGAGCAGCGTGATGAGGTAGGGGAGCATACGGTAAAGGTGTGCGCTGATACCGAGCTGAGCAAGTGCAAACACACCGTCGCCGTTAATATCAAGACTGGTGTATGCTGCGGCGATACACTTGAACAGACCGAACAGCAGGGAAGCACCTGCAATATTAAGAGGCTTCCAGTTACCGAAAATCATAACTGCAAGAGCGAGGAAGCCGAAACCTGCGACATCGCCGTTGGATGAGCAGTTTGCTGTGGTCAGCGCATAGACGAAGCCACCCATACCTGCAAGCGCACCGGAAATGGTAGTGCCGGCGTAGCGCATCTTGTGAACATTGATGCCCAGTGAGTCTGCCGCCTGAGGATTTTCACCGCAGGAGCGCAGACGCAGACCAAAGCGGGTTTTGTAAAGAATTACGGACAGAATGATGAACAGAATGATGCAGACATAGGTTGCGAGGTAGACCTTGTTAACAAAGGTTTCTGCGAGGAAGCCCCACTCAACGGATTTGTCGACACCGAGGGTGGATTTCTTAATCATGAACCAGCTTGCGGAGTCGCCGGTTGCCATCTGCAGAGTGTTCTGGTTTGCAATGATGCGGATGAAGAACAGAACAAGTGCGGGTGCGAGCATATTAAGTGCGGTACCGCCGATTGTCTGGTCAGCGCGCAGATTGATTGATGCAAACGAAAGCAGCAGGGAGAATACCGCGCCCATAACTGCCGCAACGAGCATTGCGAGCATCTCAAGGCCCTGCAGAGTGACCCAGTCGCCTGCGGCCTTTGCTGCCATAAAGACATCGTTTGTCTGAACGGTGCGGACAAACAGAACGCCGATGAACGCACCGAAAATCATAATACCCTCAAGCGCGAGGTTAATAATACCGCTTCGCTCGGCAAAGCAGCCTGCCAGCGCGACTATCATAAGAGGAACTGCGTAAATCAGAGTCTGCTGAATGAGAAATGTCATACCGCCTCGCCTCCTTTCTCGGTTTCCGCAGATTTTTCAGCGGAAGCTGCGGGCTTGCTCTTGTGCTTCTTCTTGCTTTCAAGCCACATACGAATGACGAGAGCAAATGCACTCAGATAAACAATGGCGGCGATTATAACATCGGTGATGTACTCGTTGTATGCCGTGAGATTTGTCAGCTGTAGACCAGCAATATCAAGCATTGACATGAAGATTGCGGAGAAGATAACGGCGATGGGATTGTTGGTTGCAAGAAGTGCAACTGCAATGCCGTTGAAGCCCTCGGCGGGCAGGGACTGATAGGTTGTCCAGAAAAATTCAGTGTTGCCTGCAAGGTAGTACAGAGAACCGCCGGCAGCGGCAAGTGCACCCGAGATTGCCATTGACAGTACTATGTTGCGCTTGTCCTTGATGCCTGCATAGCGAGCACCGTGGCGGTTTGCACCGCAGGCCTTGAGCTCGTAGCCGAGGGTGGTCTTGTTCATGATGATGTACATGACAATCGCGAGGATAATAGCGACTAAAATGCCTCCGTTGACCTGCGAACCGGGGAAAATGTGGTCAAGGCCGAGCTTTGAGGTTGCAACGCCGTTAAAGCTTGTCTTGTAGATGTAGCCGGTCTTGGTGCCCTCGGTGATGTTCTTGAAGTTACTGATATCGAACAGCCATGTTACAACATTTGCGGCTATCCAGTTGGTCATGGTGCAGGCGAGAACCTCGTTGATGTTGAGATATGCCTTTACAAGTCCGGGAATTGAGCCCCATACAGCGCCTGCCAGCATACCGCCGATAAAGGCGATGAACCAGATGAGAACGGGGGATACTGCGTCGGCGGGAATACTGAGCGCAATCATCAGGGTAACCATCGTGCCCATGAGGTACTGACCGGGAGCGCCGATGTTAAACAGACCTGTCTTGAACGCAACTGCTACGGAAAGACCAGTCATGATAAGCGGGGTTGCGCGGAAGAGCATGTTGCCGAAGCTTGTGGGGTTAAAGCCCCATGTCAGCATACCCGAGGCATCGCGGCCCGTGCTGAAAAGACCTGCGAAGATGAGTCTTATGCCGTCCCATACGCTCTTTGCACCAAGGTTATCCTTGGAAAAGCCGACGATTGCAACGATGATGCTGCCGACGGCAAGACCGATGAGTATGGATATGAGGGAGGCAAGAACTTTTTTAGTGCCTTCTTTATTGTAGAGAGTGCGCAGCTTGTTTTCCTTCATTACCGTTCACCCTCCTTGCTGCTTCTTTTTGCGCCCGACATGTAAAGGCCGAGCTCCTGAATGTTCGTCTTCTTCGGGTCAAGCTCACCGACAATCTCGCCCTCGTACATTACGAGTATGCGGTCGGAAAGACTCATGACCTCGTCAAGCTCGAGCGAAACAAGCAGAATTGCCTTACCCGCATCGCGCTGTGCAACCAGCTGACTGTGAATAAACTCAATTGCGCCGACATCAAGACCGCGCGTAGGCTGAACTGCAACGATGAGGTCCTTATCGCGGTCAAGCTCTCGCGCTATGATTGCCTTCTGCTGATTACCGCCGGACATGCTGCGTGCGGTGGTAACTGCGCCCTGACCGGAGCGTACATCGAATTTCTCGATAAGACCGTTTGCGTATTCGCGGACTGCATCGGTCTTGATGAAGCTGAAGTGCTGGAACTGAGCTTCCTTATAGCGCTGAAGCACCATGTTCTGCTCAAGGCTGAAATCAAGAATAAGTCCGTGCTTGTGGCGGTCCTCGGGAATATGGCTCATGCCCGCAACGCTCTTGCTGTGAATGCTCGAGCGGGTGATATCCTTTCCGTTAAGCGTGATTTTGCCGTGGGAAACCCTTTCAAGACCGGTAATGCCGTATATCAGCTCGGACTGACCGTTGCCGTCAATACCCGCAATGCAGACGATTTCGCCCTTCCTTACCTGGAAGCTGACATCCTTGACCGCATTGTTTTTGTGAAGCTTAGAGGGAACAACGAGGTTTTCAACACTGAGCACAACATCGGTGGGCTTTGCCTCGTCCTTGTTAACCTCAAGCTGAACGGGTCTGCCGACCATCATGTTTGACAGCTCCTGCTTGTTGGTATCGCAGGTGTTTACCGTACCGACATATCTGCCCTTACGCAGAACCGTGCAGCGGTCAGCAACAGCCATGATCTCATTAAGCTTGTGGGATATGAAGAGAATGGATTTGCCCTCCTTGGCAAATTCGCGCATGGTCTCCATAAGCTCGTCAATCTCCTGCGGAGTCAGAACTGCGGTAGGCTCGTCAAAAATCAGAATTTCGTTGTCACGGTAGAGCATCTTGAGAATTTCAACGCGCTGCTGCATACCGACGGTGATATCCTCAACCTTTGCGTCGAGGTCAACCTTGAGCCCGTAGCGCTCGGACAGCTGCTCAACCTTTTCGCGAGCCTGCTTGCGCTGGATAAAGCCCATCTTTGTGGTTTCGGCACCGAGGATAATGTTATCCATTACGGTGAATACATCGACAAGCTTGAAGTGCTGATGCACCATGCCTATTCCGAGGTCGGTCGCATCATTGGGGTCGTTGATTTTAACGACCTCGCCGTTTTTTCGTATTTCGCCCTCTTCCGGCTGATACAGACCGAAGAGCACGGACATAAGAGTAGACTTACCGGCACCGTTTTCACCGAGCAAAGCGTGAATTTCGCCCTTTTTCAGCTGAAGGGTTATGTCATCATTTGCCTTGATGCCGGGAAACTCCTTTGTAATGTGAAGCATCTCAATTACATACTGCGGAGCGTTTTCCATGAAGCCACCTACTTTCTGTATGTATTGTCGAATTTGCAGGAAGAATATAGAATTATTATAACTTCATCAGCAGATAAATGCAACAAGCATAGGGTCAAAGGAAATAAAAAAACAAGGAAGGCTCTGCCTTCCTTGTTTTGGATTGTTTGGATTACTCAACGATGTTAACGGTTACATTGTCAGTGCTTGCGAGATTGTTCCAGTCATTGTCGATGGTAACAGTGCCGTCCTTAATCTGAGCGAGCAGTGCGTTGTAAGCCTCAACACTCCAGTTCTCGAGGGACCAGGTCTCAACGGGCAGGCCGACTGCGTCGTCCTTTGCGCCGAGAGCGGTTGCGGTGCCGCCGATGTCAGCGAAGGTGCCGTCGTAGAACTTTGTAAGTGCCCACTGTACGGAGCTTGCAAGACCCTTGGTTGCAGAGGTGATGACTGCGTCGGAGTCGAAGGACTGGTCAACATCAACGCCGATGACCTTTGCGTCAGCTGCGGATGCAGCCTGTGCAACGGATGCGAACATGGAACCGCCGCAGGAGAAGATGACCTCAGTGCCGTTGGTGTACCAGCCTGCTGCCATGGTCTGGAGCTCGGGAGATGCGGAGAAGGATGCGCCGTACAGCCAGGAGTAGTTGACCTCTGCCTTTACGCCCTTTTCAGCAGCAGCTGCATTTGCGCCCTGGACAAAGCCGTAGCCGAATCTGCAGCATGCGGGGTTGGTGCCGCCGCCACCGCCGCAGAAGCCGAGCTTGGTGTAGCCTTCCATGACTGCAGCGTAGCCAGCCAGATAGCCGGACTGCTCTTCCTGGAAGCAGATGCCTGCAACATTCTTGAGAGCGGGGCTGCCTTCAACGCCTGCTTCTTCAGATACGGGATAACCGTCAATGAATACGAAGCTTACATCGGGGTACTCAATAGCTGCTGCACGAAGTGCGCCTTCCTGCATGAAGCCTGCGCAGACAACAATCTTTGCGCCGTTTTCAACAGCTGCCTTCATTGCGTCGATACGGTCTTCGTCAGTAGCCTTGTCGCCGTTTGCGGGCTGGTAGTACTTGTAAGACTTGTCGTTTGCAACTGCAAAGAGCTTTACGCCGTCATAGGTGCCCTGGTTAAAGGACTTGTCCTTGAGCTGGCCAACATCGGTTACAAAGCCGATTTCGTATTTGCCATCGTCGGAAGTCATTTCATCGGGAATCTGATCAGCAGTGAGATTTGCGTCATCGCCCTTGTCATCAGCTGCGGGCTTGCTGTCGTTGTTACCGCAAGCGCACAGAGCGAATACCATGCAAAGAGCGAGCATCAGTGCGAGAAATCTTTTCATGTTTTTTCCTCCGTATAATTTTATTGTTTATTAACAATCCTGATGTGCATATCACACATCGGGCTTATTATATCACTGCGCACAATCCGCTACAAGTTAAACTTGGCAGAAGTGCTATATTCTGTTAATTATTATACATTTAATCAGTCAATTTTGGACATTTTAACCGCAGTATCGAGCGCGACCTCTATCATTTGAGTGAAGGAAAGCTGTCGCTCCTCGGCGGTGAGATACTCCTCGCGGTAGATGTGGTCGGATATTGTGCAGATGCACAGAGCGCGTTTGCCGGCTCTTGCGGCGTTCATGTAGAGTCCTGCGGACTCCATTTCAACTGCCATAACGCCCATATCGCGCCACTTGTCGTTGCTGTCGTTGCCGGCGGGAGCGTAGAAATTATCACATGAGAGCAGATTGCCGACCTTGATGTCGATTCCGAGCTCCTTTGCGGCCTCAACTGCGGAGCTGAGGAGGGTAAAGTCTGCAATGGGAGCGAAGGTGCCGTTGAGCTCAAACTGATGTGCAAAGTTTGAGTCGGTGCATGCGCCCTGACCTGCGACTATATCCATAACCTTGAGGTCATCGCGGAATGCCCCTGCCGAGCCTACGCGAATGATGTTGTCAACATCGTAGAAGTTGTAAAGCTCATAGCTGTAGATGCCGATTGAGGGAATGCCCATACCTGATGCCATAACGGTAACGGGAACGCCCTTCCAGGTGCCGGTGTAGCCCTGAACACCGCGAACATTGTTTACAAGCACGGGATTTTCAAGGAAGCTTTCTGCGATGAACTTTGAGCGCAGAGGGTCGCCGGGCATAAGAACGGTCTTTGCGATTTCTTCTTTTTTCGCAGTAATATGCGGAGTGGGAATGGGCATAGCAATTTCCTCCAAAATTGTAATTTATAAATAAATTATAGCAAACAAAATACAAAAGTCAAATTGCAAGCAGAGCGAATATATGATAATATACATTTATGATAAAAAGTGACAGGAGTATTGTCTTTTGAATGATATAATAGTAATCGGAATTGCAGGCGGCACAGGCAGCGGCAAGACCACTATAACCAGAAGAATAATGCAGAAATTCGGTGGCAATGTCAGTGTGATTTATCACGATAATTACTACAAGGCGCACCACAATATGAGCTATGCCGAGCGCGCAAGGCTCAATTACGACCACCCCGACGCATTTGATACTGATATGCTCATTGAAGACCTCAAAAAGCTGCGCAGGGGAGAGGGAATTCGCTGCCCGATATACGATTACACAATCCACGACCGCTCAGAAAAGACGGTGTACATCAAGCCTGCAAGGGTCATTGTAGTTGAGGGCATTCTCATTTTCCAAAGCCCCGAGCTGTGCAAGCTTATGGATATAAAGATATTCGTCGATACGGATGCCGATGTGCGCATTCTTCGCCGCATTGTGCGCGATGTGCGTGACCGCGGCAGAAGCCTCGAGAGTGTCGTAAACCAGTATCTGAACACCGTCAAGCCAATGCACGAGCAGTTCGTTGAGCCTTCAAAGCGCAAGGCGGATATAATCATACCCGAGGGCGGTCACAATCAGGTTGCACTGGATATGGTGCTTGAGAGAGTAAGAGCGCACCTCGCCAAGTAATAATGTAGGAGAAAGCTT
>JAZUJB010000016.1:0-20540 GCA_045642545.1 Oscillospiraceae bacterium
CGGCGGCGTTGACATTCCGTATGAAAAGGGCTTGCTCGGACATTCTGATGCTGATGTACTGACGCATGCGCTTATGGATGCGCTTTTAGGCGCGGCGGCATTAGGCGATATTGGCAAGCTTTTTCCCGATAACGACGATGCTTATCTCGGGGCTGACAGTATTGAGCTTCTTAAGAAGGTTTGCGAGGTGCTGAAAAGCAACGGTTACAAGGTTGTCAACACCGATTGTACGGTAATTGCACAAAGGCCTAAGCTTGCTCCGTTTATTGATTCAATGCGCGAAATTCTTGCAAAGGCCATGGATATCTCCGTTAACTGCGTTAGCGTTAAAGCTACAACCGAGGAAAAGCTCGGCTTTACCGGCGAAGGACTCGGAATTGCCGCTCACTCAGTTGTACTAATTGAAGAGATTTAATTTTCAGCCGCTCAAAGAGCGGCTGATTTTTTAACACAAATAATCACATAGCATAGTATGAAATAAAACTCAGAAGGGGATTACTATGCGGTATTTGATTATGAGCAGGTCGCTGACCTATGCACAGCGCGCGGCGCGTGTACTTGAGAAAAACGGAATAAGCGCAGGGGTTATTAAGGCACCCGTTGGATTAAGTGGAAACGGATGCAGCTACAGTGTTGCGGTTTCGTCGGCTAAAGGTCAGAAGGCGGTTGATATATTGCGAAAAGCAGGCTTGCTGCAGGGCAAGGTCTATCTTCAGAAAACTGATAACAGTATTGAGGAGGTGGCTATGTGATATATCTTGATTCAGCTGCGACAAGCCTTCTTAAGCCTAAAAGCGTTAGTATTGCAATGCAAAATGCAATGAGAAATATGGCAAGCCCCGGCAGAGGCTCACATTCTGCGGCAATGCTTGCGGCGGATAAGGTTTATGAATGCAGAGAATTAGCTTGCAAGCTATTTGATTTCAGCGACCCTGAGAGAGTTGTTTTCACAATGAACGCCTCGCATGCACTTAACATTGCCATTCGTTCGATTGTAAAATCAGGCAGCAAGGTTGTCGTATCGGGGTATGAGCATAATTCAGTTACAAGAACACTGCAGGGAATCGGCGCTGATGTCATTGTGGCTGAGTCCGAGCTGTTTGACGCAGAAGGCACCGTCGAGGCATTCAGAAAGGCAATAACCTATGCAGATGCGGTAGTATGCAATCATGTGTCAAATGTTTTCGGATTTATTCTGCCTGTTTATGATATTTCTGAGCTTTGCGCAGAACATCATGTTCCGCTTATTATAGATGCTTCACAGTCTGCGGGGATAATCGATTTGGACATGAGCAGACTGAATGCAGCTTTCGTAGCAATGCCGGGGCATAAGGGACTTATGGGTCCGCAGGGAACTGGCTTGCTGCTGTGTAATGAAACTCCGAAGCCGCTTATCTACGGCGGCACGGGCTCGGAAAGCATTATTCAGGATATGCCGGACTACCTTCCGGATATAGTCGAGGCGGGCACGCATAATGTGGTCGGTATTGCAGGGCTTGCTGAGGGTATAAGATATGTGCTTTCAAGCGGAGCTGAGAAAATCGGAAATTATGAGTCTGTGCTTTGCGCGTGTATGTCGTCGCGCTTAGCACGCATCGATGGATTGGAGGTATTTTCAAGCCATAACGGTACGCAGGCGGGCGTGTTGTCTGTAAGGCATAAAGCAATTGGTGCAGAGGAGCTTTGTGAGAAGCTCGGAAAGCGGGGGATAGCAGCAAGATGCGGCCTGCATTGCTCGCCGCTTGCGCATAAAACGGCAGGTACCATTAACACGGGAACGGTAAGATTCAGCTTTTCGCCATTCATTTCAAAAAAGCAGGTTTTAATTGCCTGCAACATTCTTGAAAGCACAATTAATTTCTGAAAATTAATCAATATTTAATTGTTTTTTAGCCGGATATATATTATAATATAGTGATTAAATTTTCGTATATGCGGGCTGGAAACAGCCCGCCAAGATAAGTGGTGAGAATAATGAATGGAATAGCCCGCTTTTTCCAGGGGATGGGCAGCTTGATATCAACAATCGGCCCTGCTGATATTGTTGACATCATAATAGTTGCCTATCTGATTTATAAGGTCATCGGCCTTATTAGAAAGACAAGTTCATATAACCTTGCAAGAGGCTTGCTTGTGCTTTTGGTTGCGCTTTGGCTGTCCGGCTTGTTTAAGCTTACGATGATTAATTACCTTCTGCGTAAGGCTGTTGAAATCGGACTTATTGCCCTGGTAATACTGTTCCAGCCCGAGCTTAGAAAGCTGCTTGCCAAGATGGGTACCCGTAATTTTTACGGTATCTTCTCTCCGCGAGTACAGAATATGTCTGAGGTTGAGTATGCTATTAATCAGACGGTTCTTGCCTGCATACAGATGTCTGAAACAAAGACCGGTGCACTTATCATTTTTGAGCGAAGCATGAAGCTTAATGATATCATCACCACGGGAACGGTCATTGATGCGGATATAACCGTTGAACTGCTTAAGAACATCTTTTATCCGAAGGCTCCTCTGCATGACGGTGCGCTGATAATAAGAGAGTCCAGAATTGCAGCAGCAGGATGTGTTCTGCCGCTTACGGCAAACAACAATCTCAGCAAGGACCTTGGTATGCGCCACCGCGCAGGTATAGGCGCAAGCGAGCAGTCAGATGCAATCGTGGTTATTGTTTCCGAGGAAACGGGCGCTATTTCTATTGCAATAGAGGGTATGCTTAAGCGCAATCTTGACAGAGCAACATTTGAAAAGCTTTTGCACAACGCGCTCGTTCAGAAAGAGGTTAAGAAGAGTACAGCCGCAGAATTGATTTCGCGCGTCTTTAAAAAACGCAAGGTGAATAGCGATGAAGCAAAACAAAACGATAATAAAGATATATAACAGCAAGGTTTTTTGGGTAATAATGTCCCTTCTTTGTTCATTTGTTATGTGGTCATTTATTACCAGTCCCAATTCGGAGGACTTTAAGCAGACCTTCAGAGGTGTTCAGGTCGAATTCGTTGGTCAGGAAGAGCTGCTGTCACAGCGCAGCCTTTCCATCTCCGAGGTTGATACACAGTCGGTAACGGTTACGCTTAAAGGCAGCCGCAGCAATTTAGGTAAGCTTAAAGCCAGCGACATCAAGGCAGTTATCGATGTAAGCAATATTAAGCAGCCGAATGATATGACCTGGGCATATGAGCTGCAGTATCCCAGCAATATCGACCAGAACGATATTTCCGTTGTCAGCAAATCTCCCGAAACAATTAACTTTACTGTTGTAAAGAATGCAACCAAAACGGTCAGCGTTAAGGGCAGCTTCGAGGGACAGATTGCAGACGGCTGTGTTGCTGAAGAATATGTATTCGAGCCTTCAACTATTGTGATTGAGGGTCCCGAGGAAACGCTGAACAAAATTGACTATGCATGGGTAACCTTCGGTGAAGGCAGAATTGAATCCACCTATTCCGAAGAGGTTGGTTTTGTGCTGAAGGAAGAATCAGGACAGATAGTTTCAACAACAGGCCTTAAGCTTTCGTCAAATGTGATTACCGCAACTCAGCCAATCCTCAGAACAAAGGAAATTCCGCTCACTGTAAACTTTATTGCAGGCGGCGGCGTAAATGAAGATGACTGCACGGTAACTATTGAGCCCAAGACTCTCAAGATTGCAGGCGACTCAAGAATTGTCGACAGCATCAACAGTATTGTTCTCGGCAATGTTGATCTTTCGGCTTTCCAAAGCTCTTACACTCATACCTTTGCTATTACGCTTGATGACGGAATTCAGAATCTCACAGGCGTAACCGAGGCAAAAGTAACGGTAGAGGTTCGCGGAACGCATACTAAGACCTTTACCACCGACAATATTTCCTGCACGAATCTCAAGTACGGCTACTCAGCCAAAATTGATACCAAATCAATGGAAATAACACTGCGCTCAAAGGATGCCGATGTTCTTGATAACATCAAGCCTAATGACATAAGCGTTGTGGTTGACCTAAGCGATTACGAGTCAACAACCGGACAAGTGATTGCAAACGGCAAGGTTATAATTAACAAGTATGATAATGTTGGTGCTGTTGGCGATGTTAAAGTAACGCTGACGATATCCAAGGATTAAGAAACGGAGATAAAATGACTCAGGATGCAGTAGTAACAAGAGTTTTCCCTAACGGGCTTGCAGAGGTAGCGGTAACCCGAGGCACTGCCTGCGGCAGTAATTGCGGCAACTGCGAAAGCTGTGCGTTTCAGAACGAGCTGAAGGCCATTGCAAAGAACAGTGTTCATGCAGTGCAGGGCGAAAAGGTAATAATCGAAAGTGTATCATCGAGAATATTCAGCGCAGCCTTTCTGCTCTATATTGTGCCGTTCATTGCACTGTTTATCGGCTATGCTGTTGCAGCGGCTAACAGCCTTACTGAGGGAATGTGCATACTCGTAAGTTTCGGTTTCTTCCTGGTTGCAGTTGCAATCGTTGTAATCTACCAGCGCATTAACAAGAGAAAGAAACCCATCACCTTTGAAATAACCCAGCTGCGCTGACAGGAGGAAAGTATGATTAAAAGTATGACCGGATACGGCAGCGCAAAAGGCACTGTTGAAGGTATTGAAGTTTGTGTTGAATTAAAAAGTGTCAACAATAAGTTTCTTGACACATCTGTGCGTCTTCCCAGAAGCTTTTTGTTTGCAGAGGATACAATAAAGTCCGCAGTACAGTCTCATATCAGCCGCGGCAAGGTTGATGTGTTTGTAACGGTTGACAGCTCGATGGCCGATGATATGGTCGTCAGAGTAAACGAGCCTCTGCTCAAGGGCTATATTGATGCGCTGAACCATATTGCGGAAGAGTTTAATATTCCCAATGAGCTTAACGCGTTAAGCGTAAGCAGATTCCCCGATGTCCTTTCGGTTGAAAAGAAAGAGCTTGATGCCGATGCAGTCGCTGAGGGCATCCGCAATATAGCCGAACAGGCCTTATGTGATTTTGACGCAATGCGCGAGCGCGAGGGTGATAAGCTGCGCGAGGATGTACTTAATAAGCTTGAAACAATAGACAAGCTTGTTACGATAATTGAGGAAAACGCTCCCAAAACAGTTGCTGAGTACCGTGAAAAGCTCACCCAGAAGCTCAATGAGGTTCTCGGCACCGCCGGAATTGATGAAACAAGAATTCTCACCGAGGCTGCAATTTTTGCCGACAAGGTTGCCGTTGACGAGGAGACCGTAAGACTTCGCAGCCATATGGCGCAGCTTAAGTCAATGCTCGCAGGCGGCTCACCCATAGGCCGCAAAATTGACTTCCTGCTGCAGGAGTTTAACAGAGAAGCAAACACAACCGGCTCAAAGTGTCAGAATGCCGATATTGCTCATGTTGTTGTTGACCTCAAGTCCGAGATTGAAAAAATCAGAGAACAGATTCAGAATATCGAGTGAGGTAACAGCTTGAAGCTCATAAATATCGGATTTGGAAATATGGTCTCTGCCGATAGAATTGTCGCGGTGATAAGTCCCGAATCGGCTCCTATAAAGCGAGTAATTCAGGATGTTCGCGATAAGGGAATGCTTGTTGATGCATCCTTCGGCAGAAGCACAAAGGCTGTTCTTGTAATGGACAGCGGTCATGTAATTTTATCCGCGCTGACGCCCGAGGCGCCTGCGGCGCGAATGTCAAATATAAGCGAGGAAGGTACAGAAAATGGCTAAGCAAAGAGGAAAGCTTATAGTAATATCCGGTCCGTCCGGAGCAGGAAAGAGCACTGTTGTATTCAAGGCTCTTGAAGGTCGTGAAGATGTCTGCTTCTCGGTATCGGCTACCACCAGAAAGCCCAGACCCAATGAGGTTGACGGCAGAGAGTATTTTTTTGTAGACCTTGATAAGTTCAGAGATATGGTCGCAAACGATGAATTTCTTGAGCATGCTGAGTATGTTGCAAACTCATACGGTACTCCTAGAGCATATGTTGAAAAGAAGCTCGACGAGGGTATGAATGTGCTTCTTGACATTGAGGTTCAGGGTGCACTGCAGGTACACGAAAAGATGCCCGAAGCAGTTATGATTTTCATCGTACCGCCTTCCATGAAGGAGCTTGAAAACCGTCTGCGCGGCAGAGGCACTGACTCTGAGCGCAAGATTGAAGCAAGACTGATTCGCGCACGCGAGGAATATAAAGCAGCTGATTTTTATGACTACATCATCGTTAATGACGATGCAGACGAAGCTGCAAAGGAATTCTCGGCAATCATCACTGCTGAGTACTGCAAGTTTGATTTAAGAAAAAATATTTTAAGTGAGGTTTGATTATTATGATGCTTTATCCCCCCGTAGCTGAACTGGTAGACAAGACCGGCAGCCGTTACCAGCTGGTAAACCTGGTAGCAAGAAGAGCACGCGCAATTTCCAGTGATGCCGAGGAAAACGGCGAAATCCTTGAAAAGAAGCCCGTATCCGCAGCTATCGACGAGGTTTACACCGGAAAGCTCATTATCGATAAGTAAAAATATTGCTATGCTCAGCGGAGCAATAATCTCCGCTGGGTTTTGAATTCTATGAGGAGGTAATGTATGGCTGAAGCTAAAGTAGCTAAAATTGCGGTAGCTGCCGCAACATACTGGCTGGACAAGCCATATGATTACCTTATCCCCGAAAGCCTGCGCGGCACGATTAAACCCGGAATGCGAGTTACTGTGCCGTTTTCAAGAGGAAACAGACGCAGCGAGGGAATTGTTCTGAGCTTATCGGAAAACAGCGAGTTCGGAGATAAGCTCAAGCCAGTTGACACCTTGCTTGACAGTGAGCCGGTCCTGACAGAGCAGCAGATAAAACTTGCTCTGTGGATGCACGACAGACTGTTCTGCACCGTGTATGATGCGGTAAAGACAATTCTGCCTGCGGGCTTCTGGTTCAAAGCCGACGGCGTCAGAAAGGTCAACGATAAGACCCGTGAGATGATTTCTCTTACGATTGATGCGGAGGAGGCATATCAGCTTTCGCTTAATAAGCACCGCAGAGCGCCTCAGCAGGCGGCACTGTTAGAGCTTCTGTGCTCAACGGGTAGAGTACCCGCACAGGAAGCACTTCACTTTACCGGTGCCTCGAGGCAGTCACTCAATGCCTTAATCAAGGCTGAGCTTGTCTGCTCGGACTTTGAAGAGGTTTTCAGACGGCCTGAAATTCATTGTGGTGAAATCTACGATATTCCCGAGCTGAATGCTGAGCAGTCAAAGGCGTATTGCGGCTTGAAGAAACTGCTTGACTGCGATGCTGCACAGGCGGCATTGTTGTTTGGAGTTACCGGAAGCGGAAAGACAGCGGTTTATATTCACCTTATTGCCGATGTTCTTAAAGCCGGAAAAAGCGCAATTTTGCTTGTTCCCGAAATTGCACTGACGCCTCAGATGATTCAGACATTCTCAAGCTACTTCGGTGATAGCATTGCCGTTTTACACAGCAGTCTGTCAATCGGTGAACGCTATGATGAATGGAAAAGAGTCAAAAACGGACTCGCAAGGCTTGTTATCGGCACACGAAGCGCAATTTTTGCGCCCTGTGATAATCTCGGCCTGATAATTATCGACGAGGAGCAGGAGGATAGCTACAAATCCGAAAACTCTCCCCGATACCACGCACGCGATATCGCAAAGTACCGCTGTGCAAAGTCTGATTCGTTGCTGCTGCTCGGCTCGGCAACACCTGACCTTGAAAGCCGCTATTCTGCCGAAGCAGGTAAGTACAAGTACTTCGAGCTTCGAAACCGTTACAACGAAATGCTGCTTCCTTCTGTCAGCATAGTTGATATGAAGCGTGAGCTCAGGAAGGGTAACGGCGGAAACATAAGCTATAAGCTGCAGGACGAGCTTGCCGAGAACATCTCACGCGGAGAACAGAGCATTCTGTTTATAAATCGGCGCGGCGCAAATAAGCTAATAAGCTGCGGTGATTGCGGCTATGTCTACAAATGCCCCAATTGCAGTGTTTCACTGACTTATCACAGTGCAAATAAACGGCTTATGTGCCATTATTGCGGCTATTCGCGTAAGGTGGACAGTAAGTGTCCCGAATGTGGCGGAATTCTAACCTTCATCGGAGCAGGAACTCAGCTTATTGAGGAAGAGCTCAATCAGCTTTTTCCCGATGTGCCCGTCTTGAGAATGGATACGGATACCGTCAAGGCTGCAGGTACTCACGAGGTGCTGCTGCAGAAGTTCGGTGAAGAGAAAATTCCGATTATGGTCGGAACGCAAATGGTAACCAAGGGCCTGAATTTTGAAAATGTTACCTTGATTGGTGTGCTGTCAGCCGACCAAAGCCTCTATTGCAGCGACTACCGCTCGGGCGAGCGTACATTTTCGCTGATTACGCAGGTTGTCGGAAGAGGCGGCAGAGGCAAAAAGCAGGGTAGAGCCGTCATTCAGACATTTACACCCGACAACGAGATTATCCGTCAGGCCGCGGCACAGGATTACGACAGCTTTTACCGCTCAGAGCTCGAGCTTCGGCGTCTGCAAAGAACGCCGCCTTTTGCGGATATAATCTCAATAACCGCATCGGGTCAGAGCGAGGATGCGGTAATGCGCTGCTGTACCGACATCAGAAACATGCTCCTTGCATCGATTGACGATGAATATGCAAGGGTTTTAGGACCTGCACCGCTATCGGTTGTAAAGGTTAATAACAGATACAGATACAGAGTAAATATCAGCTGCAAAGCTGACTCCAGGATGCGCGCACTTGTATCGGCGGTGCTGATTAAGTGCAATTCATCCGGAAAATACAAGGGTGTCAGCATTTTTGCCGACAATAACCCGTCAGACTAATATATGGAGTGTACGATATGGCACTGAGAAACATAGTTACAAAAGAGGATAAGATACTTTATAAGACCTGCCGTCCCGTTGTTAAGTTCAACGAGAGACTTCATCAGCTTCTCGACGATATGGCTGAAACGCTTGAGCAGGCAAACGGCGTAGGCCTTGCAGCACCTCAGGTAGGAGTAATCCGCAGAGCTGTGCTTGTAATCGAAACCAATGTTGAAGAGGACGAGGAGGAGTTCATAATTGAACTGATTAACCCCGAAATCCTTGAAACCAAGGGTGAGCAGATTGGCGCTGAGGGCTGCCTGAGCGTACCCGGAGAATACGGAATTGTCCGCAGACCCGAATATGTCAAGGTAAAGGCTCAGGACCGCTATGGTGAGTGGTTTGAATACGAGGGCGAAGGACTCACTGCAAGATGCATCTGCCACGAATTAGAGCATCTTGACGGACATCTTTTCACCGAAAAGTGTGAAAGAATGCTTACTGAAGAGGAAATCTCCGGTCCAGCCGAGGAGGAATAAATGCGTATAGTATTTATGGGTACGCCCGACTTTGCGGCTGCCTCGCTTAAAAAGCTGATTGATGAAAAGTATGAAATAGCAGCTGTTTTTACTCAGCCGGACAAGCCGCGCAACAGAGGAATGCAGATGTCCTTCAGCCCTGTCAAGGAGCTAGCGCTTGAGCATAATATCCCCGTTCATCAGCCTACAAAGCTGCGTGACGGAACAGCAACTGAGCTGATTAAGTCAATTAATCCCGACATTCTCGTTGTTGTTGCCTACGGAAGAATTCTTCCCGACGATATGCTGGATGCTGCAAAATACGGTGCAATCAATGTTCACGCTTCGCTTTTGCCTAAGTACAGAGGCGCAGCACCCATTCAGTGGGCAGTTCTCAACGGTGATAAGGTTACCGGTGTATCCACAATGTATCTTGCATCAGAGATGGATACCGGTGATGTAATCTACACTGAAAAGACTGAAATCGGTGAATTTGAAACCTCGGGTGAGCTGTTTGACAGGCTTATGGTGATGGGGGCAGAGCTTCTCGATAAGACCTTGCGCGATATTGAGGCAGGCGTTGCACCGAGAACTCCGCAAAATCACGCAGAGGCAAGCTATGTTACTATGCTCGATAAGAGCATAAGCCCTATTGACTGGGATAAGTCTCCCAGAGAGATTATCAAATGGATTTACGGCCTTCAGCCATGGCCGGTCGCAACAATGCAGATTGGAAACGACACTTTCAAGGTGTATTCAGCAGAATATACCGATACAGCCACAGAAAAAACACCGGGAAGTATTGTAAGTGCGGGTAAGGAAGGCATAGAATTTGCCTGCGCTGACGGAAAAACCGTCAGAATTACAGAGCTTCAGGCACCCGGCAAGAAGCGTATGAAGGCTGCCGACTACCTGCTCGGTCACCCGATAAAGATAGAGGAATAATATGTCAGATTCAGCAAGAGAAGCTGCATTAACAGCTCTTGAGCGCTGCAGACGCAGCGGTGCATGGTCATCAGCTACAATTGATGCCGTAATAACTAAATACGGTCTGGAAGGCAGGTCAGCTGCTCTTGCTACTCATATTTGTCTTGGCGTATTGCAGAATATGACACTGTGCGATTTTTACATCGACTCATTCTGCAATTCATCTGCAAAGATTGAGCCTAAGGTAAGAGATATTCTGCGTACGGCTGTTTATCAGCTTGCCTTTATGGACAAAATCCCCGCAAACGCAGCGGTTAACGAAGCAGTCAGTCTGTGCAAAAAGCTCGGATATTCAAGGGCTTCGGGCTTTACCAATGCAGTCTTGAGAAAAATCTCGGCAAATATCAATAACCTGCCCGAAGTGCCGAATATGGGCACAGCAGATTACCTTGCCGTCAGATACAGCCACCCCAAATGGCTTGCGGAGTATATGATTAATGCTCACGGCTATGACTTTGCCGAGCGCTTTTTTGAGGCAAATAACCGTGAACCCGATACTGCAATTCAGGTCAATACGCTGAAGATAAGCACTGATGCGCTCAAAGCTGAGCTTGATAAAAACGGCGTTAAGTGTAAAGCTCATCCGTGGCTTAAGGATTGCTTGCTTGTAAGCGGAAATATTACCGCGATGTACGGCTTCTCAGAAGGTCTGTTTTATGTTCAGGACCCTGCCGCACGCGCTGCAGTTTCAATTGCCGAGCTCAAGCCCGGAATGAAAGTGCTTGATGCCTGCTCAGCTCCCGGCGGTAAGAGCTTCGCGGCTGCGATTTCTATGCAAAACAACGGAAGCATTCTGTCCTGCGACCTGCATGAGAAGAAAACAAATCTGATTGTTTCCGGTGCAGAGAGGCTCGGAATAAGCATAATCACGGCAAAGGCTGCCGATGCAAGAGTAAAGCTCAATGATGAGTACGATGCAATTATTGCCGATGTTCCTTGCTCGGGCTACGGTGTAATTCGCAAAAAGCCCGACATCAGATATAAATCCGAAGATGAAAGAACCGCACTTCCGCAGATTCAGTCTGCAATACTCGATAATCTTTCCAACGCCGTAAGGCGTGGAGGGTTGCTCATTTACTCAACCTGCACTGTGTTTTCAGAGGAAAACGAGAGTATCATTGCTGATTTTCTTGAAAAGCACAGCGATTATTCAGCAGAGAGCTTCATACTGCCCGACGGCAGAGCTGCAGCAGACGGAATGCATACCTTCTGGCCGCATATTGACGGTACTGACGGATTTTTTGTTTGCAAGCTTAGGAGAAAAGAATGAAAGACATAAAATCAATGCTCCCCGAGGATATAGCTGCAGATTTTGCAGAGCTTGGTGAGCCTAAATATCGCGCAAAGCAGGTATATAAATGGCTCAACAGAGGAGTCGGCTCATTTGAGGAAATGAGCGACATTCCCAAATCCCTCAGAGAAAAGCTTGAAAAAGAATATACAATTTATAAGCCTAAGGTCATCAAAAAGCAGGTTTCAAAGCTTGACGGTACTATCAAGTATCTTTGGGAGCTGCGTGACGGAAACGCCGTTGAGACGGTTGTTATGAGTTATAAGCACGGCAATACGGTCTGCGTTTCATCTCAGGTCGGCTGCAGACAGGGCTGCGCCTTCTGCGCATCAACAATCGGCGGTCTTGTGCGCTGCCTTGAGCCGTCTGAAATCCTTGATGAAGTGCTGTTTTCGCAGATTGACTCGGGCAAACCGATATCTAATATTGTGCTTATGGGCATCGGTGAGCCGCTTGATAACTTTGATAATGTTGTCAAATTCCTCAAGCTTGTCAATAATCCTGATGGCATGAACATCGGAATGCGGCACATTTCTCTGTCAACCTGCGGAATTACGGAGAAGTTTGATGAGCTTGCAGACCTTAATCTGCAGCTTACGCTCTCAGTTTCGCTGCACGCGCCCG
This sequence comes from Oscillospiraceae bacterium, assembly GCA_045642545.1. GTDB lineage: Bacteria > Bacillota > Clostridia > Oscillospirales > Oscillospiraceae > F23-B02. The sequence continues at coordinate 12,193 of JAZUJB010000016.1, forward strand.
ATGATGAAACCCGCTCAAAGATAATGCCCGCAAACAGAGGCCGAGGCGTTGACGAGCTTATGGCCTGCTGCAGACGCTATTATGATAAGACAGGCAGAAGAATATCCTTCGAGTATATAATGATTGACGGTGTTAACGACACGGAGTACCACGCAAAGCTGCTTGCAAAGCACGCGAGAGCAGTTTGCGCACATGTAAATCTTATTCCCATGAACCATGTTGAAGAGCGTGAGTTCAGACCGTCAACCCCCGCGCACATTAAAGGCTTTATAAAAGTTCTTGAAGAAAACGGTGTTAATGTAACTGTAAGAAGAAAGCTCGGCGGTGATGTTGACGCATCTTGCGGTCAGCTCCGCAGAAAAATTGAGAAGGGCAAGGGACGCTCATGAGAAGTTTCGGTGTTACCGATAAAGGTAAAGTCAGAAGCGAAAACCAGGATAGCTATATCGTTGAAAACTGCGACAAAAGGAAGTGTGTCGTAGCAGTAATTTGCGACGGTATGGGCGGTGCAAAGGCAGGAGACTTAGCAAGCCAGCTGTCAAGCAAGGCGTTTGTCAGCAGAATTTTCGAGACTCTTATTGCGCCTCGATTTTTCATTGGCAATCAGGAGAAGCTTCTGCGCGAAAGCTGCGATGATGCAAACGGTGTTGTATATGAATACTCATGCTTTGATGCTGACTACAACGGTATGGGTACAACACTTGTCGGAGGCATTATTTCAAGACGCAAGGCTTACCTTGTAAATGTCGGTGACAGCCGTGCATATCACCTCAGCAAAAACGAAATCAAGCAGGTTTCTGTTGACCATTCTTATGTAGAAGAGCTTGTTGCAATGGGTGCAATAACTAAGGAAGAAGCAAGAAATCACCCCAAAAAGAATATTATCACGAGAGCGATAGGTATTGATAAATCAGTAGAAGCTGACTACTACGAGGTATCGCTCCGCAAGGGTGAGGCAATTTTGCTCTGCTCTGACGGACTTTCAAATATGGTAACTGATGACGAAATATTAGCTGCCTATAAGTTCGAAAATTCACCCGAAGATGTGTGCCGTGAGCTGATGACTATGGCACTCGACAGAGGCGCAAGAGACAATGTGTCTGTTGTGCTGGTTAAGATTTGATATTTGCAGGTGCTCATATGGAACAAAGTACTGATAAATATATAGGTATGATGCTCGATGACAGGTATGAAATACTTGAGCTCATCGGCACCGGCGGTATGGCAAATGTTTATAAAGCCTTATGCCATCGACTAAACCGCTATGACGCAGTTAAGATAATGCGTGATGATATGGCTAACGATGAGAATATAATTAAGCGGTTCAGAGCAGAGTCAAGAGCCGTTGCAATGCTGTCTCATCCGAATATAGTGTCCGTTTACGATGTTAGCCACAGCGATGATGTTGAATACATCGTTATGGAGCTTGTTGACGGTATAAATCTGAAGCAGTATATGAAATCAAAAGGTGCGCTTCCGGTTGACGAGGTGCTCAATTTCAGCACTCAGATTGCCAAAGCCCTTTCACACGCACATAGTAAGGGAATTATCCACAGAGATATCAAGCCTCAGAATGTAATGCTGCTCAAGGACGGCCTTATCAAGGTTGCAGACTTCGGCATTGCGGCTTTACAGAACGGCATTGAGGAGCACTCAGATGAAACGGTAGGCTCTGTTCACTATATTGCCCCTGAGCAGGCAAGAGGTCTTGCGGCTGATGCACGAAGCGATATTTACTCACTTGGCATTGTGATGTACGAAATGATGACAGGTAAGCTGCCTTACATCGGAACATCAGAGGTTGAGGTAGCGGTAAAGCATATGAATACAGATGCAATACCGCCTCGCGAAATCATCCCCGAGATTCCCAAGGAGCTTGAGAGAATCTGCCTCAAGGCAATGTCAACCGATATTAATGACAGATATCAGACCGCAGAGGAAATGCTTTCCGACCTTAAGCAGTTCAATAAGCATCTTGCAAAATCTGCTCATAAGATGGGCAGCGTTGCAGCAAGCAGCATTGATACCGATACTATCGATGATAACGCGCAGGGCAGAAAAAGCGGAAAAAGCAAGAAGAAAAAGAAGTTTTCCATCGGCTCCGGCATTATTGCGGTTTTGATTTTGATTATCCTCGTATTTGTGTTCATTAACGGTTACTTTTTGAAGGACTTGTTCTCAACTCCCGAAAAGGTGGAGATTGGAAGTTTTGTCGGCAGATACTATGAGGATGTAATTAACGATGTGGACTATGAAAAGGTCTATAAGTTTACTGTCACATTCAAGCTTGACCTTGACCACGATTACGGAATAATCATTGATCAGAGCCCCAAAGAGGGAACAACAAAAACACTTAGCAATAAGGACGAAAAAGTTGAGGTTGAGCTTACTATAAGCTCCGGCGATGTGCTTCCCGAGGAACTGAAATCCACGGGTACAGTTCCCGATGTTGTAAACAAAGAGCTCAATGATGCAATCAAAGCATTAAAAGCAGAGGGATTTACCTATACCGTTCGCGAAGCACAGTCTTCAAGCATTACCAAGGACTATGTAATATACACCGAGCCCGCAGCAGGCGAGTCTGCAGCCTCCGGCTCAGAGGTTATCATAACCGTAAGCATCGGACCCGAAACCGAGATGACGGTTGTGCCTAAGCTTGTAGGTCTCACTAAGACGGCTGCTATTGAAAAAATCGAGAACAACAATCTGAGCATTGGCTCAGTTGAAACTGTTGACAGCGATTATGAGGCAGGCACTGTAATATGGCAGAGCTATGATGCAGGCAAAACCGTTGATGAGCACACTAAAATCAGTTTGCAGATATCATCGGGCAAAACCGGCGGAGAGGCATAATGCTGATGGAAGGAACAATAGTAAAGGCCTTAAGCGGCTTCTATTATGTCAGCTGCGACGGCCGGATTTATGAGTGCAAGGCACGCGGAAAGTTCAGGCTTGACGGCACATCACCGCTTGTAGGTGACAAAGTCAGCTTTACGCTTGACAGTAATAACAAGGGATATATAGAAAAGGTTCACGAAAGAAAAAACTTTTTCATAAGACCTGCAGTTGCAAATGTTGATGCCCTTGTATTTATTGCAGCAAACACAAATCCCGTTACAGACCCGTTTCTGATTGACAGAGTTTCGGTAATTGCGGAGGAAGCTGACTGTGAGCTGATTGTGTGCATCAATAAAATTGACATTGACAGTGCAGATGCACTGTATGATACCTATACTCGCGCCGGATTTGTAACGGTGCGCACAAGTGCGGAAACGGGTGAGGGAATCGAAGAGCTAAAATCAGTCCTCAGCGGAAAAATATGCGCATTTACGGGAAATTCAGGCGTCGGAAAGTCCAGTATTCTCAATACAATTGTGCCTGAGCTAAAGCTTGAGGTAGGCGCTGTCAGTGAAAAGCTCGGAAGAGGCAGACATACAACACGCCATGTCGAGCTGTTTGATATCGGAAATGATACATACATTGCTGATACTCCGGGCTTTGCATCGTTTGATATTGAGATGATGCAGACAATTCAGAAGCAGGATTTGCAATACGATTTCCGCGAATTCAAAAAGTATATCGGCAATTGCAGATTTAATGATTGCGCACACCTCAAAGAACCGGGCTGCGCAGTAACAAAAGCGCTCAATTCCGGCGAAATTCTGACAAGCAGATACGAATCATACAAGAGAATGTATGAAATGAGCGCCCAGACAAACTTCTGGGAGATAAAATAGATATAAAATGACCGCCTTTGGCATAGAGTTTAACAACGCTGTGCTGGGAGGCGGTTTTTTGCATAACGGACGAAAATCCATATTGGCAGTGATTGCTATTCTGACCGGAGTGATAATAATTCTCTCTCTTGTATTGCCGTCTCAGTTCTGGTGGTTTGTGCTTGCAGCGGGACTGATAGCATTCGGCGTGTGGCTGAACAGATGCAAATAGCTTAAATGAATAATGATTTCGTTTAACTCATAGGATGTACAAATACGATTGCAAGGGAGTAAATTATGGATATTGCACTTGAAAGAAAATTCCTGAGCACCTACAAATTGATATACAGTGCCGAGCATATATGCGATCTGAGTACTGATATTGTAGTGCCGGATACAAAAGAGGACATACTGAGAATTGTATACACAAACGCCAAGTACAAAATCAGGTCAAAGGATGTTGAATCAGCTAAACTGATAATCCGCGGCGAGCTTGAGGTAAATGCTGCCTATGTTACGGATAACGGCGCGAAAATAGATTCGCTGCGCGCTGACATTCCGTTTGAGTGCGAATTTGAGAACGATAATATAGACAGCAGCTGCGCTTCGGTGTGCGATATTAAGCTGATTGCTCTTGAATCACGCATTCTAAATCCGCGAAAGATTATGGTCAGTGCTCAGCTTCTTGTCGGCGGCAAGTGTTATCATATTGAGGAATTCTCGTGGTATGAAAAGCCTGCTGGTAACGAAAACAAGGTGTTTTTCAAAAGTGACTCTGCGTATGTAAGGCTTACTGATATTGTGTGCGAAAAGACATTCTCTTTGGAGGATGAGTTTGAGGTAAACGGCATTGTAGATGGGGCGCAGATAATAACGGCAAATACCGAATTTTTCTCTGACTCAGCAGATGCAGTCGGCTCGAAGCTGATAGTGAAAGGTCATGCTGAGATCAGCATTCTGTATGTTAATGACGGAAAAATTGAGAGAACTGAAAAAACAATAGGTTTTTCTCAGATATTTGAGCTGACCGAAAGAGATGTTGTGCCTGAGTTTACGGCAAATGTGCTGCCGACCGGTGATTATTTCGAAATAGCAGACAGTCGCATAACCTTTGAAATCCATGCAGTAATGCAAATCGTATGCAATACCACAAAGCAAATAAGCTTCTTATCCGATGCATACGCCTGCAACGCTGATATGCAGCTTACGGAAGAGTCGAAGGATATCTGTATTAATCGGCAGTTAACTCAGTACAGAGAAAGAATTCAGCTGGCATATACCTCGGACTTTGATGTTTTATCAGTAGAAAACACTTCTGTGAAATACGGAAGGATAAAGGTAAGCGATGATGAAATTTCAGTACCGGTTTATGCGGATGTTATATATACGGCCTCGGATAATCAGCTGCGATCAGCAAAAATCCAGACAAGTGCTAAGTTTTCAACATCAGATGAAACGGGCAAAATTGATGCAGTTGATATAAGTTTTAGCGGTATCAGGGCAAGCATAAACGGAAAAGAAATAAGCGTAAGTGCCGATGCAACAGCAAATGTCAGCGTTTGTGAGAATGCTCAGGTCATAATGATTACTGACGCTGCCGTTGAGGAGCTCGGTGAAACTGAGGAAATGCCGTCAATTTATATGTGCAGAGCTGCGGACGATGACCTTTGGAGTATAGCAAAGCGGTACAAATCAGATGCGGGCATTATCTCAGAGCTTAATAGCTTAGATGAATGTGATGATATAAAGGGCAGACTTTTGATAATACCTCGTATAAAATAAAAAAAGCTCCGCAATACTTAGTATTGCGGAGCTTGAATTTTTACTTACCAGATAACACCGTCGGTGCTGTCCAGAGGAGCAATGCTGATGAAGGTCTTGCCAACACCGAGAGCGAGGGGAGTACCATCGGTCAGAGTGTAATGGAAGTTGTCGTTGCGGTCGGAGCGAGACCATTTAATCTCAACATACTTGCCGCCGGTGCAGAAGAAGCCGTTGCCGGAACCGACAAGATTCATTTCCTGATGGCCCTTGCCGTCAACAGTCTTGGTTGCAACATTGAGAATGATTACATTGGTAAAATCAATGGAAGTGTTGTAACCGTCGGTGTATTCGGTGCCGTTGATAAATGCATTGTAGCAGGACTTGCTGTCGTTGTACTTGAGCTGGGTGGAGGTGTTGGAGCCGCCCTTAGTTCCGTAGTAGTAAACGGTGAAGTCCTTAGAATCCTTGTTGCACTGGGATACTGCATCGTGGCTGAATACAAGACCGTAGGTGGTATCAAAGCCGGCGGGATGCTCGGTAGCAAAGTTGCTGGATGCGTACTCTGCAATCTTGTTGCCCTTAGCATAGAGGGTGTGCTCGTAGCTGACCTTGCCGACTCTGTCAGGGTCGCGAACCCATGCGCTGCCTGCTGCACCGTATGTAGCATCGATATCGCTGATACCGTACTGTTTGATGTCTGACCTTGCCTGGGTGCTGCCGCCGCAGTGGACATATATTGCATCGTAGGACTGAACGAGGCTGATGTAGTAGGGGCGTGCGCTGCGGACATAGCCGACATCGACATCGCTGATGTCATCGAAAACAGCCATCATACGGGTAATGCAGCCTTCAACAAGTGCTTCGTAAACGATGCTTGCATTGGACAGACCCTTGCAGGGGCGTGCCTGAGAGTGGTTGTTAATCATAACGCAGTAGGGGCGCATATTGCTTGCGTCAGACTCAACAGTTTCACCGGTAAGGGGATTGATGGGACCTGTAACTACTTCATTTACAGCAAGTCCGTCAGTATTCATATCGGGAGCCTTACCGTTGTCCTCATTCTTACCGCAACCGGTAAATAAGCAGCAAATAAGCATGAGGGCAAGCATAAGGGAAATGATTCGTTTCATGAAGAAACACCTCACAATTTGAAATTTTTTGCATTAATATAATACTACTATATGCATTGGTTGTCAAATTAACAAATTTGTGCTAATATTGCTTCGGAGATGATATTATGAACATAGTTTCAGAAACTAAATCAGCAATAACTGAGCTGATTGAAAAGTCAAATCTTAAAAAGGGCGACCTTGTTGTAGTCGGCTGCTCGTCCAGTGAAATATTGGGTGAGCGCATAGGCAAAGGCTCATCACCGGACACCGGAGTTGAGGTAGCAACTACAATTCTTTCCGTTCTTGAAGAAAACGGCCTTTATCTTGCTGCGCAGTGCTGCGAGCATCTTAACCGCGCTCTCGTAGTTGAGAGGGAAGCGGCTGAAAAATATATGCTCGAAGAGGTATGCGTAAGACCTATGCCCAAGGCAGGCGGCTCTTTTGCAACTGCTGTATATGATAATATGAAGAATCCCGTCGTTGTCGAATTTGTAAAGGCAAGCGCAGGACTTGATATCGGCTGTACTCTTATAGGTATGCACTTAAAGCATGTTGCAGTACCGCTTAGATTATCTGTCAAGAAGATTGGCGAGGCAAGCGTAAGCGCAGCGTATACAAGACCCAAGCTGATAGGCGGCTGCAGAGCACATTATCCTGAATAATCATAAAACGGACACTTTCGTGTCCGTTTTTTATTGCCTGACTTTAATTCCGCAGCCTCTCATGGTTTCTATCAGCTGCTTCTCGTGCGCATCGGAGATTTCAGTAAGCGGCAGGCGAAGCTTACCGCTATCCATTCCCATCAGCTTGAGAGCAGTTTTTACGGGGATGGGATTAGTTTCAATAAACAAATCGGCAAAGAGTCTTGCGTATTTGAAGTATAGCTTTTCGGCATCTTCAAAGCTTCCCTCGAGGCAAAGCTCGCACAGCTTAGCTACCGCGCCCGGAACGATGTTTGATGCAACTGAAATTACGCCTAACGCACCGAGTGCCATCATCGGCACTGTGTTATCGTCGTTGCCGCTCCATATATACAGGTCATCGCCGCATTCTGCTCGTGTCATAGCAAATAAGCTGAAATCGCCCGATGCCTCCTTAACGCCGTTTATATTTGGATGCTCAGACAGCTTTTTGTATGTTTCGAGCTTTACGCCGATACTCGTTCTGCTCGGTACATTGTACACAATCATCGGCAAATCAATTCTGTCGGCTACATATGTAAAATGCTCAACAAGTCCTTTTTGCGTCGTTTTGTTATAGTATGGTGTTACCATCAGTATGCCGTCTGCATCACAGCGCATGGCGCATTTTGCAAATCCGAGCGCCTTTTGGGTATCGTTACTGCCGACGCCGGCAATGATTTTCATTCTGCCGTCATTGTAGCGGCAAGCAAATTCTATCAGTGCCTCGTGCTCATACCGGCTCATTGTTGCATTTTCGCCGGTTGTACCGCATACTACAAGCGCCGCGGTGCCGTTGTCATACTGAAAATCTATAAGCTCTTTCATTTTCTCGTAATCTATGCCGTGTTCATCAAATGGCGTAACAATTGCCGTGCAGGAGCCCTTGAATATTGGTGTTTTGAACATAAATTGCCTCCTATCATTATCCGCTGGCAATAATATATTCATTTGCAGTGCGCAGTATTACCGATAATCGGTTGAAATTACTGCATTTTCGTATTATAATGATAAACTGCAAATTCAGTACAAGGAACAGATTTTATGTCAAAAAGGCTCAAAAAGTTAATAGTGTC
>JAZUJB010000017.1:0-3258 GCA_045642545.1 Oscillospiraceae bacterium
GGCGGCAAAATGAAAATAGAGATACTGTTTCCCGAGTATGCAAATCTGTTCGGTGATTGCTGGAATCACCGCTACCTTAAGGAATGTCTGCCCGAGGCGGAGTTTATCGAAACGGCATTTAACGATGAGCCGGCTTTTGTAAACGGCGATGTTCAGATGATTTACATGGGCGCAATGACCGAGAAAAGCCAGGAGCGCGTAATCGAAAAGCTGATGCCCTACCGAGAGAGAATTCAGCAGCTTATTGACGGCGGCACTGTGTTTCTCATGACCTCAAACGCAGGCGAGGTGTTCTGCGATTACATCGAGAATGAGGACGGCAGCCGCGTTGAAGGTCTCGGAATCTTCCACCTGCACGCAAAGCGCGATATGATGCACCGCTACAACTCAACCGTGCTCGGTAAGTTCGGTGATATGAAGCTTGTCGGCTTCAAGGCGGAGTTTTCTCAGCTTTACGGCGAGAACGAAAGCTGCTTTGCCGAGATGAGCTACGGAAGCGGAATGAATAAGAATTCAAAGCTCGAGGGCGTGAGAATTAATAACTTCTTCTCTACCGCAATCGTAGGCCCCTTCCTGCTTATGAATCCGCTGTTTATCAAGTATCTGATGGAGCTGCTCGGTGTTGAAAATCCCGAGCTTGCCCACGAAGAAATAATTATGGCGGCTTATGAAAAGCGCCTTGCCGACATTGAAGGAATGGCTGCGGCAAAATAAAAAAGACGGAGTGAATTTCACTCCGTCTTTTTTGCTGCTTTATTTAGTCGGCCATGCAAAGACCTTTACGCAGGGCTTTTCGATGCTTTCAAACTCAAGCTCGTTTGTAGGAAGATATTCTACCATGTCCTCGGGGAAGAGCTCCGTGAACTTTTCAACGGGGTCAATGCTCTGCAGACCGATGCCGTCGCCCTTGTAGTGCATGGGGATAATCATTGCAGGCTGCAGCGCATCGCAGATTTCCTTTGCGACCTTTGCGTCAACGGTGTAGGTGCCGCCGACGGGAATCATAAGCACATCAACCTTGCCGATATCGAGAATAACCTCGGGATTGAGCATATGACCGAGGTCACCGCAGTGGATAACGCGCATCTCCTCGGTGTCGATAATCGATGCCATGTTGAAGCCGCGCTTTGTGCCCATGCAGTCATCGTGGAAGGTGAAGAACTGATTTATCGAGAAGGTGGGGATATGTCCCGTCTTGGCAACTGCGTCGGTGCAGTTGTGGTCGGCATGACCGTGGCTGCAAAGATAAAGGTCAGCCGAAAGCGGCGGCAGCGCAAGTCCTTCTATGTAATTGGGTGTGTAGGGGTCAAAAACAACACTGCCCTCGGAGCTTATAAGCTCAAAGCAGGAATGTCCGTGCCAAATAATTTTCATCTGTAAACCTCCGTTAATCTATATATTTGGCAATAAATGCATCGAGCTTTGCCTCGTAGTCAGCCTGCGCGTAGTGGCAGCATTCCATGTGCTTCACATCGTCAACAAACAGGCAGTCCTTGTCGTTGGGACACAGCTCGTATATTCTCGGCGCCATTGAAAACGGCACGGTTTCGTCCTTCTTACCGTGCATAATGAGAAACGGCACCTTAGAATTTTTAATATTTTCGCTGACATCGCTGTCGGCGAGGTCATAGCCGCCGAAGAGGCAATTCATACGGTAAATGAGCGGATACAGAGGGCCGGTGCCCTTCTTGATAAGCTCGCGCGCGTCGATATATCCGCAGTCATCGACAACGAATTTGACAAACTCGGGGTAGCGGTCGCTCATCTTGAGCACCGTTGCGCCGCCGAGGGAGAAACCGTGCATTACGAGCTTGATATCGTCGCCGAATTCCTGCTGCAGAAAATCAATCCACTTGAGGCAGTCGGCGCTTTCAAAGACATCGTAGCCGAAAATTCTGCCGCCGCTTTCGCCCGAAGCGGTGTTGTCGCAGGTGAAGACATCAAAACCGCGGCTGTGGTAGTATTCACAGACCATACCTGCGGTTGCGGCATGCTCGGAGTGGTAGCCGTGAACGATAAATGCAATTTTTTTGCTCAGCTGAGTTCCGCAGGGGAAGTAGTAGCCCTGCAGGTTTTCGCCTCTGTCGGATTTGATGGTGTAGCGGATGTGCATTTTGCTGCGCAGAGCCTCAGCCGCGCCGTCGCGCCACTCGTAGAAATCGGGAGCGTGCTCCTTCTTGTCAAGCAGAAGAGTGCTTATGTATGAACGGTTGCGGCGGAATGCGTAGCGGTACACATCGAATATTGCATAGACGGGAATTGCCGCAGCAATTGCAATTGCGGTTGTTTTCATAGAAGTGATGCTCCTTTCGTTTCAGCTTACGGGAAGCAGTGCGCCCACGCTTGACAGCAGCGAGAACACCACGATAAAAATCTGGAAGAACAGCGAGCCGAATTTGCCACAGAGGGGAGATGCGCCCGTGCGCTTGCGCGAGCGGTTGTAGGCAACGATGATGCCGATACCCGTAACAACCTGAATGACGCTTGCAAAGCGTGTGAAGCCTACAAAGCTTGAAAGCCCGAACAGCGCAAGGATAAGGCAGGGCGCGGAGGCCAAAAGCCAACTGAGATTCTTACTCCAGCCCGTCTGCTCACCGACGATATCACGCAAATTGAGGGTGTTTGCCCAAAAAGAGGTTGCCAGCGCAAGCAGGGTGAATATGTAGCCGACTATGCTTACCCAGCCGCCGAGGTGACGGGAAAGGTCAACAAGAGCGCCGTCCTCGGTAATGCCGCTGCCCGCACCGAGCAGAGTCATAAAGGTGATGAGGAAAATGAGGCAGGTGTTTATGCCGAGCCCCGTTGCAATTGCTCTCCGAATGCGCTTAACATTGCCGTTGAGGCCCTTTACAACCTGCGGAGTGCTCATTACGGCGGAAAGCGAGAAGCTTATCATACCGAAGAGCGCAAGTGCGTTATTGAAACCCTGCCAGCCCGTCGGGAGGGCGCTTTTCTCGGAAAGCAGGGTTGCGACAAACAGTATGCCCACAACGCCTACCATTGAGCCTACGGCGACCTTTTCGCAGATGCCGACAAGCTTCATTCCGACGAACACAACACCTGCGCCGATGGCATAGAAAAGCAGGATGCCGAGTATGTCGGGCAGACCGAACCACGCGCGGAATACTGCGGCGGCACCGGACAGAAATGCGCTGACATTCACAATGACCGAAACGCCTAAAAGTATGAAGGCTGTCCATGTGAAAATCGTCTTGATTTTGCCCGAGAACAGCTCAGCGTCAAAGCATTTGATAAACT
>JAZUJB010000018.1:0-41352 GCA_045642545.1 Oscillospiraceae bacterium
GCAATGAGCATGATCGCAGGCACCTGCCGTTCCATGGGCGTTCTCGTAGGCGACTAAGGAACATTACGTGGGAGGATTTATTCCGACTCAACCACAATATTAGGAGGAAACGAAATTGTTTAGAGGTAAAAATTATAAAGAGAGCGCAAAGCTCATTGATAAGCAGGCCCTCTATGATCCCATGGAGGCATTCGGCCTGGTAATAAAGGCAAGCAAGGCAAAGTTCGACGAGACCGTCGAGCTGCATGTAAAGCTCGGTGTTGACGGCCGTCACGCAGACCAGCAGGTCCGCGGTGCAATCGTTCTCCCCAACGGCACCGGCAAGACCGTCCGCGTCCTCGTATTCTGCAAGCCCGAGCGCGTTGACGAAGCAATCGCAGCAGGCGCAGACTTCGCAGGCGGCATGGAGCTTGTTGAGAAGATTCAGAAGGAAAACTGGTTCGAGTTCGACACCGTTATCGCTACCCCCGACATGATGGGTACCGTCGGTCGTCTCGGTAAGGTCCTTGGTCCTAAGGGTCTCATGCCCTCCCCCAAGGCAGGCACCGTAACCCCCAACATTGCTCAGGCAGTTAAGGAATCCAAGGCTGGTAAGGTTGAGTACCGTCTGGACAAGACCAACATCATCCACTGCCCCATCGGCAAGGTATCCTTCGGCGACCAGAAGCTGTATGAAAACTATGCAGCACTCATCGGCGCAATCATCAAGGCAAAGCCCGCAGCAGCAAAGGGCCAGTACATCAAGTCCTGCGTCACTGCTTCCACCATGGGCCCCGGCGTTAAAATCAACGCTCAGAAGCAGCTCTAAGCTGAATTAATAAAAAATCCACCGACTCAAGTCGGTGGATTTTTTTGTTGTCTGTTATCGATGCTTTTCGCGGCGTTTCGACATAATTATGTTACCGTAAGCGCCCTGCAAATGCTTAAAAACAAAGAGTTTTGAACAATATCAACAGGGTTTTCAACATATTATGTAAATCAAATCTCGCCGGTGAAGCCGACCGTTCCGCGTGAGCAGAACTTTTCGAGCAGGCCCGAAACGACCTCGGGCTCAGCCTCAAAGTCAGTGTCAAACCAATGCTTGATGGTGATTGCGATTGTGGAAACGAGCATCTCGCGCAGGTATGCAATCTCCTGCTCGGGCAGCTTTGCGATGCGGTTGAAGCTTTCGTAAAGATACTCGTTCGCCTGCTCGGAGATGAGCCTGATAATGGTTTCGTGGTCGCCGTTCGGGCCTGCGAAAATCTTCAGCAGCTCGCGGTTTTCCTTAAGCAGAATGAAGCTCTGCTGGCTTGTAAGGCGCTTAACGCCAAGCTCCGCAATGCGTCTTTCAATTGCTTCGACGAGCTCGTTGGCAAGGGAGGCTCTGAGCTCAAAGGGGTCGGAATAATGTGAATAAAAGGTACCGCGATTAATATCTGCGCCCTTGCATATTTCGGTAACGCTGATTTTTTCAATCGGCTTTTCCTCAAGCAAAGCAATGAAGCTGTCGCGAATTGCTTTCTTGGTATAACGAACGCGTCTGTCTACTTTGTTGGGATCTCTCACTCTGTTTACACCCTTTCATTTGTTCTGATGCTATTATAATGCACAACTGCTAATAAATCAACACTATGATTGAAATTTGGCTTTTTCATAATATTTGTCTATTGACATACATAGTATTGGCAATAATAATTGTAAATTGGTGATTAAATGAAAAAAGTAGGCATTTTGAATCTCGGACTTGCCTTTGCCGGCTGCTTTCTCGGGGCAGGCTATGTTTCTGGTCAGGAGCTTTGGCAGTTTTTCGGTTCCTTCGGAAGACTCGGCACGGCAGGACTTGTAATTGCGATGCTGCTGCTGTTTGCGGTGGGACTGCTTATGCTGGAGCTCAACCGCATAACGCATATTGCCGAGGCGGATAAGCTCGTTGTGCGCGGCGAAATTCCCGCGCTGCGCCTTGCGGTAACGGGGCTTGAGCTTGTGTTTCTGTTTGGCGTTGTAACGATAATGTCGGCAGGTGTCGGCGCACTGCTCGAGCAGCTTTTCGGACTGCCCGCATTCATAGGCTCGGCTGTGTTTGTCGCGGTTGTTGCGGCGGTTTCGCTTGCAGGCTTCGGCGGTATGGTCGCGGCATTTTCCGCAACCGTGCCCGTGCTTGCGGTTGTAACGCTCATATTCGGCATCATCTCCGTATCAAAGGGCGGCGTGCAGCTTGCGTCAGCGGCCTCGCAGGCAAATCCGCTTATGGGCTCGTGGATAGTTGCGGCGCTGAGCTTTGCGGCGTATAATCTTTTCGGCAGCATTGCGATGATTGCGCCCCTCGGTGAGTTTGTAGAAAGCAGAAAAACCGCGCTCGGCGGAATTGCGCTCGGCACTGCGCTGCTGATGCTCATTGCAGGCAGTGTGCTCGTGTCGGTAAGCGCCGCACCCGAGGTGACAGAAGCTGAGCTTCCGATGCTTGCGCTTGCAATCGGCAAGGGCAGGGGAATCGGCTATATCTACGGCGTGCTGCTTCTGCTTGCAATGTTCGGAACTGCCTTGTCAAGCCTTGTCGGCTTTGTGAATATGCTCGGTCAGAAATCCGAGCGCATCAGCAAAAACAGACTGATGTTCACCGTTATATGCGCGCTCCTTGCCTTCGGCGGCAGCCTCTTCGGCTTCGGCGACCTTATCAGTGTGATTTACCCCATCTTCGGCTACTGCAGCAGCGTGTTTATCGTGCTGATGGCGGTGCATTATTTCAAAATCAGAAAAGCGGGAAAGAAAAATGAGCAAACTGCAAATCAAGCTTGAGTGCTTCGAGTCGCTCGAGTCGACAAATACATACCTAAGACAGCAGGCGGCAAAGGGCGCGCCCGAGGGCACTGTTGTCATTGCAAATGCGCAGACCGCAGGCCGCGGCAGAATGGGCAGAAGCTTCAGCTCGGCCCCCGGACTCGGCATTTATATGTCGCTGCTGCTTCGTCCCGATTGCGCCCCCGAAAAGGCGCACACGCTGACTGCAAGCACAGCTGCGGCGGTGTGCAGGGCAATAGAAAAGGCAAGCGGCCTTGAGCCCGAAATCAAGTGGGTAAACGATATTATTCTGCGCGGGAGAAAAATCTGCGGTGTTCTGTGCGAAAGCTCGGCAAGCGAAAAGGGCCTTGACTATGTCGTTGTCGGCATAGGGCTCAATGTCATAAACCGCGAGGAGGATTTTCCGCCCGAGCTTCGCAGCATCGCAGGCTCTATCTACTCGCAGAGCGGCCTTGTAATCGAGCGCGGAGCGCTGATTGCGGCAATTCTCTCCGAGCTTGACGCGATGTACTCAGCGTGGCAGGAAAACGGCGGCGCGTATCTCAACGAGTACAAAAAGCGCTGCAAAATGCTCGGCCGTCTTGTCGAGATAACGGGCGCTGACGGCAATGAACTTGCCGTTGCCGAGGACATTATGTCCGACTTCGGCTTAAAGGTGCGGCTTGACAGCGGTGAAACTCGCGTGCTTCGCAGCGGCGAGGTGTCGGTAAAGCCGAGCTATAAAGAATGAGCAGTTGTTGACAACTGCTCATTTTCACTGTGTGCAGGCCCTCGGCATAGTATGAACTAACCGGGGGGAACTGCTTTGGAATATGTACTTATAACGGCGGCGGGGATTGCGTTGTGCAGCCTTGTGGGCGCCGTAATCGGATTTTTGTTTGAGAACATTCCGCCTGAGATTGAGGATTCGCTTTCGGGCGCGGCGGCAGGCATTATGCTCTGCGCAGCGGTGCTCGGCCTGGTTGCGCCTGCCGTTGAGTTTTCGGGCGATAAGGGCGCGTGGCTGCCCACTGTGGGAATTTTCTGCGGTGCGCTGTTTCTGACCTTCATCAATTTAGTCGGGCCGAGGCTGACGGACAGAATCGGGATGAAGGAGGGGGACAGCGCAAGCCGAAACCGCGCGCTGCTCTTCGTAATGGCGATTGCCATACATCATTTTCCCGAGGGCATTGCCGCGGGCGTGAGCTTCGGCACGGGCGACCTCAGCGATGCGATAACGGTAACAACGGGCATAGCCTTTCAGAATATACCCGAGGGCATGATAATAATACCGCCGCTGCTCAAGGCGGGCACGGGCAGACGCCGCGCGGCGGTAATTGCCGCAATCAGCGGCCTTGTCGAGGTGGTCGGCGTGTTCTTCGGCTACTTTGCAATCACGCTTTCAGCCGCAATCCTGCCCTTTGCGCTGGCATTCGCGGCAGGCACGATGCTGTATGTAATCGTTGACGATATGGTGCCGCAGACGCATATCCGCGGCAGCGGAAGACTCTCAACCTATGCAATGCTCTGCGGCTTCTGTTTGATGCTTGCAGTGGATTATTTTGTTGGATAAAAAACGGCAGTCTGAAAAGACTGCCGTTTAATATTTTGTCTTACTTCATCATATCCTCGAACTTTTTGATAAGTCCGTTTGCAAGCTCGGAAATGCCTTCAATTGCGATTTCGGGCTCGCGGCGGGTGGTGCGAGCATAAACCTCTTCGCTCATCTTGGTGGAGTAAGCGGCAAGCTGCAGGCGAGTGCATTCCATTGCATGCTTTGCATAGAATACGGCAGCTGCGCACAGCTCTGCGGTGCAGGGGCATACCTTTTCGGAAATGGTTTCAATAACCTCGATAAGGCGAACTGAGGAGTAGAGAACCTCGTCAACGATGATGCACGCGGTGCGGTAGCCGCCCTCAATCTCGTGAACGGGAGCGTTGGAGGCAAGGCGCTTCTCAAGAGGAATGCGAGCCTTGTTTTCCTCGTCGATAAGGTGGACAAAGTATCCGCGCAGAGTTTCGAGGTCGCCCTCTGCCTTCTTCATAGCCTCATCCTCGGATGCGGTCTTTCTTACTGCTCTGAGTGCAAGTGCGGCTGCGGTTGCAGCGGCGTCTGCTGCAACATTGCCGAGGCTGAATTTGCTCTCGGGGTTGGCAATTGCAAGAGTGAAGTTCTTGAGAGTCTTGTCAGCATAGAACTCAGTCTTGAGGTCGGAAATGTCGATTTTCTGTGCCATAGTATATAATCCTTTCTGTGTCAAATTGACAAGTTGAAGGCTTGCCTGTATAATTTGGTATATTTATTTTATAGCATTTTTTGTGTATTATCAAGTGCAGATGCAACGGGAGAGAAAACTTATGAAAATTCTTGTATGCGGAGATATCAATGCGGGCAAATCAACGCTTATTGAAAAGCTGCTGCGCGATATGGGCGAAAAGCCCCGCGGCTACATCACGGTGCGTATGCCCGCGGCCTGTGGAGTGTCAAAGGTCTATCTGTACGATATAGCAAATCCGCCCGAGAAAATTGAGGACGCGGCGGTAATCATAAAAATCGAAGAGGGCAAGCGCGAGCGCCATCCCGAAATTCTCGAAAACCTCGGCGTGCAGTATTTAAGCAATATTCCCGAGGGCAGCGTTGTCGTGCTTGACGAGATAGGCACGCTTGAATCCGCCTGCCCCGAATTCCAGAAGGCGGTTATGCGAATCTTAAGCGGCAACTACACCGTGTTTGCCTCGGTCAAGGCGCAGAATACGGAGTTTCTGAGAGCCGTCAGAAAGCATCCCGACTGCGAGCTGTATATTATCACTCCCGACAACCGCGACAGCCTCTACGAGCAGCTTAAAGAGGAATACGGGGAGTTTAAGAATGGCGTCGACTAAGGATTATCTGGATTTTGTTCTCGAGCAGCTGTCGGGACTTGACGGCGTGGCTTACAGAGCAATGATGGGCGAATATATTCTGTACTACAAGGGGAAAATCGCAGGTGGGATTTACGATGACCGACTGCTTATAAAGCCCGTTGAAGCGGCTATAGAGTATATGCCCGAAGCAAAATATGAGCTGCCGTATGAAGGAGGCAGCAGGATGCTTTTGGTTGATGATGTTGACAACGCAGAGCATCTGACGGGACTGTTCGAGGCAATTTACGAGCAGCTTCCCGAGCTAAAACAGAAGAAGAAAAAAACGGATGAATGAGTAATCTCATTCAGCCGTTTGCGGTGGGAACCGCTTCTTGTTCGATTATACGCAAGTTAAAGTCTATACTGCAGTATCCCGACCTTTTTCTGCCGACATAGTCTGCACCGATAGGTTGATGGTCAAACTAAACTTTAGCACGCACTTACCGGTCGGGTTGTGGCAATAACGATACGCTGCGGCGTGGCAACGAAATTGCCCGTCCGGCAGGACTTAGAAATCGGCGTTGCCGGTGGTGCGGGGGTGAAGCTCAACATCGCGGATGTTGCTTACGCCGGTGAGGTACATTACCATACGCTCGAAGCCGAGACCGAAGCCTGCGTGGCGGCAGCTGCCGTAGCGGCGCAGGTCGAGGTACCACCAGTAATCCTCGGCGTTGAGGCCGAGCTCATCGAGGCGTGCGGTCAGAACATCAAGACGCTCCTCGCGCTGAGAGCCGCCAATAATCTCACCGATGCCGGGAACGAGGCAGTCAGCAGCTGCGACGGTCTTGTTGTCGTCGTTCAGGCGCATATAGAATCCCTTGATTTCCTTGGGGTAATCGGTGACGAAGATGGGCTTCTTGAATACCTTTTCAGTGAGGTAGCGCTCGTGCTCGGTCTGCAGGTCGATGCCCCATTCCACGGGGAAGTCGAACTTTTCGCCGCAGTTCTTGAGAATTTCAACAGCCTCGGTGTAGCTGACTCTTGCAAATTCGTTGGAAACAACATTCTGCAGTCTGTCAAGCAGTCCCTTGTCGACAAAGGAGTTGAAGAACTGCATTTCCTGCGGGCAGCGCTCGAGGGTGCGGTTGATGATATACTTGACCATATCCTCTGCGGTGTCCATATAGTCGTTGAGGTCTGCAAATGCCATCTCGGGCTCAATCATCCAGAACTCTGCAGCGTGGCGCTGAGTGTAGGATACCTCTGCTCTGAAGGTGGGGCCGAAGGTGTAGACATCACCGAAGGCCATTGCGAAGTTTTCGCAGTTGAGCTGACCGGAAACGGTGAGGTTGGTGCTCTTGCCGAAGAAGTCCTTGGAGAAGTCAACCTTGCCGTCCTCGGTGCGGGGCAGATTCTCAAGGTCGAGAGTGGTTACGCGGAACATCTCGCCTGCGCCCTCGCAGTCGGAGCCGGTGATGATGGGAGTGTGGACATATACAAAGCCGCGCTCCTGGAAGAACTCGTGCACTGCCTGGGCTGCAACGCTGCGTACGCGGAAGGTTGCGGAGAACAGATTGGTGCGCGGTCTGAGGTGCTGAATGGTGCGCAGGAACTCAACGCTGTGGCGCTTCTTCTGCAGGGGGTAGTCGGGAGTGGATGCACCCTCAATCATAACCTCGGTGGCCTTGAGCTCAAACGGCTGCTTTGCCTCGGGGGTCAGCACCAGCTCGCCCTTTGCGATGAAGGCTGCGCCGACATTCTGACGGGTAAGCTCGTCGTAGTTTTCAAGCTTCTCGCGCTCGAGCACTATCTGCAGGCTCTTGAAGGCGCTGCCGTCGTTAAGCTCGATGAAGCCGAAGTTCTTCATATCGCGGATGGTGCGAGCCCAGCCGCATACGGTGATTTCCTTGCCGCCGAAGCTCTCAGCATCGGCAAAAATATGAGCAATCTTAGTGTGTTTCAAGTGTGAACACTCCTGTCTGTTGATTAAATTTAGAGATTTTAATATTATATACCACTTTTCCGCTTCTTGCAACAATTTTGCAGACAACGAAAAAAGCTCGCCGTAAAGGCGAGCTTGTTTCGGGTAATATAACTATTACACAGCGCGGGTGACCTTACCGCTGCGCAGGCAGCGAGTGCATGCGTAAACATGCTTGGGACTGCCGTCCACGATGGCCTTGACGCGCTTCACATTGGGCTTCCAAGTACGGTTGGAGCGTCTGTGAGAATGGGAAACCTGGATACCAAAGGCTACGCCCTTGTCGCAGAACTGACATTTTGCCATTATTGAAGCACCTCCTTGCTTGTGTTTAGCTGAAAACAGCTTTTTAATAATAACAGAATGTAACCATAATTGCAAGAAAAATTTTTCCGTATGCTTCAATTACTTTGTATTTCAGAAAAATCATTGCCAAAATAATCATAAAAGGGTAATATATAATATCATAGTATTGTTTGAAATAAGGGAGTGCTGTAATGTCAAGCAAGTATTCCGTAAAGCTTAAGACGATAGTCAGAGAGCTCAATCTCACCGCGCTGCACACCTCCGCGGATTATGAGCAGAGGGTTCTGACCATCGCAGAGGTCAACCGTCCCGCGCTGCAGCTTGCGGGCTTTTACAACTACTTTGACCCCAAGCGCATACAGATAATCGGCAGAGTCGAGAGCACCTACCTCGAGCTTAAAACCGAGGATGAGCGCCGCGCCTGCTTTGAAGAGCTGATGAAGTTCAATATTTCCGCCCTTGTCATCTGCCACGGCACAACGGCCTTTCCCGAGTGCATCGAGATGGCGGAGAAGTACGACTGCAATGTGTTCACAACTGACGAGGACACCTCGGACTTTATGGCAAATGTCATAAGCACGCTGCACACACATCTTGCACCGCGCACAACCATGCACGGCGTTCTTGTTGAGGTTCACGGCGAGGGCGTGCTCATCACGGGCGACTCGGGCATAGGCAAGAGCGAAACTGCGCTCGAGCTAATTAAGCGCGGCCACAGACTGATTGCCGATGATGCGGTTGATATCCGTATGGTAGGCAAAAACAGCCTTGTCGGCACTGCACCCGAGCTTATCCGCTACTATATGGAGCTGCGCGGCATCGGCGTTATCGATGTAAGGCATCTGTTCGGTGTTGCCGCTGTTAAGCCCGAAGCCGCCATTGACCTTGTGGTAAATCTCGAGGCGTGGAACGATGAGAAAGCGTATGACCGTCTCGGTCTTTCGAACGAGGCGCAGGATATACTGGGTGTAACCGTGCCGAGCGTAACAATCCCCGTGCGCCCGGGCAGAAACCTTGCGGTAATCCTTGAGCTTGCCGCCATTAACAACCGTCAGAAGAAGATGGGCTACAACGCCGCTGAGACACTTGCGGCAAATCACGATTTTGCAATTGATGCAGGCATTTTATGATGTAAAAAGGAGAATCTATGGAAACTTTACAGAAGGCCTTATTTGATATACAGGAGAATATGCCGAAGCTCGACCTGCGCGAGGATGAGCCGATGAAGGAGCATTGCTCTTTCAAAATCGGCGGCCCCGTAACGGCGTTTGCCGCCCCTAAGGATATCTGGGAGCTGACCAGACTTTTCTACTACCTGCATATGAACAATGTTGCCCCCCTGGTAATCGGCAAGGGCACCAATATCATAATCCCCGACGAGGGACTGGACATCTGTGTTGTCAGCACCGAAAATCTCACCAAGCTTCGCCTCGGTGAGACCGAGAACACAATCTATGCCGAGGCAGGCGTATCACTTGCACGCCTTGCACAGTTCGCGCAAGCCAACGGCCTTGCAGGTCTTGAGTTTGCAAGCGGCATTCCCGGCTCGGTCGGCGGCGGTGTGCTTATGAACGCAGGCGCTTACGGCGGCGAGATGAAGGATGTTGTCGACAGCGTCGTTATGTACTACCTCACCGACCAGGCACTTTGCGAGGTCGATAACGCAGGCTGCGGATTTTCTTACAGACACAGCAATTTTGAAAATGTTCTGTGCGCAATCACGGGCGCGGTTTTCAAGCTCACTCCCGATGACCCTGAGGCAATTGCAGCGCGTATGCGCGAGATGAACGAGAAGCGCCGCAAGAGTCAGCCGCTGGATATGCCGTCCGCAGGCAGCGCCTTCAAGCGCCCCGTCGGCGGTTATGCCGCAGCACTCATTGACGAGGCAGGACTCAAGGGCTATAAGGTCGGCGGTGCTCAGGTATCCGAAAAGCACGCGGGCTTTGTGGTAAACGCAGGCGATGCAAGCTATGACGATGTTGTTGCGCTTATGGACCATGTCCGCCGTGAGGTCTACGCAAAGTCGCAGATAACTCTCGAGCCCGAAATCAGAATTTACCCCAAGGGCATGATGCTTGTCGATGACTGGCGCACAAGAAGAATGAACATCATGAATGATATGCAGGCCTCAGCCGAGTCTATGGCCGAGGCACAGAAGCAGGAAGGAAGCAATACTCAAGAGGGCAATCTGCCCAGCTGAAAACGGAGATAATTTATGGAGTTTCTTATAATTACCGGTCTGTCGGGCGGCGGCAAGAGCCAGGCTGCAGACATCATCGAGGACCTCGATTACTACTGCGTCGATAATATGCCCGTCGCACTGATACCCAAATTCGTGGATTTGTGCGCGGCAACCAAGGGCCGCTATGAGAAGGTGGCGCTTGTTACCGATGTGCGCGAAAAAAACGGAATGAAGGATGTTTTCGCAGCGCTTGAGAGCCTGCGCGCAATGGACTACGGTTATAAGATTCTCTTTATGGAGGCAGAGCCTCAGGTCATAGTCAAGCGCTATAAGGAGTCGCGCCGTCCGCATCCGCTGGCGCATAAGGGCGGCTCAATCGAGGACGCAATCGAGCGCGAGAAAAAGGAGCTCAAGCCCATCCGCGAGGCTGCCGACTATATCATCAACACCTCGCACCTCACCCTCGGTCAGCTGCAGAATCAGCTGTTCACCTACTTCTCCGACACCGCAACCGACCGCTCAATAATGGTCAATGTAATGTCCTTCGGCTTCAAGTACGGAATGCCGCTGGATGCCGACCTCGTATTCGATGTCCGCTTCCTGCCCAATCCCTTCTATGTTGAGGGTATGCGCAGCCATTCGGGTCTTGACGCCGATGTGCGCGATTATGTTTTCGGCTTTGAGCAGACAAAGGTGTTTCTCGAAAAGCTGACGGATATGATTGAGTATCTGCTGCCGCAATACATCGAGGAGGGCAAGTACAGTCTGACGATTGCAATCGGCTGCACGGGCGGTCGCCACCGCAGCGTTGCGGTTGCCGAGGCACTCGGCGACTATCTCAAGGATAAGGGTATGCCCGTTGTCAAAATTAACAGAGACCTGACAAGAGGAGGCTGAAAATGACCTTTTCACAGCAGGTTAAAGCAGAGCTGTGTGAGCCTCGCGCCCTGCGCAAATGCTGCGCGGTTGCCGAGGCTTACGGCATTTTGCTCTACTGCCACACCTTTTCGCCTGCGGAAATCCGAATTACGACTGCAAGCGCCGAGCTTGCCGAGCGTCTGCCGCATCTTTTCAAGCGCGCCTTCGGAATTTCCTTTGACGAAGCCTCGGGCACGCAGGGGGGCAAGCAAAGCTTCCGCATAAATGACCGTAAGAAAATCGAAGAAATTTACAATACCTTCGGCAACGATATAAACACGCCGTCGCTGCACATAAACTTCGGCGTTATAGAGGAGCCCTGCTGCAAGGCCTCGTTTGTGCGCGGCGCGTTTCTCGCGGGCGGCAGCATAACCGACCCCGACAAGCGCTACCATCTTGAGTTTGCAACAACGCATTACAGCGTAAGCCGCGAGGCTTATTCCGTTATGCTCGAGATGGGCTTTTCGCCCAAGGAGACCGAGCGCAAGGGCAATCATCTTCTGTACTTCAAGAAAAGCGAGCACATCGAGGATTTGCTCACCACAATCGGCGCGTCAAACTCCGCAATGGATGTTATGGCGGCAAAGATTGAAAAGGATATGAAGAACAGCATAAACCGCAAGGTCAACTGCGACTCGGCAAATGCCGACAAGGTCGTTGCCGCAGCCGCCGAGCAGATGGAGGCAATCCGCCGCATAGACAGGCTGTACGGCCTCGATTCGCTGCCCGAAAAGCTGCAGGAGGCGGCGCTGCTGCGCTTTGCAAATCCCGAGGCAAGCCTTGCAGACCTTGCAATGCTGAGCTACCCGCCCGTAACGAAAAGCTGCCTGAGCCACCGACTCAGAAAGCTTCTGACATACAAACCCGAGGGAACAGATTAATGTAAAGGCGGACATAAAATGTCATTTGTTCACTTACATGTTCATACCGAGTTTTCGCTGCTCGACGGCGCCTGCCGCATCGAGGGGCTGGTTCACCGCGCAAAGGAGCTGGGCCAGACCGCAGTCGCAATAACCGACCACGGCGTAATGTACGGCGCTGTCGCGTTTTACAAGGCCTGCTGCGCCGAGGGGTTAAAGCCCATTATCGGCTGCGAGGTCTATGTTGCGCCGCGTACCCGCTTTGACAAGGAGCACGGCATCGACTCGGAGTACACCCATCTCATTCTGCTGTGCAAAAACGAGACGGGCTATAAGAACCTCTGCTACCTCGTGTCCACGGCCTTCACCGAGGGCTTCTATGTAAAGCCGCGCATCGACTGGAAGCTTCTGCACGAGCATTCCGAGGGGCTTATCTGTCTGTCGGGCTGCGTTGCCGGTGCAATTCCGCGTATGCTCACCTCGGGCAACTACGAGGCGGCAAAGAGCAAGGCGCTCGAGCTGCGCGAGCTTTTCGGCGAGGATAGCTTCTACCTTGAAATTCAGGACCACGGCCTTGAGATTGAAAGAAGAGCGGCGCAGGGCTTGTTAAGACTGCATCGCGAGACGGGAATACCGCTTGCGCTGACAAACGATGCCCACTATCTTCAGCAGACCGATGCCTATTATCAGGATGTTCTGATGTGCGTGCAGATGGGCAAAAGCGTTGCCGACCCTGCGCGAATGAAGTTTGAAACCAACGAGTTTTATATAAAGGACGAGGCGCAGATGCGCGCTTTGTTCCCCGAGTATCCCGAGGCAGCCGACAACACCGCAAAGATTGCCGATATGTGCAATTACGACTTTGAGTTCGGCAACTACAAGCTGCCGCGCTTCAAGCTGCCCGAGGGCGAAACCGACAGCTACACCTATCTTGTGAAGCTGTGCGCCAAGGGCTTTGCCGAGCGCTATTCGTCCGACAGAGAGGATGTCAAAAATCAGCTGCACTATGAGCTGAAGATGATAAAGCAGATGGGCTTTGTCGACTACTTCCTCATCGTTTCCGATTTTATCGGCTACGCAAAAAGTCAGAAAATCCCCGTCGGACCCGGCAGAGGCAGTGCCGCAGGCAGCGTTGTTTCCTACTGCCTCGGTATCACCGATGTTGACCCGATTAAATACAGTCTGTTCTTTGAACGCTTCTTAAATCCCGAGCGTGTCAGCATGCCCGATATTGATGTTGACTTCTGCGTAAACCGCCGCGGCGAGGTTATTGACTATGTCAATCGCAAGTACGGCAGCGACCATGTGGCGCAGATAGTTACCTTCGGCACTATGGCGGCACGCGCGGCTATCCGCGATGTCGGACGCGTGCTTGATGTAAGCTACGCGGAGACCGATGCGGTTGCGAAGAACATTCCCACCGCGCTCGGAATGACGATAAGCGAGGCGCTCAAGATTTCAAAGCCGCTTCGCGATATGTACGATACCGACGAAACCCTGCACAGACTCATTGATGTTGCCGAGGCGCTCGAGGGTATGCCGCGACACGCGAGTATGCACGCGGCAGGCGTAGTAATTACGGACAAGCCCGTTTACGAGTATGTGCCGCTTTCGAAAAACGATGAGTCCGTTGTCTGCCAGTATCAGATGACAACGCTTGAGGAGCTGGGTCTGCTCAAGATGGACTTTCTCGGTCTGCGAAACCTCACGGTGCTTGAGGACGCGGCAAAGATGGTGCGCGAAACCGAGCCCGATTTTGAGGTCGATAAAATACCCGACGGCGATTCCGCGGTGTTCGAGATGATTTCCGCAGGCAAGACAAGCGGCGTGTTCCAGCTTGAAAGCACGGGTATGACGGGCGTATGCACGAGCCTCAAGCCCAAGAGCATTGAGGATATCACCGCAGTCATAGCGCTGTACCGTCCCGGCCCTATGGACAGTATTCCGCGCTTCATCGAATGCTCGAACAATCCCGATAAGATAAGCTACAAGCACGAGCTTCTGCGCCCGATTCTCGATGTTACCTACGGCTGCATTGTCTATCAGGAGCAGGTCATTGAAATATTCCGCCGCCTTGCAGGCTTCTCGCTCGGTCAGGCGGATATGATTCGCCGTGCGATGAGCAAGAAAAAGCACAAGGTCATAGATGCCGAGCGTGTTGCCTTTGTTCACGGTGATGCCGAGCGCGGCATTGACGGCGCGGTCAAGCGCGGTGTGCCCGAGCAGGTCGCAAACAGTATCTATGACGAAATTTTGGACTTCGCAAGCTACGCCTTCAACAAGGCGCACGCGGTAAGCTACGCAATCGTTGCCTACCGCACCGCGTATATGAAGCGCCGCTATCCGCAGCAGTATATGGCGGCACTGCTGTCGAGCGTGCTCGATAACAGCATCAAGATTGCCGAATATATTGCCGAGTGCCGCGATATGGGCATAAAGCTTCTGCCGCCCGATGTAAACGAGTCGGTTGCCGACTTCTCCGTTGTCGGAAAGAATATCCGCTTCGGTCTTGTTGCAATCAAGAGCATAGGCCGCGGCTTCATCAACGAGGTTATTGCCGAGCGCAAGGCAGACGGCGATTTCACAAGCTTTGAGGACTTCTGCCGCAGAATGAGCGGCAAGGACCTAAACCGCCGTGCGGTTGAAAATCTCATCCGTTCGGGCGCGTTTGACAGTATGGGCATAAACCGCAAGGCGCTTATGCAGATTTCCGCCGTGATGATTGACAGCCTTCAGCACGAGGCACGCAACAACATCGCAGGTCAGATGAATCTCTTCGGTGAGCCCGATTTTGCCGATATGGGCGCAACGCAGATTAAAATTCCCGAGGTCGAGGAATTTTCGCGTCAGGAGCTTATGGCGATGGAAAAGGAGACCACGGGTCTGTACTTGAGCGGACACCCGATGGACGAGTACCGCGAGCAGGTGCGCCGTGCAGGCGCAGTGCCCATCGGCGCGATTATCTCCGACTTTGCCTCGGAGGACGGCGCAAAGACCTTTGCCGACGGCCAGATTGTCACCGTTGCGGGCGTTGTGCAGTCGTCAAAAACACGCACGACAAAGTCCAACACGCTGATGAGCTATATAAATCTCGAGGACGATACGGGCGCAATGGAGCTTATCGCCTTCCAGCGCGCGCTCGATACCGGCGGAACATTTATCCGCGATAACGCACCGATTGTCGTAAAGGGCAGAATTTCCGTGCGTGATGAAAAAGAGCCTCAGCTTATGGTCGATGTCATAAAGCCGATAGGCGCGATAGCCGAACTGAATGCCCAGCCGCAGAAGCCTGCTGCCGTTACAAAGCCGCCCGAGGGCGCGAAGCTGTGGGTCAAGCTTGACAGCGCGGAAAATCCCGCCCTGAAGAAAATTGAGCTCATTCTCACAATGTTCCCCGGCAAGCAGCAGATGATAATCTACTGCGAGCGGGAGAAAAAGCGCATAGGCGCGCAGTGTATTATTCACGAGGCACTTGTGGACGAGCTTAAGGAAATGCTCGGCGAAGGAAATGTGGTTATAAAATGAAAGAAACATATTATCTGAATAAATCGGAGCTGCCGACAATTCCCGTGCCGCACGATTGCGTTATTAAAGAGGTACGGCTTGACGGGGAGTATCTGGTTTTTACTTTTGAGGACGATATTTCCTATTACGATTCCGTAAAGTATCACAGACCGGAAGCCAAGTCACTGATTATCAGGTTTCATTTGATGGATGATGCTGACGGTGTCTGTGTGTTTGTAAGGAAAAAGTCCATCAGATTTCTTCATAAACCCGGTGCAATAAAAGAGCTTGATTTAATAAAGGCAAACGGCGAACTGATTAATCTCTTCAAAGGAAAGTTGGAGTATCTGTATCATAATGTCGGCTACTGCTCCATAATCGTAAAGCTGTGGTCAGAAAGCAGAATTGTTTTGGATATGGCGGTTGACTATCTGGAGTTTGAGTGGATTTGTCAGTAGCCAAAGAGCGTTACAGTAAAACAAACAGCAGCCCGCCGAAGCTTCGGCGGGCTTTCTTGTTAGGCAATGTAAATATGACTGCTGCGTGCTTTTTGTGCAGTTTATTCAAAAAATTGAAATTTCAGTCTGAATATTTAGATTGTTCGTTTGTTGACAAACTGCAAAGTTTAAGTTAGAGTTTATGCATAAAGGCTGTGAAGAGAAGAGTAAGCTTTACAAAACGGTACAGAGAGCCCTTGG
Source organism: Oscillospiraceae bacterium (assembly GCA_045642545.1). Taxonomy (GTDB): domain Bacteria; phylum Bacillota; class Clostridia; order Oscillospirales; family Oscillospiraceae; genus F23-B02. The sequence goes on from JAZUJB010000018.1 coordinate 16,054, forward strand.
TCGCTGAAAGAGGGTACGAGGAGTAAAGCCGAACATGGTCTCGGAGCTGCGCAGTCGAGCGCTTGTAAGACTGCGATGGGTCGCCCATTATAGCGATAGAGTGTGATGGCACTCGATGAGGTCTGCACCGCGAGATGCAGATAAAGTAAGGTGGTAACACGGAAGTTTTCGCTTTCGTCCTTGCATTGTCAGGGACGGGAGCTTTTTTTGTGCCTTTTTGTGAGAGCTCTCCGTCCGAATAAATCAAAAGGAGAGATGAAAATGAAAAAAGGTAATGCAATAGCACTTCTTCCCATCGGCGTATTTCTTGTTCTGTATCTTGGTCTGGGCATACTGTTTGAGTATGTGCTGAAAATTCCAATGGGCTTTTACAACATCCCCATTGTTGTGTCCTTCCTCGTTGCGCTTTTGGTGGCGTGCCTTCAGAATCCGAAGCTTAAGCTTGATGACAAGCTCGAGCTGATGGGTAAGGGTATCGGTGATAAAAACATCGTCATAATGATACTCATATTCCTCACCGCAGGCATCTTTGTCGGCGTTGTCGGACGCGGCAGCGCGCAGAGCGTGGCATACTTCCTGCTGTCGATTATTCCCGCAAGATTTGCGGTTGCCGTGCTGTTTATCGTCAGCTGCTTTGTGTCGATTGCGATGGGCACCTCGGTCGGCACGATTACCCTCATAACTCCCATCGGCGTTGCGGTAGGCGCAGCCTCGGGCTTCTCAATTCCGCTTTGTATCGGCTCGGTAATGGGCGGTGCGATGTTCGGCGACAATCTGTCGTTCATTTCCGATACGACAATTGCCGCCTGCAACGGTCAGGGCTGCAAAATGCAGGATAAGTTCAAGGAAAACTTCCACATTGCACTGCCTGCCGCACTTGCAACACTCGCGCTCATTCTTGTGCTGACACTCAAGGCTGAGGGCGTCAGCGATGCTGAATACGAGTACAGCCTCGTTCAGATTATCCCCTATCTGCTGGTTCTCATCGGCGGCATTGTGGGCATCAATGTCTTTGTCGTTCTGCTCATCGGCATTGCCTCGGGTGCTGTTATCATGCTCGCAACCGGTGCCGTTGCCGCAACCGACCTGCTTGCAAATATGGGCAACGGCGCAGCGGGTATGTTTGAAACCGCAATGGTCGCAATACTCGTTTCCGCAATCTGCGCACTCATCCGCGAGCACGGCGGCTTTGACGCACTCCTCGGCTTTATAAAGCGCGTGTTCAAGGGCAAAAAGGGCGGTCAGCTCGGTATGGGCCTGCTTGTCGGCGCAATGGACATCGCAACCGCAAACAACACCGTCGCAATCGTAATGGCAAACCCCATCGCAAAGGAAATGGCCGACGACTACGGCATCTCCGCGCGCAAGACCGCATCGATTCTCGACACCTTCTCCTGCGTATTCCAGGGCATCATCCCCTACGGCGCACAGATGCTCGTTGCACTTGCAGCTGCAAACGAACTCGGCTACGGAGTATCCGCCTTTGAGATAATCCCCAAGCTGTTCTACCCGTTTGTGCTTCTCGTAAGCTGCCTGCTGTTCATCTTCGTAATCCCCGAAAAGAAAGCAAAGTAAATAAAAAAAGCACACCACATCTGCGGTGTGCTTTTTGTTATGTGCTGCTCTTAGGGCGGTGCACCATAGGGATTTATAGGTTTTGACCTGCCTTCTACGCCCATACGGCACAAAAAAACACCGGTAATACTTATATGTATTACCGGTGTTTTATTATTGTCTACGCGAAAAATTGCTATCTCAAAACTGCATAGCACCTTAAAAGTCAGATGTTTTCTGCAAGGTAAGGCAAAAAACGCAGGAATACTGGATATGTATTCCGAGGCTTTTTAACGAAGCATTGCTGGAAACAGATTCTTTTAAGGCTGTAAATCCCTATGGCGTGCCGCCCTTATTTACCGCCTTTTTTGTAAGGCTCGGTGGTGTCGTACTCGCCGTATTCGCAGCCGATGTTGGTTGCCTTTACATCGTCGATTAGTACAGGCTTCTTGAGGAATGCCTTCTTGTAAAGCTGTACGGTGCCGGTGCCGTTGCCGCCGTTCCACAGTCTCTGGTGACGGAAGGTGCCGTTAGGTGCCTCGTACTTGATGTTGAGCATATCCTCCTTGAAGCAGCGGATATTGGTCTCCATGATAGCGTCCTTGGTCTCCTGGCGTACCCACCACATAATCTCGTCGTCGGTTTCCCATGCGTCGAACTTGGTGCGGGACAGAGTCCAGAACTTGGAGAAGTTGAATTCGTAGCAGTCGCCCTCATAGAAGAAGCCGCCGAGGAGCTTACGGTCGAGAGAAACGCCGAATACCTTGGGCTTGCCGCCGCCGATTTCGAATGCGGAGTTTAAGAGCTTCTTGCCGGTAACATTACTGGTGAGGTTGCAGGAGGACAGCCATACCCACGGAGTAGTGAAGTCGGTGCCCCAGTTCTTGTCGGAGTAGCCGTAGCTGGTCTCGGGGGTGACTATGTACTTCTCGCCGTCGAGAATGATTTCGCCTTCGAAGTAGGTCTTGATGCCTTCTGCGTGCCAGTACATCTCAAAGGAGTTGATTCTGCGGAACAGCCAGCTTGCGCCGTAGCCGACATTATAGGTGATGTTCTTATCGACCTTCAGGTTCCAGCTCATGGAGCCTGCATCGCACAGCCATTCGGGATGTGCAGCTGCTTCTTCCTCGGTGATGTTTACGCTGCCGCGCAGGAGAGTTTCGCTTGCATAGCAGTCAGCAGCTTCAACCTCGTAGGGTGCATCGTAGTGCAGCTTGACATCCTTCCATGCGAAGAAACGGTGGAGCTGCTTCTTGTTCTTGCCCCAGGTACCGACATTGACCATGAGGTAAGAGGGCTTCTTGCCTGCCGCCTTGTTTGCGGGCAGCTGACCGAGAACGGGCTCATCCTCTGCGAGTGCGGGGTTGCAAACGAAGTACTCAACATAGAAGGGCTTTTCCTCGCCGGTTTCCGCATGGCGTGCGGTAAGGGAATGCCACCACCAGTCGTAGCCCTGCTTGCGCAGCTTGCCGCGCAGCATGCATTCGTTGCGGTTGAGGTCATGCTTGTTGAACATAATCTTTCTCCTTATAAATAAATATACAGTTTTCTTGATTTTTCAGTATTATTTTACAGTTTGTACCTATCACTGTCAAACAATTATTAAAAAAATGTTAAGAAACCTACAATTTCGTAAGATAAGACAAATACCGGTCAGCCAATTTGTAAAAGGTGTACTACTGCAGGCTGAACGCGCGGTAAAATATATGAACACATTTTCCCGATAAGTACAAAATGTGGAATTTGCGCAGCGTATGTGCTATAATATACGGCGCAGAACACGAAAGGAAAAACCCATGGATAACATTATTGAAATACTCGCTGCCGAGCTTGATAAAAAGCCCGAGCACATTGAAAATGTCATTAAGCTCATTGACGAGGGCAACACCATTCCCTTCATCGCGCGCTACCGCAAGGAGCTGCACGGCGCAATGGACGATACCGCGCTGCGCACGCTTGAAAAGCGCCTTGCGTATCTGCGCGGACTGAATGAGCGCCGCGAGGCGGTCAAGGCCTCGATAGCGGAGCAGGGAAAGCTCACGCCCGAGCTTGAAAAGCAGATAGATGCGGCAAAAACTCTTGTCGAGGTCGAGGATTTGTACGCACCCTACAAGCAGAAGCGCCGCACAAGAGCGACCATCGCAAAGGAAAAGGGACTTGAGCCGCTTGCGGATATTCTGTTTGCGCAGCTTAAGGACGGCCCCGTGCCCATCGAGGAGGCGGCAAAGTACATTGATCCCGAAAAGGGCGTTAATTCTGCCGAGGAGGCCCTCGCAGGCGCAGGCGATATAATCGCGGAGAAAATCAGCGACGATGCGGCAATCCGCAAAGCGCTGCGAGCATTTATCAGGTCAAACGGCGTAATCGAAAGCCGCGCCGCAACCGAGGAGGACTCGGTTTACAGACAGTACTACGAGTTCAATCAGCGCGTTGTTAAAATGCAGGGCCATCAGACTCTCGCGGTCAACCGCGGCGAAAAGGAAAAGCTGCTGAAGGTGTCGCTTGAGCTTGATAAGGAGGCGGCGCTTGTCGTTATCCGCAGAGCGGTGTTCAAGGGTCCGAGCCCCTCGCTTGAGTTTATTAAGAGCGTCTGCGAGGATGCCTACACCCGACTCATTTTCCCCTCGCTCGAGAGGGAAATTCGCTCCGAGCTTACCGACACCGCAGCTGAGGGCGCAATCGGTCAGTTTGCGCTCAACCTGCGTCCGCTGCTGATGCAGCCGCCCGTCAAGGGCAAGGTTACAATGGGACTCGACCCCGGCTACCGTATGGGCTGCAAGGTTGCGGTCGTTGACGCAACGGGCAAGGTGCTCGACACTGCGGTGGTCTATCCCACCTTTAACGATGCCAAGAAGGAAGAGGCAATCCGCACTCTTTCGAGAATGATAAGAAAGCACGGCGTTGTGAACATCGCAATCGGCAACGGCACCGCCTCGCGCGAGACCGAGCAGATGGCGGTTGAGCTTATCCGCCGCGAAAAGGAAGCGGGCTTCAATGTCGCGTATATGATAGTCTCCGAGGCAGGCGCATCGGTCTATTCGGCAAGCGAGCTTGCCGCTGCGGAGTTTCCGCAGTTTGATGTCAATCTGCGCTCTGCGGTATCCATTGCGCGCAGACTGCAGGACCCCCTTGCCGAGCTTGTCAAGATTGACCCCAAGGCAATCGGTGTCGGTCAGTATCAGCACGATATGCCGCCTAAGCGACTCGACGAGGCGCTCAACGGCGTTGTCGAGGACTGCGTAAACAGCGTCGGTGTCGATGTCAACACCGCGTCGCCCTCGCTTCTTCAGAGGGTGTCGGGACTCACCGCCGCAACGGCAAAGAACATCGTTGCCTACCGCGAGGAAAACGGCGCGTTCACCTCGCGCAGTCAGATTAAAAAGGTGCCGAAGCTCGGCCCCAAGGCCTATCAGCAGTGCGCGGGCTTCCTGCGCGTGCCCGAGAGCAAAACCGTGCTCGACAACACCGCAGTTCACCCCGAATCCTACGCGGCAGCCGAGGCGCTTCTGAAGCTCACGGGCCACAGTATGGCAGATGTCAAAAACGGCGCACTGTCCGACCTTGCGGTAAAGCTTAAGGCCTACGGCGAGGCAGAGGCAGCAGCTCTTGCAGGCATCGGTGTTCCCACAATGAACGATGTTGTGGCAGAGCTCTTAAAGCCGGGCAGGGATATCCGCGAGGACCTGCCGCAGCCCGTGCTGCGCACCGATGTGCTTGAAATAAGCGACCTCAAGCCCGGTATGAGCCTCACGGGTACCGTGCGAAATGTCATCGACTTCGGTGTGTTTGTAGATATCGGCGTTCATCAGGACGGCCTTGTGCACATCTCGCAGGTGTCCGATAAGTTTATTAAGCACCCCTCCGAGGTAGTGTCTGTCGGCGATGTTGTAAATGTCGTTGTGCTCGATGTCGACGAGAAGAAAAAGCGCATAAGTCTGTCAATGAAGCAGGCAAAGCAGAAATAAAGCAAAACAGCCTGTCCCGGCGCTCCGCCGGGACAGGATGTTTTTTTATATTCAGTATCTTACTTCCCACAGACAAAGTGCCTTGGACGGTGCGGTGGGGCCTGCGTTTTGTCTGTCGAGCGAGGCGAGAATGTCCGCAACCGCATCGGGGGAGATGCTCCCCTTGCCGACCTCAAGCAGAGTGCCGACAATTATGCGCACCATGTTGTACAGAAATCCGTTGCCCGAAACGGTGAAGCGAATTTCACCGCCGAGCCTTTCAATCCGTATTTCGTCAATGCTTCGAACTGCGGATTTTTTCATATTCTTAAGCGAGCAGAAGGCGGTAAAATCGTGGCTGCCGATTAAATGCCGCGCAGCTGCGTTCATCGCGTCAAGGTCGAGCGAGTCGGCAACGGTGTACATAAACTTGCGCTCGAAAACATTCGGCTGAGCGCTGTTCCACACGCGGTAAACATAGGTTTTGCCCACGCAGTTTAGCCTTGCGTGAAAGCGCGGATTTGCCTCCTCAAGCGATACCGCGCCGATATCCTCGGGCAGCAGCTCACGAAGCCTTTCAAGAAGCGCATCGGCGCTGAGTTCGGTTTTTGCGCGGAAGGATGCGACCTGCATTTTTGCGTGCGCGCCCGCATCTGTCCTGCCTGAGCCGTTTACCTCGACAGGCTCGCCGACTATGCCGCTGAGGGCAGCTTCAAGCTTTGCCTGAATTGTATTGTCCGTGTTGCCCTGCTTCTGCCAGCCCTTGTAGCGGCTGCCGTCATAGCAGACAACAAGCTTGTAGTTTGCCATAGCCCTCTCCCGTCAGTCTGCGTCCTCGTCAAGCGCCTCTATGAGAAAGCTGACGGGGCGGAAGCCGTCATTGCACGAAATCATTGCCGACTTTTCGTTCTTCATCCAGCCGTCATAGAAGTTGCCGCCGCCGTGCGCAAGAGTCATGACAAAGGCGGAAATGCTGTCCCACGCACTGTCGCACATACCCTCGGGCTTTGCCCAGCCGTTTGCGATGAACACCTGCCCGACCTGCATATCACAGGTATGCTCGATGGGGTTTTCGTATTTCTCGGCAAGGTCTGCGTAAAAGGCCTTGCGCATAACGGTAATTCTGCACTTTTTCATACTGCTCACTCCGTTTGCCGTTTTTTCAGATTATACCACAGTAAGGCAACCGCGACAATTAAATTGCGTTGATAAAATATCGGATTGCGGCTATAATGGGGGCAATAAGTAAGCTGGAGGGGCGTATGAAGTACCGCTGTCTTGTCGTCGACCACGACGACACCGTTGTAAACAGCACCGCAACCGTGCATTATCCCTGCTTTGTCGAGTATATGCAGGAGCGCTTTCCCGAGGTGAAATACACGCTTGAGGAGTATTTCGTGTATAACTTCGACCCCGGTGTCGTAGAGTTTTTCGAGGGCATCATCGGAATGGACAAGGCAGAGCGCAGGCGCGAGCAGGAATATTGGAATGCCTATGTCAAGCAGCACACTCCGCAGGCGTATGAGGGTATGCGAGAGGTGCTGTGGCAGCAGAAAAACGAGGGCGGAATTTTGTGCGTTGTGTCGCACTCGTACACAGAGAATATTCTGCGCGATTACCGCGAAAACGGACTTCCCGAGCCCGATATGGTCTTTGGCTGGGAAAGCCCCGCGCACGAGAGAAAGCCGAGCACCTTTCCGCTTGAGCGCATAATGGAGAAATTCAGCCTGCGTCCCGATGAGCTGCTTGTGCTCGATGACTTAAAGCCCGGCTACGATATGGCGAAGGCTGCGGGGGTTAATTTTGCCGCGGCAGGCTGGGCAAACGATATTCCCGAGATTGAGGGCTTTATGCGCAGCAGCTGCGGGCTGTATTTCAAGACAGTCGCCGAGCTTAGAGAGCATCTTTTCGGCTGAAAAAAGCAAAATTTTCTTGAACATTGTGAAATTTGTGATACAATGTGTTCAGTCAAACCGACACTTTTGTAAAACAGGAGGAATACCATGTTTAGCTTTTGGGGCACCGGCTCTGAAGAAGTCAAGGCGCTTGTTGAAAACATCAATGTAAGAAGCACCGAAAACTTCAATTGGACATTCATTTTTATCCTCGCAGTTGTATTCTACATCTACTGGACTGAGATTCAGAAGAAGAACTGGGATGTAGTCTGCGCAGGTCTCGCACTCTACGGCGTACACTGGCTGTACGAAATCGGCAACGCAATCATCGGCCATTTTGCAGGCTATCCTCTGTGGTCTGTTCCCAATCATTCCACCACCTTCATTCTGCTCATCGGCGTTTGCTGGGAGCTGTCAATGATGTTCTCCATCGCAGGTATGATTTCCTTCAAGATGCTGCCTGCTGACAGAAACAAGAGATACTTCTCCAAGAACGGCAAGGGCGGCATCAGCTGCAAGCTCGTCGGCGCACTCGAGATGGCTCTGCTGTTCGCTCTGTTTGAGTCCTTCCTCGCAGGCACCAGCAACGGCTCCTTCCTGTGGGTCTACAAGTGGTGGGGCGTAATTCCCGTATTCATCACCACCTATGTGCCCTTCTTCCTGGCATCCAACTATGTCCCCGATATGGCACCGAAAAAGCGCAAGGCATTCCTCATCGGCCTCTGGGGTCTGGTTGCCGTTCTGCTTATCGTTCTCATTCCTCTGGGAATCATCTGATAAGCCGCTTAATCCGATACATAAAACTGCCACCTACAAGGGTGGCAGTTTTTTTATAAAAATGTGGCTATGTTCGCAAAAAGTGTGGTAAAATACAGAAAAAAGCCCGATGCAACCGCCGGTTGACAAATTGAAAAGCCTGCTTTATGGTGTGCAACCGCAAAATTGAGTATGCTTTGAGCACAAATCAGGAAGGCTTTTTGCCGGGAAAGGATGCTTAAAAATGATATTGGCAGATAAGATTATAAACGAAAGAAAAAAGTGCGGCTGGTCGCAGGAGGAGCTTGCCGAAAAGCTCAATGTTTCAAGACAGTCGGTTTCAAAATGGGAGGGCGCGCAGGCAACCCCCGATATTCAGAAGATACTGAAGATGGCGGAGCTTTTCGGCGTGTCAACCGACTATCTGCTCAAGGATGAGCTTGAGCCCGATGAGTATGTCCCCGAGGCTGCCGTTATGGCAGATAAAGGCACTGCGGAGAGCATCAGAAAGGTATCACTCGAGGAGGCAAATGAGTATCTCTCACTTGAAAAGTCAAACTCGCGAAGGGTTGCAAACGCCGTTTCGCTCTGCATAACCTCGCCCGTGCTGCTGGTTGTACTGTGCGGCTTTGCCGAGCAGGCAGGCTCTTTTATATCGGAAGGTCTTGCGACGGCAGTCGGCATTCCCGTGATGTTTGCAATGATTGCCGCGGCGGTGTACAGCTTCATATCCTGCGGAGTCAAGATGAAGTCTTACGAGTTCCTCGAAAAAGAGGAGATTGAAACTGCCTACGGCGTTGACGGTATGGTCAAGGAGAAAAGGAAAGCGTTTGCCGGCAGACGCGCAAACGACCTTGCAATCGGCGTTATTCTTTGCGTGCTCAGCGCTGTTCCTCTGATTGTTGCGGCCTGCACCGAGGCATCTGACACGCTTTTATGCGCAATGACCGGTGTTCTGCTCGCTTTAGTTGCAATCGGTGTTAACCGCATAGTCAGAACAAGCATCATCTGGTCAGGCTTTGACAAGCTTCTGCAGGAAAACGAATACACAAAGCGCGAGAAGGAAAAATCCAGAAACCTTGACGCTGTTTCAAGCATCTACTGGTGCGCGGTAACCGCAGGCTACCTCGCGTGGAGCTTTATTACCGACGGCTGGGATAAAACCTGGATTGTGTGGCCCGTTGCAGGTGTTCTGTATGCAGTCGTTGAGGCAATCACAAAGGCACTCACAAAGGCAAAAGACGAATGAAAATAAAACCGCTCTGAAGTTATTTCAGAGCGGTTTTCGTTTTGTTAAGCTTTCAGAAAAGACCCGATATTACTCCGTTTTCGTCAACATCAATGTTCTCTGCCGCAGGCTTTTTCGGCAGGCCGGGCATGGTCATGATGTCGCCTGCAAGCGCGACAATGAAGCCTGCGCCTGCGGATACCTTGACACTTCTTACTGTAACGGTGAAGCCCTCGGGCGCACCGAGAAGCTCTGCGTTGTCGGAAAAGCTGTACTGCGTTTTTGCGATGCAGACGGGAAGTCTGTCAAAGCCGAGGCTTGTCAGCTTATCAATCTGCTTTTGCGCCTCGGGCAGAATTTCGATGCCCTTGCCGCCGTAGATTTTGGTTGCGACCGCGTTGAGCTTTTCCTCGATGGACATATCGTCTGTGTAGCTGAGGGTGAAGTCGCCCTTTTCCTCATTGCACAGACGGACAACCTCATTTGCAAGCTCAATGCCGCCCTTGCCGCCCTGCGCCCACACATCTGACAGACAGACATTTACGCCGAGCTCGGCGCATTTTTCCATGATGAACTTAATCTCGGCGTCGGTGTCGGTGGGGAAGCGGTTGACTGCGACAACGCAGGGAAGCTTATAAACATTTTTAATGTTTGAAACATGGCGCAGCAGATTGGGCACACCCCTGCCGAGCGCGTCGGGATTCTCGCTGCCGAGTGCTTCCTTGGGCATACCGCCGTGCATCTTGAGTGCGCGCACAGTTGCGACAACAACGACCGCGTCGGGCGTAAGACCTGCCTCACGGCATTTGATGTCGAGAAACTTTTCAGCGCCGAGGTCAGCGCCGAAGCCTGCCTCGGTGACGGTATAATCGGCGCATCTGAGCGCCATTTTTGTTGCAAGCACGCTGTTGCAGCCGTGCGCGATATTCGCAAAGGGACCGCCGTGAACAAATGCGGGAGTGCCCTCGAGGGTCTGAACGAGATTGGGCTTGAGCGCATCCTTGAGCAGCGCTGCCATTGCGCCCTGTGCCTTGAGCTCGCCTGCGGTTACGGGTCTGCCCTCGTAGGTGTAGCCCACGACAATGCGTGCAAGGCGCACCTTGAGGTCGGAAATGCTCGTTGCAAGGCATAAAATTGCCATAATCTCGCTTGCAACGGTGATGTCGTAGCCGTCATCGCGCTCAACGCCGTCTGCCTTGCCGCCCAAGCCGTCGTGGATAAAGCGAAGCTGGCGGTCGTTCATATCAACGCAGCGCTTCCAGGTGATTTTTTCGGGGTCTATATTCAGCTCGTTGCCCTGATGAATGTGGTTGTCGAGCATTGCAGCGAGAAGATTGTTTGCAGCGCCGATGGCGTGAATGTCGCCCGTGAAGTGGAGGTTAATATCCTCCATGGGAACAACCTGCGCGTAGCCGCCGCCGCAGGCACCGCCTTTGATGCCGAATACGGGACCGAGAGAGGGCTCACGCATGGCAACAACCGCGTTTTTGCCTGTTCTGCGCATTGCGTCGGCAAGACCGATGGTGGTTGTGGTCTTGCCCTCACCCGCGGGGGTAGGGGTTATGGCGGTAACGAGAATTAATTTGCCGTTTTCAGCAGCGCCGTCAAGATACGAAAGGTCGACCTTCGCCTTGTATCTGCCGTACTGCTCAAGATACTTTTCGTCAATGCCCGCAATATTCGCAATTTCCGCAACGGGACGCATTTTGCAGCGCTGCGCAATTTCAATATCGGATAGATATGCCATAGTTTCACCCTTATCGGTCAAAAGTTAATAATAAATAATTATACCATCTGGCGAATGATGATACAACAGAAAATACCTGACCGGTCAGGATAACCGGTCAGGTATGGGATTTACTCGTACGCTTATGTGCTTGACATCGGGAAACTGCGCTTCGATTGCCGAATGCACCTGCTCGGCAATCTCGTGGCTGCGATTGAGAGTGATGCTTCCGTCGGCAAGAATTTCGATGTCAACATAAATTCTGTTTCCGAACTGGCGTGTTTTGAGCCTGCTGACACCCATTACACCGTCCTGCGCCTTGGCGCAGTCTGTCAATGCCTGCTGCATCTGCTCGCTGCAGGCGTGGTCTACCATCTTCTCAATGGCATCGACAAAGATGTCGTACGCTGCCTTGACTATGAAGACGCAGATTACAAGGCTTGCAACGGAGTCGAGCCACACATAGCCCATTCGCGCACCCCATATGCCGACCAGTGCGCCGATTGAGGACAGCGCATCACTGCGGTGGTGCCACGCTTCAGCCATAAGCGCGCTTGAATTAATCCGCAGGGCGTAAAAACGGGTGTACCAGTACATAGCCTCCTTGCATACGATTGAAACAATCGCGGCGATGAGCGCAAGCAGTCCCGGCGCCTGTATTTTGCCGCTGCCCGCGGATAGCTTTTCGATGGCCGTGTGGCCGATAAAAAGGCCCGTGATGCACAGAATAACAGCCAGCACGATTGCTGCAACGCATTCAAAGCGCTCGTGCCCGTAGGGGTGCTCCTCGTCTGAATCCTTGGCTGCGATTTTTACGCCGATTATGACGATGATGCTGCTGAAAACATCAGAGGCGGAGTGAATTGCGTCGGAAATCATAGCGCCCGAGTGGGCAAAAATTCCCGCGAAGAGCTTGAACAGCGACAGCATGGTGTTGCCGATGATGCTGACAAGCGACACCTTGACGGCAGTCGACTCAAATTCTGCCGAGTTCTGATCCGATGTGTCAATAATTCGGTTGTTCATAACAGTTACCTCCATACAAAGCAGTATATGATAACTCTATGGCAGCTGCCTTTCGTGCGCAAAAAAACCCACGAAACCAGCAATTCAGCTTACTGTCCCGTGGGATAAATCCACTGTTACTAATGTAACCCGGCTCCGAGCTAATGCTCCGGCCTGCTCAGTTTGTACTGTATCGGTTTGCAGTGCAAAGAGTGAGGACAGTATATCAGCCGGAGCGAAGCCTGTCAACAGAAGATATGAGATGTATGCGCCTGAAGTTCCGACGCTGTTTTGTGTGCAGGCTTCGGGAAATGAACACGGATTTGCGATTGTTTCGCGAAAAAAGTTGCACAAGGGCGGTACGCCATAGGGATTTATAGGTTTTGACCTGCCCTTTTCCGCCCATACGGCACAAAAAATTCCGGTAATACATAGCCAGTATTACCGGAATTTTGTTATTTGTCTGAGCGAAAAATTGCTGTATCATACTAAACCCTAATAGAAATCAGACAGTCTTTGCGGTTAAAATTGTGCCGTACCGCGTTAGCTTTCTCGGCCATATATCTCCATTATGCTCTGCGAAAGCTGCCTTGTTCGGCGCAATTTTTCCTCGCAAAGCTTTGTCTTCTTCTTATCAGCGTTTAGTATCAAAACTGCGTAGCACCTTGAAAGTTAAATGATTTCTGCAAGGCGAGGCAAAAAACGCAGGAATACTGGATATGTATTCCGAGGCTTTTTAACGAAGCTTTGCTGGAAACAGATTCTTTCAAGGCTGTAAATCCCTTCGGCGCACCGCCCAACAAGCCGCTTTCTTATTTTAGCCGCTTGCTGTGCAATATGGGAGAAAGAATGGGGGGCATAACAATAGTAGCTCAACTGCATTCAGAACTGAATTTACAGCAGCTGAATTACTCAATCCTCTTTTGGGGAATTGGAGTTTTTCTTTTTTGCCCGGCTGATGCTCGAAGGGTGTATTCCCAGATAGCCGGCAATAACATTGTCGGGCAAATCAATATTTTTCAGGTTTTCATTGCTGCTGAGCATATTATTGAATTTTTCGATTTTGGTATTTATATTATCCAGTGCGTTCAGACGCACAGTGTCAATTGCAAACTTGTAGCGTGAACAGGCAAATTTCAGGGCATAAAAGCAGGCTTCCGAATTCTCTTCAAGCAATTTGCAGAACTCTTTTGTCTGATAACCTATGAGTACGGTATCCTTGACAATCCTGCACATTACGCATCGGCTGTCGTCAACAATTGATGAGATGCCCAGAAGCATACCGTCGCTGTAAATGCCGGTTCCGATTTCACGGCCGTCATCACTGTACTGCTCGGTTATTATTATGCCCGATTCGACCATCCAGACCATACCGGCGGCAACATAGTTCAGAGCATAGGTATCGCCTTTTTTGCACATCAGCGTTCGCGACTTGAGGTTTTTGTTCAAAAAATCTGCAAACTCAAATTTATCCATACATTCCACCTCGATACAGCTTATTCTGTGCCCTTCCAGGCTTTGAAATCCTTTGACTGTATGCCGAATTGCATGAGCACCTTGCCCACTATATGATTAATCTGCTTTTCAAGTGTATCCGAGCCGTTATAAAATGTGAGCATGGGAGGAATTATTGCGCAGTCAAGCTGCGCGGCTTCGTACATATTTCGAAGATGTATTTTGCCTAATGGCATTTCACGGGGTACGAGTACCACCTTTCTGCCCTCCTTCAGGCATACATCGGCAGCGCGCAGAACAAGGTTGTCCGCATATCCCGAAACTATGCCTGCGAGAGATTTCATACTGCAGGGCATGATTATCATGCCGTCAGTAACATATGAACCGCTTGAAATTGATGCCGCCATGTTGTGGCAATCGTGAACAACATCGGCAAGAGCTGTAAAATCTTCATAAGGCACAGAGGTCTCCAGCTCCCAATTGAGCCTTGCGGAGTCTGAAACAACAAGGTGTATTTCACAGCCCTCAACTGCCTTCAGCGCCCTCAGAAGATATAAACTCATTTCTACGCCTGTTGCGCCGGTAACGCCGACTATGATTCTCATCATATTTGCCTCCATTTCCGCAATTTTCAATTAGGGCAGGGGAAAAGCTCCCCTGCCCTGACGCTTTACTTCAGAATGTCGCTGTATTTTTCCTTTATTGCATTGAGAATCTCGGGAGGATTTTCTGCAACATTGGCAAATGTTCCGTTTTTAATCATATCAAAGGGTCTTACCGCACGGATAATTGCGCGGCTTGAGAATACCATGCCGGACTTCTTGTCCTCGGGACGGAGCGTAGGCTCAACCATGTTGCTCTGAGTCTGACGCATAATGTCAATATCCTCAACGGGATTGCAGCGGGTAGACATTGCCCATACAACCTCTTTGAGATTGGTCGGGTCAATATCGTCATCTACAACGATAGAGAATTTTGACATCATTGAGCCCTGCTGGCAGCAGCAAGCAACCGCGGCTGCCTGAGTTGCATGGCCGTAGAATTTCTGCTTGATGCTGGTAACGATGAAGCAGCGGCTGCCGCCTGCCTCGTGAATCCATGCGCCCTTGACATCGGGAATGCCTGCTTTGGTGAGCGCATTGGTGAGGTTTGCCGAACGCATGAGGCTTCCGAAGTAGGAATAGTCATGAGGCGGCTTGCCGGGAGGCGAAGCAAGGATGATGGGGTCGTTGCGGTGGTAGACAGCCTTGACACGAATGCAGGTGTGGTTGTTTCTGCCGCCTGCATAGTAGCCGGTGAATTCGCCGAACGGGCCTTCAGGTACCAGGTCGTCGGGATATACATAGCCCTCAAGAGCAATCTCAGCGTCTGCGGGAATGGGCAGACCTGTTACCTTGCCCTTTACAACGGGTACGCGCTTTTTGGCGATAGCGCCCATCCATTCATACTCATTGACTCCTGCGGGGCAGTCAGTGCCTGCAAGAGCAAACATAATCGGATGGCTGCCGACAACCAGAACAACGGGGCAGGGCTCGCCCTTTGCCCAGTATTTTTTCATAATGGGGTTGCCGTGGTGAACGGGAACAACATAAGTGGTAACGGTCTTTTCGTCGTGTACCATTGAACGGTAGGTTCCGACATTTACCCAATCACTGTCGGGGTCCTTGTATACATTCAGGCAGGCGGTGCCGATGTAGCGGCCGCCGTCCTCGGGATGCCATTTGGGTACGGGGAATTTGCTGATGTCGACATCGTCGCCCATCATAATGTTTTCAAATATGGGGCCGTCCTCGACAAATTCCATGGGATAGTCTTTTGCGGTTTCGCCGACGGTTTTCATTACATCGGTCATAGCCTTCAGCATGGACATATTGTCGGGCTTTGCGTCTACGCCCAAAGCCGTACCGAAGGTTGCCGCATTGAGCATGGAGCCGCTGAGTACTCTGAAGCCTTCGGGATAGCCCTCAAACTTATCAAAGAGCATAGCGGGACCCTGACGCTGTCCGTTGAGCTCGGTCAGCGCGCCGACTTCGGTTTCCAGGTCTGCGCCCGAAACCCTTATGAGCTGGCCTTTTTTCTCTATTTCAGCCAGGAATTCTCTTAAATCGTAAGGATTTGCCATAAGTATCTCCTTTCATATATCATTCGTTACAAATATTCTGTCTGATTGCGTTAATAACCATTGGAGCACAGATAATAAACCACGGAGTGAAACGGTCGGGGTTAAGACGCAGTTCCTCCTCGAGCTCACAGATGTCCCACCACGCAGCTTCTTCAACCTCGTCGGGATTAGGACACAGCTTCGCCTCGGGCGAATACTCACCCAAGAAAACATGGTCGCATTCATATTCCGTAAGGCCGTTTGAAAACTCATATCTGTAAAAGAAGCTGCACAGCTCGGTTATTTCGCACGGCTCAGTGCCGAGCTCCTCTGCGAGCCGCCGTTGCGCCGCTTTTGCAGTTTCCTCTCCCGGCCTGGGATGTGAGCAGCAGGTGTTTGTCCACAGCCCCGGACAGTGATACTTGTCTGCCGCACGCTTTTGAAGCAGCAGCTTGCTGCCGTTGAAAAGGAAGACCGAAAATGCTCTGTGAAGCAGTCCCTTTTCGTGGGCGGCCATTTTTTCCGAACTGCCGATTTCCCGGTCGGTCAAATCGACGAGTATTACTCTGTCAGCTGGCACAGTGCCTCCTCAACCTACGGTTATTAAAGAATCCAGCCCATTGCGCCGTAGAACGGGTAGAGCACAACGGCAAACAGAATCGGGACGAGGAAGAACAGAACTATACCTGTTCTCAGCAGGTCCTTTTCTTCCCAGAGGTCATAGCTCAGACCTGCAACGAATGCAACATTCTGATACGGGAAGAATGCCTGGAAGACAATGCACATGTAGGCAACGATAGCCATGCATTCGCCGGTAACGCCGACGGAGGGAGCGATGCTTACAAGTACGGGAACGAGCAGTGCCATGCTGGTGCCGATACTGCCGAGTGCGATATGGAGAATCTCGATAAGGAATGCAATAATAAGCAGGCTTATCATCGGGCTGGAGGGCAGGGAAGCGGGCATAATCTTTTCGACGAGCCAGGTGGTGAAGCCGGTGGAGCCCAGAGAACCGAATGCGAGAACGCCCATAATCATAAATACGGTGGGCCAGTTGACGGAGTCTGCGAATTCCTTGAAGCTGATAATACCAATCTTAGGCAGGCACATCAGGCCAACGACGAGCAGAGTTGCGAAGCCTGCGCCGATGCCGGTCTTGCCGCCGGTTGCCCAGAATGCGATTGCAATGAGGAACCATACGATTGCTTTCCATTCAACGCCGGTTACCTTGCCGAGCTCCTTGCGCATGGTGGTCATCTTGTCGTATGCAAAGCCCGGCTCGTTCTTCTTAGGCATGTACATGAAGTAAACGACGAAGAACAGAAGCAGGTTGCCGGCCAGTGCGATGGGCATAACATCCTTCAGCCACAGGGTGTAGTTCATATCGAAGCCGCCCAGAGTGCCGAGGGTGGGGTTGAGGCTGAAGCCGGTGTACAGCAGAACGCCGGTTGTGTTTGCGAGCAGGTTTATCATTATTGCAACACGGCGAACATGGGTGTTAGTTTTATCAAGTCCCGACAGTGTTGCGATGGAGAGGAGAATCGGGAACAGGAGGGTCAGCTTGGGCAGAGATGCTGCCATGCCGACGAGGGAGAAGATGAAGCTGAGAACGAGAATTGCAAAGTTCAGCAGCAGAGGACTTTTAATCGAGAAGACTATTGTGGACAAGCGCTGGCCTAAGCCGCTCTTCTTCATAATTGCCGCAAATGCGAAGCAGGTTATGATGAACCACATTGTTTCCTGAGTCCAGTATCCGAAGAGCTTTGCAGCGGGAATTTCATCTCGCATAAATACTGCCACAATACCGAGCATTATCATTGAGCCGACTGCAGGCGGAACCGCCTTTGTCAACCACATGCCGATTGTGAGGACTACAACTGCCATTGCGTGCTTACCTGCGACCTCGAGGCCTGCCGGTGTCGGCATGAACCATATCGCAAAGAAAAGCGCCCAGACCACTACCAACCAAAACTTTTTGTTTTTAAGCAGCGGCAATTTTTCAGGGGTTTTTGCTACTTCCATTGATAATACCTCCTTATGATATTTACGCGTATGCGTTTTTCCGTTTTCGCTCCTATTAGGAGCATTGTAATATCAGTTTAAATAATCTGTCGGATTAAGTCGCTTGAGTTTGTAATCAAATTATTAAACTTATGTTAAAAAATTAATTTGCATCAGCGAATTTAACATTAAACGAAGGATATACAAGAATTTTTTATGACATATGTGCAAAAAATCAGCCTGGCTTATGAAGCCAGACTGATTTTTCCATAATTTTCATTTTTACAGTACCGCAGCTGCGGCAGACCGGAAAAAGCTAATTGTCTTTGTTCTCCTGAATATACATCTGCTTTCTTGCACGGCTTATGCTTGCCGGATGTATCCCGAGATATTCCGCAACCACATTATCGCCGAAATCGAAAAGCTCGGGGTCATCAAAGGACTGAATCATTTTCTCGAAGTAGGAAATGCGTTCCTGTACGCTGCGCACAGAGTTCATCTCCAGAGAATTCATCATGAATCTGAATCTGTTGCACAGAAACCGCACCACATACATCGAAATTTCGTGGTCCTTGTTCATGAGCTGCAGCAGGTCTTTGGTGCGTATGCCCATTACCGTGGTATCCTTGAGCGGCTTGCATGTAATAACGCCAGATTCGTTATTAAGCGCAGTGATGCCCACCAGCATACCCGGCCCATATACACCGCAGCCTATCTGCGTGCCGTCGCTGTTATTGCGCTCCGTTATTATTACTCCGTCAATTACGAGCCAGAGTCTGTCGCTTGCTCCGTAAGACAGCACATAGAAAATGTGCTTGGTCAGCTTGAGCATATTTCCTCCGCACTCAGTCTCCAGCCTTTTTACAAATTCCAGATTAGTCATATTACTTTCTCCCGCAATACGCCCTAACGAACTCCTCTGCTGCCATAATACAATTCTGCCGTAGTTTCTCAAGCTCCTGAGCCGAAGCATTTTCTACATGCAGTCCGGCTGTCAGGCTTACCGTTTCTCCTGTTCCGATGCTTATGATTTTTGCCAGCTGCTGTGCCATATCGGAGTCCTTGTGACCGGGACCGCAGATTGTGCTCACATCAGCCGTAAGGCCGACTCCGCTCGATTTGTCTCTCGGCACCGCGTATGCGCAGCCGCCTACATGAGCCCGCTCACCGCCGCTGATAAATCCGCAAAGTCCGCTGCCGCCCGTTCCTGCCATAAGCAGCTCAACGGCAAGCCTGCCTTCGCCGATTCTCCAGATTCCAAGCGATTCTGCCGTTTTCATCCGAACAACCTCCTAAGCCAAATCAGCCTTCTTGTCTGCAATTTTATCAAATGACATAATTTTGTCAAGCTTTGATGTAAAAAACGCACGGTAATTTTGCGCGCACGCAATTACGGAGTGCCTTGCTGATAAAAAAACATCCTGCACCGCTCATATGAACGGCGCAGGATGTTTTTGCGTATTGCAGAGAATTAATCTACCTTTTCAAAGTGGGTCTTATCAAGACCGCAGCGCAGGCAGTGGAAGTCGTCGTCGAGATCCTCGAACTTGGTGCCGGGCTCGATGCCTTCTTCTTCGAGGCCTTCTGCCTCGTCATATTCCCAACCGCAAACCATGCATCTGTAAATGCTCATTATAATTTCCTACTTGAATAATTGGTTATTTCATAAGCTCATTTGCAAGAGCTTCGAGCTTCTCTTCGGATTCCGCATTGAGTGCAGATCTGATGGTAACGGTGTTTTCGGCCCAATTGATGTTCTTGCAGCGTTCCATCATCTTCTTGATTACCTTTGCGGCCGTAGGTGCCCATGAGCCGTTTTCAATTATACCGATGGTCTTGTTCTGATAACCGCGCTCGGTGAGGTGGTTAATGAACTCTCTCATGAAGGGGAAGATTTCGGCGTTGTAGGTGGTTGTAGCAAGAACAATTTTGCCATAGCGGAATGCGTCCTCAACAGCCTCGGCCATATCGTCGCGGGCAAGGTCGGTTACCGCAACCTTGGGGCAGCCCTTTTCCTCGAGCTTCTTTGCAAGCAGCTCAACTGCTTTCTTAGTGTTGCCGTATACGGAGGTGTAGGCAATTACAACGCCCTCGCTCTCAACGCCGTAGGAGGACCAGATGTCGTACAGGTTGATGTAGTAGCCGAGGTTCTCGGTGAGTACGGGTCCGTGGAGAGGGCAGATAATCTCGATATCGAGGCCTGCAGCCTTTTTGAGAAGATTCTGTACGGGGATGCCGTGCTTGCCGACAATACCGATGTAGTAGCGTCTTGCTTCGCATGCCCAGTCTTCTTCAACATCGAGTGCGCCGAACTTGCCGAAGCCGTCAGCGGAGAACAGAACCTTGTCGGTGCTGTCATAGGTAACGATGACCTCGGGCCAGTGCACCATGGGTGCGGTTACGAAGGTGAGGGTGTGGGTGCCGAGGCACAGAGTGTTGCCCTCGCCGACAACAATGCGGCGGTCGGAAAAATCGGTGCCGAAGAAGTTCTTCATCATGTTGAACGCCATGGAAGAGGATACGATGACTGCCTCGGGGTATTTGTCCATGAAGTTTTTGATGTTTGCGGAGTGGTCGGGCTCCATATGCTGAACGACGAGGTAATCGGGCTTTCTGTCGCCGATTGCTTCGGCGAGGTTAGCCAGCCATTCGTCGGTGAAGTTCTTGTCAACGGTGTCCATAACGGCAATTTTCTCGTCGATGATTGCATAGGAGTTGTATGCCATGCCGTTGGGAACAATGTACTGACCCTCAAAAAGGTCGATTTCGTGGTCGTTTATGCCTATGTAGCGTATGTCTTTGGTGATATTCATAATTTCTCCTTTCCAGCGGAATCAGATGCCGAGCATTTCAATAATCTGTTCTTTGGGAATTACGCCGATAGATGAGCCTGCAATCTTGCCCTCCTTGAAATAGAGAAGGGTGGGGATGCTTGCCACCTGAAAGCTTGCGGCAAGTATAGGCTCATCGTCAACATTGACCTTACCTACCTTGACCTTGCCCTCGTATTCGTCTGCAATTTCCGCGATTACGGGAGCAATCATGCGGCAGGGGCCGCACCAGCTTGCCCAGAAGTCAACCAGAACGGGTTTGTCTGAATTTATGACCTCAGCCTCAAAATTTTCTGCTGTCAAAACTATTTCTGCCATTGCGCATCTCCTTATTTAAGCTTTGCTTCCCATTCAGCTTCTCTGAAGCCGACAAGCACAAAGTCATCGGCAACGAGCAAGGGACGCTTTACGAGCATACCGTTTGATGCAAGCAGCTCAAGCTGCTCGTCCTCGCTCATTAAGGGGAGCCTGTCCTTGAGCTTCAGCTCCTTGTACAACAGACCGCTTGTGTTGAAAAATCTCTTCAGCGGCAGTCCGCTTTTTTCGTACCACGACCTTAGCTCGTCAGCGATGGGATTGCTTTCCTTTATGTGTCTGAATTCGTAAGCAATTTCGTTTGCGTCAAGCCACGCCTGAGCGCGCACGCAGGTGCTGCATTTTGGATATCCGACAAAGGTCATATCTGAAGTCTCCTGAGTTAATCCGCTCAATCAGCCTTAATAATGCCGATTATATAAAAAATTTCTATATTTGTAAATATTGTACGACATGCTTTTGAGAATTACAAGTGCATGAAACACAGAATGAAAAAATATATCTGCGTTTGTGCAGATATTAGCGCTCCGACCCTTTCGGGTTCGAATCCCAAATGTAATACCAAAAAGAAAAAAGCAGTCCTTTCGGACTGCTTTTCCTTTTTGGCGGAGGGTAAGGGATTCGAACCCTTGAGCGATGTTACTCGCTAACTGATTTCGAGTCAGCCCCGTTATGACCACTTCGATAACCCTCCATATAAAACGCCGGTTGGCGTTTGTTTATTAATTCATATCCTCAAGCTCGAAGTTATCGTCGTCGATATCCATGCTCATCTCGCCGATGCGCATACGGCGCTCAATCTTCATCTTCTCGACATTCTCGTGGATAAGCTCCTTGACATCGTTGGGGTGCTTGATGTTCTTCAGCACAAGCTCGGGAATGCTCTTATCGGTGGAAACAACCCTTACGGTGCCGACACCGAAAATTCTCTGCCAGAGGTTAATTGAAATGCGCAGGTCGCGCACGCGGTAAAGCACGATTTCGTCCTGAGTTATATTCAGAAATCCACGCTTCAGGAAAAGGCGGTCAGCGCTCAGTGCGTATCTTGTGAATGTGATGGGCAGGCCGAGAATTCTTTTTCTGTCGTGCCAGATTTCCTTGATTGCAGCTGCAAGCTTAGCCATAATCGCCACTCCTTTTTCTTATGTGCGTTATATTGTAACCAATTGCCGCGCAAAAATCAAGTAAGATGTGTAAAATAAGTCAGGCGGGGAGAATAAACCACTGGACAATGAGTAGCTTGCGTTATATATTAAATAAGTTATCTGAGAAAAACGGGGAGGTGAAGACCGTGGCAGGAATCAAAAAATCAGCAGGAAGAGTGCTGACATATTTTCAGTCCTTCTACCGCTGGGTATTACTCGCAACGGTAACGGGTGCTGTCTGCGGTCTTGTCGGCTCGTTATTTCACTTTACGGTGAGCAGAGCAACTGCCTTCCGCGGTGCTCACACCTGGCTTGTGTTCCTGCTGCCTCTCGGCGGCCTTTTCATTGCCGCGATATACCGCGTTACCAAAACCGAGGGCGAGGGCACAAACAACATCATAGATTCCATTCACGAGGGACAGAAGGTTGACATTCTGCTCGTGCCCGTAATATTCGTTGCAACCGCAATTACCCATCTTTTCGGCGGCTCGGCAGGCCGTGAGGGCGCGGCGCTTCAGATTGGCGGCGGTATCGGCTTCCGCATCGGTAAATTCCTCGGCCTTGACGAGAAGGATATGCGCCTTGTAACGCTCTGCGGTATGAGCGCGGTGTTCGCGGCGCTGTTCGGAACTCCGCTGACCGCAACGCTGTTTGCGCTCGAGGTCATCTCCGTCGGCATACTGTACTATTCGGCATTTCTGCCCTGCCTTGTGGCGTCGATGGTCGCCTACGGCATCTCGCGTCTTATCGGAATTGAGCCTATGCGCTTTATGCTCGACTATCAGCCGCTTGATGTGCTGACAATAATTCAGGTAAGTATTCTCGCGGTTGTCTGCGCGCTTGTCAGCATAGCCTTCTGCATCACTCTGCACCGCACCGAAAAGCTTGCGGGCTCGAAGCTGAAGAATCCGTACCTGCGCGTGTTCGTCGGCGGCGTTATAATCGTTTTGCTCACTCTGCTTGTCGGCAGCTTCAGCTATAACGGCACGGGCACGGATATAATCGAAAGTGCGCTTTGCGAGGGTGTTGCACCCAACTGGGCGTTTTTCTGGAAGATAGTTTTCACGGCAATAACCATAGGCTTCGGCTTCAAGGGCGGCGAGATTGTGCCGACCTTCTTCATCGGAGCAACCCTCGGCTGCGTGCTCGGGCCGCTTCTGGGACTGCCTGCGCAGTTTGCCGCGGCGATTGCACTTGTTGCTGTTTTCTGCGGCGCGGTCAACTGCCCCGTTGCCTCAATTGTGCTTTCCGTTGAGCTTTTCGGTGCAGGCGGACTTATCTACTTTGCCCTTGCCTGCGGCATAGCCTATATGCTCTCGGGATATTTCGGACTGTACAGCAGTCAGAAGATAATGTATTCAAAAACCAAAGCGGAGTTTATAAACCGCTACGCAAGATAGGTCAGGGACTATGACGAAAAAAGATACCGCTGCGCTGTTCGGCTGCTACATTCTGTGGGGCTTTCAGCCGCTGTACTGGGGACTTCTCGGCGATATTGATTCGCTGACGGTAATGCCGCTGAGAATTGTGCTTGCGGCGCTGTTTTCGCTTCTGCTGATTGCCGGACAGAAGCGCCTGCCCGAGCTTAAGTCGGTGCTCTGCGACAAAAGCATAATGAAATACCTGCTGCCTGCGGCGGTGTTTCTGCTTGCCGACTGGACGGTGTTTCTCGTTGTCGTAACCTCGGGACACATTCTCGATGTAAGCCTCGGCTATTATATCAATCCGCTGATTTTATTCGCGGTGGGTGCGCTCATCTACAAGGAAAAGTGCAGACGCGGACACATCATCGCGCTTGTCGTTGCAGCGGCGGGAGTGCTGATAAGCACGCTTGCCTTTGACAGCTTCCCGTATATTGCGCTCGTAATTGCGACAAACTGGGCAGTGTATACATCGATTAAGAAGAATGTCAGCATTGACGGAATTCTGAGCATCTGCGCCGAGGCGCTCATTCTCACGGTGCCCGCAATACTGTTTATGCTGCTTTTCAAGCGGCAGGAGCTTGCGCTCATACCGCAGTCGAAATACATCTTCGTTCTCGGCTCGGGCATCGTTACCGCGCTGCCGATGTATCTTTACTCGCGCTGTGTTTCAAGGCTGCCGCTGATTTTAATGTGCTTTGCGGAGTACCTGAGCCCGACCTTTAATCTCATCTGCGGCTTTATTCGGGGCGAAAGCTTCACGCAAAGTCAGCTTACGAGCTTTATATTTTTCATTGCGGCAATTATCATATTCAGCGTGAGCGAGGTCAGAGCCGCTAAAACTGCAAAGGGGAAAACAGATGGAAATCAAGTATAATATCAGCGAAAACGCAAAAAAGTTTTTAGAGGAAAATCTTCCTGAGGCGCTCAAGGCGGAGTCAAGCTACGAGGCGCTTAAAATGCTTTACGAGCTTATCGACGACAAGGGCTTTGAGGCGCCCAAGTATGAAAAGCTCAACGAATTCGGCGAGAAGGCCGATGAGATTTACGACGAGATATACGAGCTTAATATGTAAAAAAATATCGGGTGTCGAAAGACACCCGATATTTATATTTTCTGATTATTTGTTCTGTGCGTTGTATGCCTCAATGCCGAGCTTGAGAAGCTCCATGGAGCGAGCAATGTCAGCCTCGTTGATGACATATGCCATACGGATTTCGTTCTTGCCGGTGTTGGGAGTCTTGTAGAAGCTCTCTGCCGGAGTGAACATCAGAGTGTCGCCGTTGTCGTCCCACTCCTGCAGCATGAACATCTGCAGCTTTTCAGCGTCGTCAACGGGCAGCTTTGCCATGACATAGAATGCACCCTTCGGCTCGGAGTAGACAACGCCGGGAATCTTCTTCAGACCCTCAACGAGAGTGTCCTTGCGTGCGCAGTATTCCTTGCGGACTGCGTCGAAGTACTCGGGACCTACGGAGTACAGAGCTGCGGAAGCAATCTGGTCGATGGTGGAAGCGCACAGACGGCCCTGGCACCACTTCATTGCCTGCTGGTAAAGCTCTGCGTTGCGGGTAATCATGCAGCCGATGCGGGCGCCGCATGCGGAGAAACGCTTAGAAACGGAGTCGATAACGATGACATTCTCCTCGTAGCCTTCAAGCTGGAGCAGGCTCATGAGCTTCTCGCCGCCGTATACGAATTCACGGTAAACCTCGTCGCCGATGATGAAGAGGTTGTGCTCCTTTGCGATGTCAGCCATGAGCTTCAGCTCTTCCTCGGTGAGGATGGTGCCGGTGGGGTTGCCGGGGTTGGTGAACATGATTGCACGGGTGTGCTCATTGATGCAAGCCTCAACGCGCTCACGGATAGCGAACTTGTAGTTCTCCTCGGGAGTGGTGGTGATGGGGCGAACGGTTGCACC
>JAZUJB010000019.1:0-3717 GCA_045642545.1 Oscillospiraceae bacterium
AAGGATATGGATGCACTGAGCGCATACCTCGAAATCGATCCTCCTGCAAACCGCGCTGCAGTATTTGAGAGCCTCGACTATCTCGTAATGCCTCCCGTAATCGAGGATTACTCACTGATGAGCGACATCATCGGCCAGTACCTTACAGCAGCTGCTGACGGCACCATGACCGTTGAGGAAGCAATGAATGCCGCACAGGCAGACTGCGAAGCACAGATCTCCCTCGGCTAAGTTATAATTCAGGCCAGGGCAAAATGCCCTGGCCTTTCTTTTGCTGAAAAACCGTTTTCAGTAAAAGAAAGGCTAAGTCCTTCGGGGCTTCCTATAAACATCCAGACAGGAGGTATCCTGACAAATGAAGCTGTTCAAAAGAAGCCGGAGCTTGGGACAGGACGGATTTCTCAATGCATCTCCGTTTCTTATTCCGAGTATAATCGGCTTTTCAATATTCTATCTCGTCCCCATGATTATCTCCATCTTCATAAGCCTTACGGACTGGAACGGCCTTGACAGGCTTTTCGCCGAGGGCTTTATGCAGGAGCATTTCATAGGGCTTCAAAACTATAAGGACATCCTCGGAAGTGACGAGTTTCTTAAGGTGCTGGGTAATACCGCAAAGTACATTGCGCTCTATCTGCCTCTGATGCTTACCACATCGCTTCTGGGTGCATCTCTGCTTAGCCAAAAGCGCCCCGGTGTCGGAGCCTTCCGTGTTATCTACTATATTCCCGTGCTGACCTCATGGGTTGCCGCATCACTGATTTGGCGCAGCATTCTCGCTCCACAGTACGGTGCAATGAACGGAATTCTTGAAATTTTCGGCATTACGGGTCCCGGCTGGCTCCTGGACGAGAAATGGGCAATGCCAGCTATTGTGCTTGTGAGCGTGTGGAAAGATATGGGCTTTTTCGCCCTCATTCTTCTGTCGGGTATCGTGGGTATAAACCGCAGTTACTACGAGGCTGCTGACCTTGACGGTGCAAGCTCCTGGAAGAAGTTCATCAAAATCACGCTTCCCCTTCTTACACCTGCGATTTTCTATGTCCTTATCGTATCCCTCATTAACTCCTTCCAGCTCTTCCCGCAGATAATGATAATGACCGATGGCGGTCCTAACGGCGCAACACAGGTCATGGTAGAGCGAATTTACAAATACGGCTTCAGATATTTCCGCATGGGCTATGCCTCCGCATTCTCATGGATACTGTTTGTCATCATCATGACCTGTACGGCAATTCAGATGCGAGGCCAGAAACGGTGGGTGAACTATGACACATAAAAGACGATTATCCACGGCCGGCTACTACACCATTGCCATAATAATCGGCATCATGGCAATGATACCCTTTGCATGGATGGTATCCACCTCTTTGAAAGCGAGAGGTGCTCTCATGAGCATCCCCATTGAGTGGATTCCTGAGGATCCCACCCTCGAGTCATACGCAAAGGTGTTTTCCAAATTCCCCTTCATGAAAACCATCGGCAACAGCCTTGTGATATCTGTTACCTACACGGTTATCACGCTGATTTCCGGCTCTATGGCGGCATTTGCCTTTGCAAAGATGCGTTTTCCCAAGGCCGACCTTCTGCTTAAAATATTCCTTGCCACAATGATGATTCCCACCCAGGTTACCATTATCCCTCTCTTTGTGGTAATGAATAAGATGTCGCTAATAAACACCTACGGCAGCGTTATTCTGCCAAGTATATTCAGACCCTTTGCCATATTCCTGCTGGTGCAGCAGATGCGCACCATACCCGATGACTTCCTCGACGCTGCGAGAATTGACGGAGCAAGCAACTTCCACGTCTATTTCAAGGTGGCACTGCCTCTTTGTGCTCCCACTCTTGCGACGCTGTCTATTACAACCTTTATGGAGTCATGGAATGACTATCTGTGGCCTCTTCTCATGCTGACAGATAAAGCAAAGATGACTCTGCCCATTGCGCTTTCAACCCTGAACGGACAGTACTCCACAGAGTACAATGTTCTCATGGCTGGTGCATTGATTTCTATGGTTCCCATAGTTTTGATTTATATTTTCGCACAGAAGTATTTCCAGAACGGCATGATGGCGGGAGGTATCAAGGGCTAAACTATGAAGAGATATTCCCATAACGAAACATCATCTGTTGTTCCTATAAAAAACGGCAATGCGGTAATAAGCAGGTCGGGAGATAAAATCACCGTTGACCTAAAATACTCCGCCGCCTTTGGCATGGGTGAAAAGTATGATTGCTTAAACCACAAGGGTAAGCGAGTTGTTAACACCGTTGAGGAAAAGTTTTGTTTCCAAGGCGAGAAAACCTATTGCCCCGCCCCCTTCTTCTGGACAGACAGCGGCTTCGGTTTTTATGCCGACACCACTGCCGACACCATCTTTGATTTCCGAGATGACAGCATCACAATCACACTTCCCGACGGTTGCGACATAGTGACCTTTTCGGGAACCCCGAAGGCGATCATATCCGAGTATATGTCCCTTTTCGGCAAGCCTGTATTGCCTCCCAAATGGTCCTTCGGCGTGTGGGCATCCGCAAATCGCTGGAGCAAGCAGGCTGATGTGGACGAGCTTCTGGAAAATTTAAAAAAGCACCGCTTCCCTGCCTCCGTAATTGTGATCGAGGCGTGGAGCGATGAGGCGACCTTCTATATCTGGAACGGCGCAAAATACACGCCCAAAGCCAACGGCGGAAGCTTTTCCTACGAGGATTTTGATTTCTCCGAGTCCCAGTGGCAGAACCCCAGGGAAATGGTGGATAAAATCCGCGATAGTGGTGCTCACCTCGTGCTGTGGCAGATTCCCGTATATAAAAAGCAGGGCGCGGACGAGGTGCCGAATATGCAAAACGAGCTTGACCGTGCGGATGCGGTTAAGCGCGGACTATGCGTGCATAACTGTGATGGCACACCCTACGAAATCCCCGAAGGCCACTGGTTTTCCGGCTCTATGATTCCGGATTTTCTCAATCCCGAGACAGAAAAAACATGGTTTAGCAAGCGCCGGTATCTTCTTGACATGGGCGTTGAGGGCTTCAAAACCGATGGTGGCGAGTTTATCTACCGTGATGATCTGCGCTTTTACGACGGCTCCGACGGTGCAGACGGCAAGAATCGCTATCCCATGGACTATACAAAAAGCTACCTCCGCTTTATAGGCGAAACTCGGGTGCTCTTCAGCAGAGCTGGATTTGCGGGAGCACATACAGTGCCGATTCACTGGGGCGGCGACCAGCAATCCCAAAACTGCGAGCTTCGCAGTGTGCTTACTGCAGGGCTAAGCGCTTCCCTTAGCGGCACGGTTTTCTGGGGCTTTGATTTGGGTGGCTTTGCAGGCCCTCTGCCCACACTTGACCTATATCGCAGGGCAACGCAGCTTGCCTGCTTTACCCCGATAATGCAGTGGCATTCCGAGCCCGACGGCGGCCAGTTTAAAGAACTGATGCCGGGTGGCGAGGGAAATAACGAGCGTAGCCCCTGGAACATGGCGGCAGCATATGCCTGCCCCGAATTTATGAATGAAATGCGCTATTGGCACGAGCTTCACGAAAAGCTGCGCCCGTATCTGTGGGAAGCTGCACAGGCTTGTACCGAGAATATGCAGCCGATGATGAGACCCCTTGCTTATGATTGGTTCGATGACGAGCTGGCTCTTGCCTGCGATGATGAGTTTATGCTCGGTGACGCACTGCTCGTTGCGCCACTTCTTGAGGAAA
>JAZUJB010000020.1:0-19020 GCA_045642545.1 Oscillospiraceae bacterium
TTCTCCGACTGTATTGAGCTTTTCAATGGCATCCTCGAGCTTTTTAGCTCCGTCGCTTGCGGTTATGTCCGGGAGTTCCGGAAGCTCTGTGAGTTCACTGACGCCCATTGTGCGCAGGAATACATCCGTTGTGCGCAGAAGTGAGGGTCTGCCGGGAACATCAAGCTTGCCGCAGCGCTCAATAAGGCCCTTGTCCAGAAGAACACCGACCGTATATGAGCTATCAACTCCGCGAACCTGATCGATATAGGCACGGGTTACGGGCTGGAAATACGCAACAACGGCAAGTGTCTCAAGCGCAGGCTGAGAAAGCATGGGCGGCTTGCGCTGCTCAAGGGTCTTGCTGATAACCGATGCGTATTCAGGTGATGAGCAAAGCTGCAGATTTTTATCGAGCTTGAGCAGTCTGATTCCACGCTGATTAAAGCTGTATTCATCAGCAAGCTCCTTTGCAGCAGTATAAACTTCTTCTTCATCCACACCGAGAATGAGTGATATTCTCGCTGCCGGCACGGGCTCACCCGATGCAAAGAGTATAGCCTCAATTGCAGACTTTATATTCTCTGTTTCCATAAATTTACCTACTCTATAATTCTTTCAAGGATTTCATCGACATTGCCGCCGATAAATGTGAGCGTATAGTCGTCCTCATCTCCGGACAGCTCAACGCTGCCCATGCTGCACAGCTCAAGAATTGAGATAAAGGTTGCAACTATTTCCGAGCGGCTGCCGCATGCCGTATACAGTGCGCTGAGCTTTGCAGGCCCGCTCTGCAGGCGTTCAATCAGCTCGCGGCTCTTTGTACGAACCTCATACACAATGCGCGAGGGTGCAATTCTGTGGGCATACTCGGGCTCTATCGGCTTGCCTCCGCGCGTTACGACCGCGTACAGTGCCTTGAACAAATCAGCCGGCTCATGCTTATACTCATACTCTCGGCTCACCTTAGGCAGCGGCTCAGGCAGCTTTGCAAAATACAGAAGCCCCGTTTCCGATGCCTTCTTAAGCTCGGGTACAACATTCTGCACCGCCGTATATATATCGCGGCACTTTAACTGCTCAAGTGAGCTCATCAGCTCTTCAAGCTCACTGACCTCTTCATCTCCCGCGAGAAGCGTGCGTGTCTTTATGTACAGCAAATGCGATGCCATCTGTACAAACTCACTGGCAATCTCAAGGTCCATTCGCTCCATCTCGGCAAGATACTCAAGGTACTGGTCAAGAATATCGGCGATTTTAATGTCTCTTATCTCTATTTTGTTTTTTGAAAGGAGCATAAGGATAAGGCTGAGCGGACCCTGGAAGTCCTGAAGCTCGTTTCTTTCCTTGACTATTCCTTCAAGATAGAAAGTCGGATTTTCCATATCAACCCACAATTGCCTGCATCAGAGCAAAGCCCCAATCGGCAAAAACAAAGAATTTTTGAAAAACAAACTGAGTTGCATTGTAAAGGGGATTTCCCAGTATATTTGTCGCAACCAGTACAAGCAGAATAAGCATTCCGTAGCGCTCGTATCTCATAAGCTTCATATAGCTTTCGTTGCTCATTAAAGAGAACAAAATTTTTGAGCCGTCAAGCGGCGGAATGGGAATTATGTTGAAAACTGCAAGCGCAAAGCTTAGATATGCCGTAATGTAAATCATATTAAGTACGGATGATGCAAACTCTGTACCCGCAATGGTAAGAGGAGCATAGGTTGCTCCGAAGATAAACAGAAATACGCAACCGATAATTATGTTGGAAACAGGTCCGGCAAGCGCCGTAATTGCCATATCGCGCTTGGGATTTCTGAATCGGTACATATTCACGGGCACGGGCTTTGCCCAGCCGAACTTGAATGCGACCATCATTATAAGACCGACAATATCGATATGCTTGATGGGATTGAGCGTTAGTCTGCCCATTTTTTTGGCTGTATCATCACCGAGGCGGTATGCCACATAGCCGTGGCTCAGCTCGTGCAGCGTGATACAGATAAGAGCGGGAATGACGGACATAATCATATTCGTCAGAACGCTCCAGTCAAGGCCGCGCATGATATCCGCAAACGAATTTGCCGTATTATACATATTTCAATATCTCCGACATAAGTGCATCCTTGCCGTTTCCCTTCTCTGCCGAGAACGGTATAAGCAGTATATCATCCTCAAGCTCCAAAGTTTGGCGAATGAGCGCCATATTGGGCTCAATCTCACTTTTTTTCAGCTTGTCGCACTTATTTGCCACAACTACCAATGGGCACTGCGTGCTTTTAAACCACTGTGCCATTGTTACATCATCGGCGGTAGGCTTATGACGGGAGTCAACAATCATAACACCGAGTGTGATAAGGCCCTCAGTCGCAAAAAACTGCTCCATAAGCTTGCCCCATCTCTCGCGCTCAGACTGTGAAACCTTTGCATAGCCATAGCCGGGAAGGTCTACGAAATAGGCCTTTTTGTCAATGAGAAAGTAGTTTACATGTATGGTTTTGCCGGGAGACTGACCGACTCTCGCAAAGTTTTTTCTGTTGAGAAGTCGGTTGATTACCGAGGACTTACCCACATTTGATTTACCCGAAAAAACAATGTTCGGAATATCACCGTGGATAAAGCCCGACGGATTTGCAGCGGACTTTATGAATTCCGCCTTGTTAACATTAAGTGTATTCATTCCGCACCTACTGTCTGATATCTGCGCGTGATTTTTTAGCCTTAATCGGCATTACAGGCTCGCTTATTTTTTCGCCGTCCTTGCGGATAAGGGCAATATCAAGCACCTTGTCAACATGGTCAGCAAGCACAAAATTCAAGGCAGAGCGCACCGTGGGGTCAATCTCCGCAAGGTCGGATTCGTTGTCTGCGGGGACGATGACCGTATTCACGCCGTTTCTGAGCGCTGCCATTGTCTTTTCCTTGAGTCCGCCGATCGCCATAACTCTGCCGCGAAGGCTGATTTCACCCGTCATTGCAATATCGCGTCTTACGGGCATACCCGTGAGTGCGGATACAATTGCAGTGCATACGGTTATACCTGCCGACGGGCCGTCCTTGGGAACTGCCCCCTCGGGGAAATGGATATGAATATCCTTGGTCTTATAAAACTGCTCATCAATGCCGAGCTTATTTGCACGACTGCGGATATAGGTTACTGCCGCGTGGCAGGATTCCTTCATTACATCGCCGAGATTACCCGTAAGTTCAAGCTTTCCTGTGCCGTCAACAACAGCTACCTCAACATCGAGAACCTCACCGCCGACAGAGGTCCATGCAAGACCGCGAACAAGACCGACCTCATCTATACTGCGATGCTGCTCGGGCTTGAACTTGACCGCACCGAGGTAATCCTTGAGCGCGCCCGCTCTGAGGCTGAGGCTCTTGCGCTCGCCGTTTGCAATGGCAACGGCGCATTTGCGGCAAATGGTGCTTATCTGGCGCTCGAGATTACGCACGCCGGATTCCTTTGTATAAAGAGTGATTATCTCGCGGATTGCATCGTCGCTAATCTTAAGCTGAGATGCCTTGAGACCGTGCTTTTTGCGCTGCTTGGGCAGCAGATAGTTCTTAGCTATGCTGAGCTTTTCTTCATCGGTATAGCTTGAAAGCTCAATAATTTCCATTCTGTCGAGCAGTGCTCTGGGAATGGTATCGGTTGTATTTGCGGTTGTGATAAAGAACACATCGGAAAGGTCGTACGGGACCTCGAGGAAGTTATCGCGGAAGGTCTTGTTCTGCTCGGGGTCAAGAGCCTCAAGCAGTGCTGCCGAGGGGTCGCCGCGGTAGTCAGAACCGAGCTTATCAACCTCGTCAAGCACCATCAGCGGATTTGAGCTTTTTGCCTGCTTAAGACCTCCGATTATTCTGCCGGGCATTGCGCCGACATAGGTCTTGCGGTGGCCGCGGATTTCAGCCTCATCGTGAACACCGCCGAGGGAAATTCGCACGAGCTTGCGGTTTGTTGCTCTTGCAATGCTCATAGCGATACTGGTTTTACCCGTTCCCGGAGGACCTACAAGACAGAGAAGGCTGCCGTTAACATTTGGTGCAAGCTTGCGTACCGCAAGGTACTCAATTATGCGTTCCTTAACCTTTTCAAGTCCGAAATGGTCCTCGTCAAGCATCTTTCTTGCAAGCTCAATGTCATTGGTTTCCTCGGTTGTTACATTCCACGGAAGCTCAAGGCAGGTGTCGAGGTAGCCGCGGATTACGGTTGCCTCGGTTGAGCCGAAGGGCTGCTTTGCAAGATGTGAAACCTCCTTGAGGAACTTATCCTCAATTTCGGGCTCGAGCTTCAAATCGCGAATCTTTTTTCTGTATTCGCCGATATCGTCGAAGGTTTCGTCCTCACCGAGCTCCTGCTGAATTACCTTCATCTGCTCGCGAAGGTAATACTCGCGCTGGCTGCG
This sequence comes from Oscillospiraceae bacterium, assembly GCA_045642545.1. GTDB lineage: Bacteria > Bacillota > Clostridia > Oscillospirales > Oscillospiraceae > F23-B02. Next base: position 4,386 of record JAZUJB010000020.1, read on the forward strand.
GTTCATCTGCTCATTCGTTGCTTCGTTGAGCTCATTTTCAATTGTCATTACATTGAGCTCGTGGCTGATGAGCTTCAGAAGCATATCAAGGCGCTTTGTCGGGTAAAGCTGCTCAAGAAGACTCTGCTTGTCGCGATAATCAATGCGTATATTCTGCGAGATGTAATCGGCAACATAGGCAGGGTCGCGGCTCATGACAATATTCAGCACCATTTCGCTGGGCATATTGCCCGCAAGCTGAATATAATCATCAAACATACCGATTGCGGTGCGGATAAGCGCATCCTTTTTTGCAGCATCAACACGCTCGTTTTTATCGGGAACGAGCTCAATATCACCGTAGAAATTCGGTGAATCATACTTGAGGTCAACGATTTTGCCGCGCTGCAGACCTTCGACCATAACCTTGCAGAGCTTGCTGCCGGGCTGGCGCACCATCTGACGAATACGACATACGGTGCCGATTTCGTACAGGTCCTTCAGTTCGGGAAGGTCGGTTGCAATATCTCTCTGCGTAACAAGGAAAATTTCCTGGTCGGCATTCATTGCAAAATTCAGCGCAGAAATGGATATGGAACGCCCAACATCGAAGTTTAAGAGCATTCCGGGAAATATGTTAAGACCGCGCAGTGCCAAAATAGGCAATGCACGGGTATTTTTTACACTTACATTACTCATAGATTTACCTCTGTTAAGGGCAACGCAAGACGGGACATATGCCCCGCCTTGCAAAAGTTACTATATTACTTGCGTATTACTTCGGGGCTGGTGTTATTCTTCACGCAGTCGGCGGTAATAATGATTTTTTCAATATCATCTTCCGAGGGAACACTGAACATTATGTCAGTCATTATACCCTCCATGACGCTGCGCAGGCCACGCGCGCCGATTTTCATCTCTATTGCCTTGTCGGCAATGGATTCAAGAGCTTCCTTATCATATTCAAGCTCTACATTGTCATAGCTCATGAGCGCCTTATACTGCTTGGTCATAGCATTCTTGGGCTCTGTGAGTATGCGCACGAGGTCATCGCGCTTGAGAGAAGTGAGCGGTGCAATAACGGGAAGTCTGCCAATAAGCTCGGGAATGATACCGAACTTAAGCAGGTCGTGCTGCTGTGCAAGTGCGAGGGTATCGCCGATATCCTTGTCCTTGCCGCTCTTAATCTCTGCACCGAAGCCCATGCTCTTTTTGTCGGTGCGTCTTTCGATAATCTTTTCAAGACCGTCGAATGCACCGCCGCAGATGAAGAGAATATTGGTTGTATCAACCTTGATAAACTCCTGATGCGGATGCTTACGGCCGCCCTGAGGAGGAACATTTGCAACCGTACCCTCAAGCAGCTTGAGCAGCGCCTGCTGAACACCCTCGCCCGAAACATCGCGGGTGATGGAGGTATTCTCGCTCTTGCGTGCAATCTTATCAATCTCGTCGATGTAGATTATACCCTTTTCAGCGCGTTCAACATCAAAATCCGCAGCCTGCAGAAGGCGGAGAAGAATGTTTTCAACATCTTCACCGACATAACCTGCCTCGGTAAGAGTTGTTGCATCTGCTATTGCAAAGGGTACATTGAGCATCTTTGCCAACGACTGAGCAAAAAGTGTTTTGCCGCTGCCGGTGGGTCCGATGAGCAGAATGTTGCTCTTCTGAAGCTCAACATCATTGTCGCCTGCGTACAGAATACGCTTATAGTGATTGTAGACAGCGACGGAAAGCACCACCTTTGCCCTCTCCTGTCCGACAATGTATTCGTCGAGATTTGCCTTTATGTCAGCAGGCTTGGGAAGACTTTCAAAGTGCAGCTGCTCGCCGTTAACATCCTTGACGGGAGCTTCGGCATCATCTGCAATAATGCTCATGCAAAGCTGAATGCACTCGTCGCAGATATATGCGCCGTTGCCGGCAATGAGTCTGCCTGCCTGATTCTGAGTTTTTCCGCAGAAGGAGCATCTTATGCTCTTTCTTTCGTCAGTTCTTGCCATAGTTTTACCTCAAACTGTGCTGTATAAATATGGGGGAACATTCAGTTCCCCCATCAGCTTGTTATCGTTTGGTGATTACCTTGTCGATAATACCGTATTCCAAAGCTTCCTGTGCAGACATAAAGTGGTCGCGCTCGCAGTCGTGCTCAATTGTTTCGATTGCCTTGCCCGTATTCTCTGCAAGAATGCGGTTCAAGTTGCGCTTAATCTTAAGAATCTGCTCAGCCTGAATCTGAATATCGGTGCACTGTCCCTGGCTGCCGCCGGAGGGCTGGTGAATCATGATTTCAGCGTTGGGAAGTGCAAGACGCTTGCCCTTTGCGCCTGAGGAAAGCAGAAATGCGCCCATTGATGCTGCCATACCGATACAAATTGTTGATACATCGGGCTTGATGTACTGCATTGTATCGTAAATCGCCATACCTGCGGTTACACTGCCGCCGGGGCTGTTGATATAGAACTGTATGTCCTTATCGGGATCCTGTGCTTCAAGATAAAGAAGCTGTGCAACAATGAGGCTTGCCGTGGCATCGTTTACTTCCTCGGACAGCATGATTATGCGGTCATTTAGAAGTCTTGAGAAGATGTCATAGGAACGCTCGCCGCGGCTTGTCTGCTCAACGACATAAGGTACTAAACTCATAATAGTCTCCTTTCATTATTTAGCCTATCCAGGAGATCATATCCGAATAATCTTTATATTATTCAGCAGTTAAATCTTAGGACTTTACTTTACGATTGCAGAATCCATGATAATCTTGGAAGCCTGCTCTCTCTTGTACTCGTTCTTGATGAACTGCTCGCCGAAGTACTCAACGATGGACTCGGGAGTGGTCTGGATGGACTCAGCAGTGGTCTTGAGGTACTCGTCGAACTGCTCGTCGGTGCACTCAATGTTCTCTGCCTCGATAACTGCCTCGATGAGGAGCTCCTGCTTTACCTGTGCCTCTGCAACGGGGCGTACGGTGGTGTTCAGGGAATCCTGGTCAAGACCCATCATCTGTACGATTTCCTCGGTGGTAACCTTAGGATCGGTTACGCCGAAGTTTGCTGCGTAGTTGTGGAGAAGCTCGTCCATCTTTGCGCTGATGAGAACCTCGGGAATTTCAACGGTCATGTTCTCGCATGCCTGGTTGAAGATGTCGGAACGGAACTTATTCTCAACATTCTCTGCAACTCTCTTGTCCATATCCTTGCGGAGGTCTGCCTTGAACTCTTCAACGGTCTCGAACTCGGAGATGTCCTGAATGAACTCGTCGTCAAGCTCGGGAAGCTCGGAAACGAACAGGCCGTTGAGCTTTACCTTGAATACTACATCCTTGCCTGCGAGGCCTTCTGCGTAATCCTCGGGGAAGGTGATGTTGATATCCTTGAGGTCGCCAATGTTCATGCCTACAACCTGATCCTCAAAGCCGGGAACGAAGGTGCCGGAGCCGAGCTCGAGTCTGAAGCCCTCTGCGAAGCCGCCGTCAAAGCGCTCGCCGTCGAGGTAACCGTCAAAGTCGATGTTTGCGGTATCGCCCATCTGTGCTGCGCGGTCATCAACATCAACAAAGCGTGCATTGCGCTTGCGCTCTGCTTCGATTTCGATTTCGACCATCTCGTCGGTAACAACTGCAGTGTCCTTCTCTGCGCTCAGGCCCTTGTACTGGCCGAGGGTTACTACGGGGTAAAGGTCAACTGCGAAGGTGTAGGTAACAGCCTTTTCTTCGCTGACTTCAACATCAACGATGTTGGGACGGCCGATCATCTTGAGTGCGCTTTCGTTGAGACCGAACTCAAATGCCTCGGGAGCGAGTATATCAAGTGCATCCTGATAGAAAGCATCTTCGCCGTACATACCCTCAACTACGCTGCGGGGAGCTTTGCCCTTGCGGAAGCCGGGAATGCTAATGTCGCCCTTAGCCTTGTTGTATGCCTTACCGACAGCAACATCAAACTCAGCGGGCTCAACTTCTACCTGGAAGGTTGCGCTGTTGTTTTCTTTCTTTTCTACATTCTTAACTAACATTTATGTCTTCCTCCTAAAAATGTTCTTACAAACACTTATGCATAATAGCAGATTATCCCACTAAAAGCAATGTTTTTTATTTAATAAGTGTATATCAAACAAGCTTTTTGGGCTTGAATTGAATATTATCGGCGGAAACAAGACTGAAGTTTGTGTTTCCGAGCATTCCGTTGAATGCATATGCGCAGCCTGCGCCGTGAATATGACCGTAACAGCACTGCCTTACATCGTGTTTTCTGAGCAGCTCAAGTATCTCTGGGCACTCGTGGCTGAGAAACTTCGGCGGATAGTGCAGGAATGCAAATTTCGTGCCCTCGCCCGCTGCGTTAAGCGATGCTTCAAGGCGCATCACTTCCCTGTTCATGACCTTTTTATCGTGCTCATCGTTGTTATTCTCCTCAAATAGCCAGCCGCGTGTTCCGCAGAGGTAAATGTCCTCATACTTAAAGCAATTGTTGTGGAGAATATCAATCGTTTTTATGCCGTGCGCTTCAAAAAATTTTTTTGCCTTTGTTGCCGTTGTCCACCAATAATCGTGGTTGCCCTTGAGTATAATCTTCTTCCCCGGAAGTCTGTCGATAAACAGAAAATCCTCAAGCGCCTCATCCATTGTCATACCCCATGTGATATCACCGCAGATAACGGTCAAATCATCATCGGTCAGCGTCGAAAAACCCTCTTCAATTTTCTCAATGTAATTTTCCCATCTGCCGCCGAAAACATCCATCGGCTTTTCCGTGCCGAGCGACAGATGCAAATCACCTATTGCGTATAAAGACATAGGTCCTCCGTATAAATCCAGAGTAACGGCAAAAACTATGCTTGCCAAGTGCAATATTCTCTGGAGGTAAATAGAATGAGTGATAAGAAGCTTCGCGAAAGCGAAATCACCGGTGTCGGCTGCGATGTAACAAACTGCAAGTACAACACCATTGACAACAAGTGCGCCGCTTCAAAAATCAAGGTTCAGAACGACAGAGCCACAACCAAGTCCGAAACCTACTGCGGCACCTTCTGTCCGCGCGGCTGCTGCGACTGACCTGAGCGGGACTTATGTCCCGTACATATTACATCAGAAATTCCTTAACGGTCTGCTTCATATCCTGCTTTTCAACGACAAGATTGAATCTCTTCTCGCGCTTGTCGAGGTCCTTAAGGGGCTTAGGTGCGGGCAGACCGGTGAAATCGGAGAGCTTTTCAATAAGCTCTGTGCCGGGTGCATCGGAGTTTTCACCCAATGCGCTCAGAACGCTGTTGCAGAACTTAAACGGGCTTGCGGTGGATACAACAACAGTGGGAACGGTCTTGTTCTCAGTGCGGTAATCGCACAGATTCTTGTATGCAACCGCGGTATGGGTGTCCATAAGATAGTTGTTTTCAGTGTAAACCTTATTAATAAGCGCCTTGGTATCGGCATCGCTGCAGAAGCCGCCTGAGAAGTTATCGTTCAGCACCTTCTTAATTTCCTCGGAAACGGTGTATTCGCCCGATTCGCTGAGCTTTGCCATATACTCGGCAACAAGCTTATCGTCCTCGCTGACAGAGTAAAGCAGGCGCTCGAGGTTGCTGGAAACGAGAATATCCATAGACGGAGAAATGGTTGTGTGGAAAACTCTGTTGCGGTTGTAGGTACCGCTTGCGAAGAAGTCGGTGAGAACATTGTTCTCGTTTGATGCACACAGAAGTCTGCCGACGGGAAGTCCCATCTTCTTTGCATACCAGCAGGCGAGAATGTTGCCGAAGTTGCCGGTGGGCACTGCAAAGTCAACGATATCACCGAATGCGATGCTGCCGGAATTTACATAGTCGCAGTATGCGGAGAAATAGTAGACAATCTGAGGAAGAAGTCTGCCCCAGTTGATAGAGTTTGCAGAGGAAAGGAACCAGCCCTTTTCGGAAATCTCTGCTGCAAACTCGCGGTCGTTGAATATCTTCTTTACGCCCGTCTGAGCATCGTCAAAGTTGCCGTAAACCGCTGCAACACCGACATTTTTGCCGCTCTGGGTTATCATCTGAAGCTTCTGAACATCGGAAACGCCGTTATGCGGATAGAACACCAGAATCTTGCTGTCCTCAACATCGGCAAAGCCCTCGAGTGCAGCCTTACCCGTATCGCCGCTGGTTGCTACGAGGATGCATACCTTGCGTGTTTCGCCGCACTTTTTGAGTGATGCGGTCAGCAGATGAGGCAGCATCTGAAGCGCCATATCCTTGAACGCGGAGGTGGGGCCATGCCACAGCTCAAGCACTGCGGTATTGCCGTCAACAAGATGCAAAGGTGCAATCTCGGGTGTGTCGAAGTTATCGCCGTAGGCAGCCTTTACAATGGTCTCAAGCTCTTCCCTGCTGAATTCATCAAGGAACTTCTCGAGAATGTGAATTGCTCTGCCGCGGTAGTCCATTTTGCATAGGGTGCTGATTTCCTCAGCATCCAGCTGCGGCAGCTCTGCGGGTACAAAAAGTCCGCCGTCAGAGGCAAGGCCCTGAGAAATGGCCTGTGCCGCGCTCACCGTGTAGTTTTTATTCCTTGTACTGAAGTATTTCATAATATCACCGTCTAAAAAGCATTTTCTATATGATTAATCTTTACGCCTCTGTCTGATATTCCGTTAGGGGCGTAAATTTCAATTACATCAAATCTCGGCTGCAGCTCCGTTTCGTTTTCCTGCAGCCAGAGCTGTGCAGCCGCAATCACTCTCTGCTGCTTTGCGTAGGTTACAAATTCCTTTGCCTCGCCGAAGTCGCTGTTTTTACGCAGCTTCACTTCGACAAAGACTATGTAGCCGCGCTTAGATGCGACAATGTCTATCTCGCCCTGCCGATAGCGGCAGTTTTTTGCGACAATGCGGTAGCCTCGCAGGCGCAGGTAATTTGCCGCCTTCTTCTCTCCCCATGCGCCAAGCTCACGAGCATCCATCAGTGCATCTTCCTCAAAAAGCTCGGGCGGTGGATTTCACTGGGTCCGAACTCGCGCAGCGCCTCATAGTGCAGCTTTGTGCCGTAGCCCTTGTGCTGTTCAAAATGATACTCGGGATATTTCTCTGCCATCTCGAGCATATAGCGGTCTCGTGTAACCTTTGCAAGAATCGATGCCGCTGCAATATCAGCGCACTTGGCATCGCCCTTTACAACGCACTGACTGTTTATCTCAATGGCGCTGTTGCGGTTGCCGTCTATAAGCGCAAGCTGCGGCTGCGGGTCAAGCTTTGCAATTGCTCTGTTCATTGCAAGCATTGCCGCATTGAGAATGTTAATCTCCTCAATCTCCTCAACGCTCGCAAAGGCAATTCCATAGCTGACTGCATTTGAGATTATCACATCGTAAAGCTCATCGCGCTTTTTCTCCGTGAGCTTTTTGGAATCGTTGAGTCCTGGGATTTCAAAGCCACGCGGAAGAATTACCGCTGCCGCGCACACGGGTCCTGCAAGCGGTCCTCTGCCTGCCTCGTCAACGCCGCATATAAGCTCCACTCCGCTGTCGTATATTTCGTTTTCAAGCTCCCAAAGGTCTGTCATTCGGGTTTCTCCAAGCTTATTCTTCCGAGCTTGCCGTCATGGTACTCGCCAAGCAGTGTATTTGCCATTCGTTCAATGTCATACTCGCCCTTTGATACAAGGAAACCGCGTTTCTTTGCCGCCTGCTCAAGCAGCTCGTAGCCGTTTGACTCGGGGTCGGGTACGAATTTATAGCGCTCCGTCAGTGCTTCGGGGTACATCTCGCGTAGTCTGAGCATAAAGTTTGCGCCTAATGTCTCCTTATCGAGAACATCGGCCTTGATCGCGTTTGTAATGGCCAGCATTTCGCCGACCTCCTGCGAATCAAACTTCGGCCAGAGTATGCCCGGAGTGTCAAGAAGGTCAAGGCCCTGGTCGATGTTTATCCATTGCTTTCCGCGGGTTACGCCGGGCTTATCACCGGCAATCGCCGCCTTGCGTCTTGCAACCTTGTTGATAAAGGTTGACTTGCCGACATTGGGTATGCCTAAAATCATAACTCTCAGCGGTCTCGATGCCTGTCCCTTTGCAGCGTACTCGGCAATCTTGTCCTTTAGCAAATCCCTCAGTGCGGGCACAAAGCCGTTTACGCCCTTGCCCGACTTTGCGTCGGTTTCGAGAATTTTAATTCCCTGAGCTTCAAAATACTTACGCCACTGGGCGGTAATCTTCGGGTCTGCAAGGTCAACGCGGTTGAGAATAATAAGTCTCGGCTTTCCCGCTGCAAGTCTGTCAACATCGGGGTTGCGGCTTGAATTCGGAATTCGCGCATCGAGAATCTCGCATACGGCATCAACGAGCTTTATGCTGTCCTCAATCATGCGCTGTGCTTTCGTCATGTGGCCAGGAAACCACTGTATATTCATTTTTTCGAAATTAATATCTGACATATCAGTCTCCGTAGGGGCTTCCGATGTGGTTAAACGGGAAAGCGACGCATACAACCTTGCCTATTATATCGCGGGTATCAACCATACCGATGCGCTCGTCGCGGCTATCGGTGGAATCGTTGCGGTTATCACCCATAACGAAAACGCAGCCCTCGGGTACAACCTGAATTCCGGTAAAGTCAATTTTGTTTGCAGTAGGCTCGGCAATGTACGGCTCATCGAGTGCAACGCCGTCAACATAGACAATGTGTCTGTCAAAGTCGATTTCTATTGTCTGACCCTCGGTTGCAATTACGCGCTTAACAAGAGCGTAGTCGGCATACTCGTCCTTCTGGAATACAATGATGTCACCCTGCTTGGGAGTGTAGAAGATATCGGTTACGAGCATCTTATCTCTATCCTCAAGTGTCGGATACATTGACCAGCCGTTGACATCAATCATTCTGATGAAAAACACAAACAGAATGACGCATATTATAAGAGCAACAATTATGCACTGCAGCCATTCGTAAATCTCGCTGCGAGCGGATACCTTTTCTGCTGCAGGCTGCTCTTTCACTTTTTTCATATCAGTCTTTTTCATTTGCATTACCTCTGATATAGATATTCATTTTATTATACACGAAAACATACTGATTAGGCAACAAAAAAAGAGGCTCTCGCCTCTTTTTTTGAACAATATTCGGTCCGGAGCTTACAGACGCTCTTTGACCTTTGCACTCTTACCGACGCGCTCACGCAGGTAGTACAGCTTTGCTCTGCGGACTTTACCGCGGCGAACTGTCTCTACGGAGACGATGGAGGGAGAGTGTACGGGGAAGACCTTCTCGCAGCCTACGCCGTAGGAAATACGACGGACGGTGATGGTCTCGTTGATGCCGCCATGCTTCTTAGCAATGATGGTGCCTTCGAAAGCCTGGTTGCGCTCGCGGCTGCCTTCCTTAACACGAACGGTGATACGGACGGTATCGCCGACATTCAGTGCAGGCAGTTCGGGCTTCATGTACTGTTCGCTGAGAATTTTGATCAGATCCATAGTCTAATCCTTCCTTTACTTAAGGCGTTCATGCCGGAGGACTCCCTTGGGTCTCGGCAGCGGACCGCTTGATAGCCTGCGGTTTAACCGCATAAGCTTAGATATGATACCATACAAAGCATTGAAATGCAAGCATTTTTTACCTGAAAACGCTCATATTTTCATCAAAAATCTCAAGTCTGCGGAATTTTGCAAAATCGGGTGCAATTGAGGGCTCAAGCTGTCTCAATGCGTCGGCAAGAAGCTCAGGATTGAGTGTGGGCTCCTGCGCGGAAATAACCGCCTCAAGGCAGACATCATTGCCCGCAGCCTTAAAGGAAATTTCCTTTATTGCAGGCTTAATGTCACTGTCCGCAACACCGCGCTTGGTCTTTTTGGATATTACTATGCTGTCTTTTGCATAAAACTCATTGAGCTTATCCGCCATTTCGGCGCAATCGCGCTCATCGTATTCAAACACGCCGCTTATCTTGAGCCATTTAAGCTCCTTTACCTTGCGCTCGGACTCATACACCTCAAGTGCCTCAATGCCCTCGGGCAGCTGCACTTTAAGTCCGCTAAGAATTTCCTCGGGTGCTTTATCCTCGATAAGCTTAAAGTCCATTATCTCGCATATGCTCTCAGCGCCGACGGAAAGCGGCAGCGCAATTGAAATCTGCGGATGCGGATTGAAACCCTCGGAGTATTTAAGACGGCATTCTGCGCGCAGAAATGCCCTTGTAAGCGTACGCATCAGGTCAAGGTGGGAAATGTACACCGCCCTGCCGGTCTTTGAAAAACGCAATCTCAGCTTATCCATCGCAGCGACCTCCCTTCAAAAGCCTTGCGGCACCGCAGGCAGAGCACTGCTTGCGGCAGTCGGGTGAAAGCTCGGACTTGTAGCACTGCTCTTTTTCGTGCCACAGATGCTCCTTGCGTACGCCGACATCAACAAGACTCCACGGCATAACCTCGTCCTTCTCGCGCTCACGGTGAGCATAGAAGCTCGGGTCTACGCCTGCATCGTCAAACGCCTTCATCCAGCGGTCAAAGGAGAAATAGTCTCCCCATGCCTCGAGTCTGCCGCCTGCGCGCCAGACATTTTCTATTACTCTGCCCATTCTTCTGTCACCGCGAGACAGAGTTGCCTCGATATAGCTGGTCTGCGGGTCGTGCCAGTTATACACAACATTCTTTGCCTTTATTGCCTCACGCAGGAGATTTACCTTGCGGATATACTCGTCCATCGTGTTTTGAGCTTCCCACTGGAACGGGCTGTGCGGCTTGGGAACAAAGCAGGAGGTTGAAACAGTGATGCGCACTCCCCTGTTCTTGTTCTTTGCATAAAGTCGCCATGTGTGCAGAACCTGATTTGCAAGCTCTGCTATGCCGAGAATATCCTCGTCCGTTTCAGTCGGCAGGCCAAGCATGAAGTACAGCTTGACATTGTTCCAGCCGCCTTCGAATGCGAGCTTGCAGGTATTCAAGAGGTCTTCCTCGGTTACATTCTTGTTGATTGCATCGCGCAGACGCTGACTTCCTGCCTCGGGTGCAAAGGTAAGTCCGCTTTTGCGTGTTTTCTGAATGCGGTGCATTATCTCGATTGAGAAGTTGTCCGCACGCAGGGACGGCAGTGAAATGCCTATGCTGCGAGGCTCGCAATATTCAAGCAGTCCGTCGCAAATAGTGGACAGATTTCGGTAATCGCTTGAGCTTAATGACAGAAGAGTTATATCCTGGCAGCCTGTATTCTTAAGCAGTGCCTTGCCCTGCTCGATGAGCAGCTCGGGGCTTTTTGCTCTTATCGGGCGGTAGGTATGACCTGCCTGACAGAAGCGGCAGCCGCGAACACAGCCGCGGAAAAGCTCAAGATTTACGCGGTCATGAATGACCTCGGTTGAGGGTACAATGGGCTTGAGCGGGAAATGCACAGAGTCCATATCGGTAATAATGCGCTTGGTTACGCGCTCGGGCGCGCCCTCGGCAATCTCAAACTCGCGGATTGTGTTGTCCTCGTTCAGAACGGGTTTGTAGAAGCTCGGGACATAAATTCCGCCTATTGTTGATGCCTTCTTGAGAAATTCTGCCTTGCTCCAGCCGTTCAGCTTGGCCTCGCGCAGAAGCTCAAGCAGCTCGTTATTCATCTCCTCACCCTCGCCGAGCAGGAAGATATCGATAAAATCAGCCATGGGCTCGGGATTGAGCGCAGCAGTGCCGCCTGCAATAACAAGAGGCAAAAGCTCGGTTCTGTCGGCACTGTGAATGGGCAGTCCTGCCATATCCATCATATCAAGCACGGTGGAATATGCCATTTCGTAGCCTATTGAGAAGGCAAGCACATCATGTTCGGAAATAGCATCGCCGCTCTCAAGAGCGTAAAGAGGTACCCCCGCCTTCTTCATCTCGTCATACATATCCCCCCACGGCGCAAAGACGCGCTCGCACCATACATAGGGCAGCTCGTTCATTGTTGAATAAAGAATGCCCATGCCGAGATTAGACATACCTATCTCGTAGGTGTCGGGAAAACAGAAGGCTACGCGGATATCCACATCGTCCTTATTCTTGATTATCTGATTATATTCACCGCCCGTATAGCGTGCAGGCTTCTGCACCTTGGGCAGTATGCGTTCAAGTCGTTTATCCATTGTAAATCTCCAATATGTTTATCTTTGTAATTCTACATCACACGAAGGCTTTTTACAATACCCGTTTGTGCAATTAAAACCCATATTCCCGCAATGAGCAATGCAGGCCCGAACTGTGCCCGAATATACACCGCGCCCGAAAACAACAGTATTGCCCCCGTTGTTACTCCGAAAATGTCAAGCACTGTATCGGCTCGCTTGCTGCCGAGAACAGAACTAAGAACGCATTGCAGTGCTCTGCCGCCGTCAAGCGGGAGTGCGGGGAGCATATTATACGCTGACAGTACGAGGCTAAAGCCTGCGGTTTTTATAAGCAGTGTATTCTGCGTAAGATTTCCGAAATACGATGCGGTGTAGGCAAGCAAAAGCCCGAATAACGGCCCTGCTAGCAACGCGGCAAGCTGCGCCGCAGCAGTGTTTAAGCCCGAATAGCGCATACACAGTCCCGATACTCCGAAGCGCAGCTTATGCACCGTACCGCCGCAAAGGCGTATTGCCGCAACATGCCCTGCCTCGTGAATGCATATTGCCGTTATTAGTGCAAAAAGGCTTGAAAATCCCCCAAAAAAGTAAATAACCGAGAGCAATAGTATTGCCCCCGCGCTGATGTCTGCTCTGTTCATATGTAAAATTCGGGGTTAAGGTAAGTATTGCCCTGCATAAGTTCAAAGTGAAGATGCGGCCCCGTTACTGCTCCCGTTGCACCCGATAGCGCGATTACATCGCCCTTTTTCACATTTCCGCTGCCCTTTAGAAGCTCGCTGCAATGGGCGTACAGCGTGCGGTAGCCGTCAGCGTGGTCGATAATCACATACTTTCCGTAGCTGTCGCATTCTCCGCAGGCATAAATTCTGCCGTCGGCAAAGGCCTGCACCTTCTCCCCCGTATTGACCGCAAAGTCAGTGCCGTAGTGATATTTGACCTCGTTTGAAATCGGATGAACTCTGTAACCGAAGCCGGACGAGGTATAACCCTGCACGGGGCTTGTATAATCAAACGGAAGCTCAGTCAGCTCGTATGACACATCCGACGGCACCTTGTACTTCGAATACTCCTCCTGCGATTTAAAAAACGCCGCTACCTTCGGTGGAGTTGTCGGCTCGGGTGTTGGCGTCGGAGTAGGTGTTGGAGTTGGCTTAGGATTTGGTGTAGGCTCGGGTGTAGCAGTTGGTGTGGGTGCAGGTGTCTGATAGGTATTTGCCTCAACGCTGTCATCCATATCTAAAAAGTCAAACACCTCGTATATTCCCTCTTTTATTCCCTCTTTGGTGAGCGATTGGCCGAGCGCAATTATTGCCTGTGTCTGCTCCTTTTCCATTTCCAGCGCAGCGCTTATGTATTCACGCATAGCATCTGCCGCCTGCGGCGATAGCATTTTAATTGCAGTCAGCACTATGAATATCCCCGCGGATATATAAAGCTTTATTTCCTTCATGGCTTGTCACCTCATATTATCATATTTGAGGATAGGCAAGCATATGCGTAATTTTAAATAAGCCTTGACAACGCAAGATATGCTTATTATAATAGAAAAGCTGATTTCGGGGTGTAGCGCAGCTGGTAGCGCGCTTGGTTCGGGACCAAGAGGCCGGGAGTTCAAGTCTCCCCACTCCGACCAGAAAAAAGCTTGTAAACTCAACGGTTTGCAGGCTTTTATTTTTTTGCTCATCGGTGCAAAATATGTTTAGGTAAACAAATTAGGTAAACAATTATCTGAAAATTTTTCTAAGTGCCTACATTATATAAATATAGCGGAAGCATTAAGCTCCCGCTTTTTTTGCATTGTATTACACCACATCTGTTGCAGCGTCCATAATAGCATTAACCTCTGCTTCGATTTCCCAAGCGATATTGCTAATCATATAGCTAATCTCATCGCCCACGCTTTCATATGTTCCGGCAGGAGCTTTATTGGGCGCATCTGCGATAAACTCAATAGCATTTGCAAGCCATGTTATGCGCTCCAAGCGGTCAAGAGGCGTTGCACAAAAATTGCTCTCTACGCGTTCTTCTCTGAGAAACTCCTTAAGTGTCATTTGCTTATTCATTTTTGCAGTTCCTTTCTATCGGCGTATTGCCTTGTGATGTGTCAATGTTAACATAGATACGCCCATATATCAATATGGAATACTGCACAAAGATACGCCCATATATTTAGCTGTTTTGTATATTGCCCCATATACGCGCTGTATGCTAATATAAGGTGATTATATACGCGAGGAGGTCTAATATGCCCGAAGATAAGAAAAGCAGTTACAGAGGCTTTACAGAGGCGCAGGCGCGAGCACACAAGAAGTATATTGCAAACTTCGTTGAGGTCAAAGTGCGTATGTCTGCGGAGCATCGGGAAGAAGTCCGGCAGCACGCAGAGCAACGCGGCGAGAGTCTGAACGGCTTTATTAACAGAGCCATTGATGAAACAATGGAGCGCGATGCAGACAACGGCAAGTAAATACAAGGCATAAAAAAGAGCCCTCACAGCGCATTGTAAGCGTTGTGGGGGCATTATTATTTGTCAACCCATATCAGAAAGACATTCAGCAAGGGTGGTATTATCTATTTCCGGAACAATAATCTCCATGAATCACAGC
>JAZUJB010000021.1:0-5315 GCA_045642545.1 Oscillospiraceae bacterium
CGTCCCACTCCTGAAGCATGAACATCTGGAGCTTTTCTGCATCGTCAACGGGAAGCTTTGCCATTACATAGAAAGCGCCCTTGGGGTCGGAGTAGACAACGCCGGGAATTTTCTTCAGACCTTCAACGAGGCAGTCGCGGCGTTCCTTGTATTCCTTGCGGACAGCGTCGAAGTACTCGGGTCCGACAGTGTAGAGAGCTGCGGATGCAACCTGGTCGAGAGTGGATGCGCACAGACGTGCCTGGCACCACTTCATCATGTGGTTGTAGAGCTCTGCGTTTCTGGTGATAACGCAGCCGATACGTGCGCCGCAAGCGCTGAAGCGCTTGGAAACGGAGTCGATAACGATGACGTTGTCCTCGTAACCCTCAAGCTGGAGAAGGCTCATGAGCTTCTCGCCGCCGTATACGAATTCACGGTAAACCTCGTCGCCGATGATGAAGAGGTTGTGCTCCTTGGCGATTTCAGCCATGAGCTTGAGCTCTTCCTCGGTGAGGATGGTGCCGGTGGGGTTGCCGGGGTTGGTGAACAGAATTGCGCGGGTGTGCTCGTTGATGCATGCCTCTACGCGCTCACGGATTGCGAACTTGTAGTCCTCCTCGGGAGTGGTGGTGATGGGACGAATGGTTGCGCCGGTGAGGGTTACGAAGGTGGTGTAGTTGGGGTAGAAGGGCTCGGGAATGATAATCTCGTCGCCGTCGTCGAGAATGCAGGACAGAGCAATCTGCAGTGCCTCGGAGCCGCCGGTGGAGATGAGAACCTGCTTGTTGTTGATGGGAGCGCCAATCTTGCCGTAGTAGTCGACGATTGCGTCAATCATTACGGGAACGCCGTCGGAGGGAGCGTATGCAAGAACGGGCTGGGAGAAGTTCTTGACTGCCTCAAAGTATGCCTCGGGAGTAGCGATATCGGGCTGACCGATGTTCAGGTGATAGAGCTTCTTGCCCTTTGCTGCAGCCTCGTTTGCATAGGGAGCAAACTTGCGCATGGGGGAAAGGCCGCACTTTTCGATTTTGCCGGAAAACTTCATTGGATAGACTTCCTTTCGTTTGTTTTATTTGTCAAAAATTAAAATTTACAAAATATGTATCTTTTTGAACGCAAAAAAGATAGACAAACGCAAAAATCAGCACCTATGCATCGAGAGAGCAACAAATAAGATGCAAAATGCTGCGAAGTGTTGAAAAAGCGTTCTAAAACAGCAACAACATTCTAACACTTCAAACAAGCGTATTCAACCGAAAAAGCGCAAAATGATTGACAATTTTCAGTCATTATCACTTGCCCTTTACGATAAGGAATTTGTTTGATACAATGAATAAAATGTCATTTTCAGGTGGTGAGACGATGCTCAGAATTATAAGCGGAAAGGCAGGAACAGGTAAAAGCGCGGCGGTTATGGCGGAGATTAAGGCGGCCGTTGAAAAGCGCGAGAGCGGATATATTCTGCTTGTTCCCGAGCAGTACAGCCACGAGGCTGAGCGCGAGCTTTGCTCAATCTGCGGCGACAGTCTTTCGCTTTATGCCGAGGTGCTGAGCTTCACGGGCCTTGCAAGAAGACTCAATGCCGAGCTCGGCGGCGGAGCTGCGCCCTATCTCGATAAGGGCGGCAGACTTCTGTGCATGGCGCTTGCGGCTGACGGGCTGTATTCAAGGCTGAGAGTCTATTCCGCCGCACGCAGAAGAGCGGAGCTTCAGACAATGCTTCTGTCGGCAGTCGATGAGCTTAAAACCGCCTGCATCAGCGCGCAGCAGCTTATGGAAGCGTCGGAGGCCTGCGAGGGTGCGCTCGGCGACAAGCTGCACGACCTTGCGCTTGTTCTGGAGGCGTACGATGCCGTCGTTGCAAACGGACACGCCGACCCGACCGACAGACTCAACCTGCTTGCTCAGCAGATTGAGGAAAGCTCAATTGACGAAAGAACCCACATTTACATAGACGGCTTCACGGACTTCACCGCGCAGGAGCGCAGAGTAATCGAGGCGCTCATTTCAAAGGGCGCGCAGGTTACCGTCTGCCTCGGCTGCGATGATTTGAAGAGCGGCAGCGAGATTTTCGAGCTGTCGCGCATAACCGCGCGCAGTCTGCTGGCATTTGCCGCCGACAAGGGCGTTGAAACCGCGGTTACGGAGTACAAGGGTACTGAGGGCAAGGACAAGGCGCTTGCCTGGTTTGCCGACCGTATGTTTGCCTATTCATCTGAAAGGTTTGAGGGCAAGGCCGATAACATTGAGATAAATGCCGCCTCGGGCATCTCTGCCGAGTGCGAGTTTGCCGCGGCGCGCGCTGTCAGCCTTGTGCGCGATACTGGCTGCCGCTGGCGCGATATTGCTGTTGCAGTGCGCGGCTTTGAGGATTACAGACTTTCGCTTGAGAGCGCCTTTGCGCATTACGGAGTGCCGCTTTATACCGCGCGCAAGACCGACCTTCTGTCAAAGCCACTGCCCGCGCTTATCAGCGCTGCCTACGAGATAATCGGCGGCGGCTGGGAGCTTGCGGACATTCTCGACTATCTGCGCACGGGTCTTGCGGGACTCACCGATGCCGAGGTTGACGAGCTTGAAAACTATGCGCTTATGTGGCAGCTTCGCGGCGGCGTGTGGACGCAGGAGGATGACTGGCGCCTGCATCCCGAGGGCTTCGGCGGAAAGTTTGACGATGAAGCCTGCGAAAAGCTTCGTCAGATAAATGCGCTGCGCCGCAGGGCAGCAGCACCGCTTGCCCATTTTGCGGAAAATACCGAGAATGCGGAGACGGCCTGCGCGCAGGCTGAGGCATTGGCTCAGCTTCTTGAGGAGCTTGAGCTTGCCGACAGACTTGAAAAGAAATCAGCATACCTTGCCGAAAACGGCAGGGAGGCAGCCGCGCAGGAATATGCGCAGCTTTGGGATATAACCGTGTCCGCGCTTGAGCAGTGCGCGGCAATTTTAGGCGAAACCGAAACCGACCGCGACAGCTTCGGCAGACTGTTCACGCTCATGCTGTCAAGGTACGATGTCGGCACAATTCCCGCGGCACTTGACCGCGTAACGGCTGGCGATTTTGACCGTATGCGCCGCAGAAACATAAAGCACCTTATTGTACTGGGCGCATCCGATGCAAGACTGCCGCGCGGCGAGGACGATACGGGAGTCTTCTCGTCCGATGAGCGCCGCAGGCTGCTTGAAATGGAGATTGACCTCGGCGGTGCAGGCGACAGTGAGCTTTGGAGAGAGTTCTCGCTCATATACAATTGCCTGACCCTGCCCTCGGAAACTCTGTGCTTCTGCTATCCCGCATTTGATGCCTCGGGTGAGCCTCAGCGCGCTGCGTTCGTTGCAAACCGCGCAAAGGCGATGTTTAACCTCGAGATTAAAAGTGTTGATTCGGCAAGGCTCAAAATGAACGCACGCGCACCTGCGCTTGAGCTTGCGGCAAACGCGCTTCGCGGCGGCGGTGCGCTTGAGGCATCGGCGGCGGAGCATTTTAACACAACCGCACCCGAGCGTATGCAGGCGCTTTTCAGAGCGTCCGAGATGACGCGCGGAAGCCTCAACGAAAAATCCGTCAGAGCGCTTTACGGCGACAAGCTCAGATTATCCGCATCGAGAATCGACAAGTTTGCGTCCTGCCGCTTTGCCTATTTCATGCAGTACGGACTCAAGGCGAAAACCCGCGAGCCCGCAGGCTTCGAGCCGCCCGAAATGGGCATCTTCATGCATTTTATATTGGAGAATGTCGCGCACGAGGTAATGCAGGCAGGCGGTTTCAAGAAAATTTCCGACGATGAGCTTTTGACGCTCACCGATAAATATATTGCCGAATATGTCCACAGCACGCTGAACGATTTCAAGGAAAAGTCGAAGCGCTTTGAGTATCTTTTCCGCAGACTGACGAAAAATGTGCGGCAGGTTGTGCTTGATATGGCAAACGAGCTTCGCTGCTCGGACTTTGCGCCGCTGTCGTTTGAGCTTGACTTCGGCAAGGCGGATATTCTGCCGCCCTTAAAGCTCGGCGAGGGTGAGGACAGCCTCATTCTGACGGGCATCGCCGACCGCGTTGACGGTTGGCTGCACGACGGCAGACTGTATCTTCGCGTTGTCGACTACAAGACGGGCCGCAAGAGCTTTTCACTGTCCGATGTGTGGTACGGCATGGGACTTCAGATGCTTCTGTATCTGTTCTCGCTCGGCGAAAACGGCCACCTTCTGTACGGAAACGAAATCGTGCCCGCGGGTGTGCTATATGTACCTGCGCGAGATGTCATGCTTTCCTCAAACGCGGATATGTCCGATGAGGAAATTGCGGACAAAAAGAGCAAGGAGGTTAAGCGCAGCGGACTTCTGCTTGATGACCCCGATGTCATCAACGCAATGGAGCACGGTGAAGCGCCGAGATACATTCCCGTCAAGTTCAAGGAGGGCGTTGCCCATGGCGATGCACTTGCATCAGCCGAAAGGCTCGGACTTCTTGCAAAGCATATTGATAAAACCCTGCGCGGTATGGCAGCCGAGCTGCGGCACGGCAGCATTGCCGCAAACCCCTATTACAGAAAGCAGCAGGAGAATGCCTGCCTAAACTGCGATTACTTTGATGCCTGCCATTTCGTGGACGGCGAAAACGGCGAGAGCGTTCACAAAACGCCGAAGCTTGAGGCCACGAGGGTATGGAATATTCTTGAGGGAGGTGAGGACGGTGTCTGACTTTTCCCCGACAAAATCGCAGCGCGCCGCGATTGAAACGCGCGACCGCGCAATACTTGTATCCGCAGCTGCGGGCAGCGGCAAGACGAAGGTGCTCACCGAGCGCCTGCTTGCGCGCATCAGCGACGATGCGGATATCGACAGCTTCCTCATTATAACCTTCACCAAGGCGGCGGCAGCGGAGCTTAAAAGCCGCATAACCGATGAAATTGCCGAGCGCCTTGCCTATGAGCCGGATAACCGCAGACTGCGCCGTCAGAGCGCACTGTGTCAGAAGACGCAGATAGGCACAATCCACAGCTTCTGCGCTACGCTTTTGCGCGAGCATTGCCACGCGGCGGGACTCTCACCCGAGTTCAAGGTGATTGAGGAGGACCGCGCCGAGGCAATAAAGCAGCGCGTTATTGAACGCGTAATGGACGCTGCCTACGAAAAGCCCACTGACGCCTTTAAGCTGCTTGCCGATACCGTCGGCAGAGGCAGAGATGACCGCCGCCTTGCAGAGTTTGTGATTAACCTGCACAAGAAAATGCAGAGTCACGCAAGACCCGATAAATGGGCAGCCGAGCAGCTTGAAAAGCTGCGCGATTTCCCCGAGGACGCGGGCGATACCCCGTGGGGCGAGGAGATTC
>JAZUJB010000022.1:0-11983 GCA_045642545.1 Oscillospiraceae bacterium
GCAATAATATATTCATTTGCAGTGCGCAGTATTACCGATAATCGGTTGAAATTACTGCATTTTCGTATTATAATGATAAACTGCAAATTCAGTACAAGGAACAGATTTTATGTCAAAAAGGCTCAAAAAGTTAATAGTGTCAATGCTGACCTGCGCAGTTGCTGTAACTTCGGTTCCTATGGCATTTGCGGCTGAAAAGTCTGCTCCTGCCCCTGTGTATTTTGACCTTCCCGTTACCGTTGATGTGATTAAGGTCGGCTTATACTCGGGCTATTCTGCAGTTTCCGAGGCTTCTTTGCTGAACAAGACGGGTAAGGGATACCTGTTTGGCTATTTTGATTATTCAAGAAAATTCCACGAGCTTGGCAGCAGCTCGGTTACAGAGCTTACTATGCGTGGCGACCTCGGCTTTACAACAACAGACGGTATGGTTGTCGGTCCGTGGCACATGATTCTTAACAAGAAATTTTCGGATTTTGAATCAGCCAAAACCTATGCAAAGAAGCTGTGGGGCGGATTTCCCGGATATATTAACGGAGAATACCGCGTGCTTGTCGGCGCTTATGCCAATGAAAGCAAGACAAACGAGGCTATAAAAAAGCGCAAGATGGACGCTGTGCCCTTTACGGGAAGCTCCTGTGCAATACTTGCCGCTCAGTCCGGAACATCAGAACTTCAGTTTATGCTGGATAACGGAGAAGGCTCAAGCCTTGCGGTAAGACCATCTTCGGAGTCAGGAAAAGCCGAAACATGGTTTGCCGGAAATGCGTATTACGGAGATTTTCAGTTTTCTCGCAATGGCGGTGGAATTACCGTTGTCAATTATGTTCAGCTTGAAGATTATGTGAAAGGCGTGCTTCCATATGAAATGCACGGCGACTGGCCGCAGGAGGCATTAAAAGCGCAGGGGACTTGTGCCCGCACTTATGCAATCAACAACATAAATTCTTATTATTTTCGCGGATTTGATGTCAGAAATGATACATATAGTCAGGTTTACAGAGGCATAACGGGTACAACCGAAGGCACAAATGTTGCCGCTGCAGCAACTGCGGATAAATATGTTCG
The DNA here is from genome assembly GCA_045642545.1 of Oscillospiraceae bacterium. Lineage (GTDB taxonomy): Bacteria > Bacillota > Clostridia > Oscillospirales > Oscillospiraceae > F23-B02. The sequence continues at coordinate 1,069 of JAZUJB010000022.1, forward strand.
CTATAGAGGCTCTGTTTGCAAGGTATACTATATGTCCTCCGACGGCGGTGCAACTGACAGCAGCGCAAATGTATTTTCTCAAAAACGAGCCTATCTCCAGGGCGTTAAGGATAGCAACGAAAAGAATATTGAGTTTTATAACAAGACATGGAAGAGTGAGCTTACTGCCGATAGCATTCTTTACAGACTCTCAACAAGCGATTATCAGCTGAAGGATATAGCCGATATTTCCGCAACCAGGTCTGAGCTTGGCAATGTGATTGAACTGCACTTTAAGGATTCCGAGGGTAAAACGGTTACACTTTACGGTGAGGATTGCTTCAGAGTTATCGGTATGAACAGCTTGAATTATAAAGTAAGCAGCTATGAGAACGAACAGAAGATAAAAATCTGGGTGTTTGAAGGTAAGGGCTGGGGCCATAATTGCGGTATGAGCCAGTGGGGCGCATACGGAATGGCACTCAAAAAAGGCGTCAGCTGCGAGGATATTATTGATTTTTACTTTAGCGGAGCATATTTAGGATGAATAAATCGGATTTTAACTTTTATCTTCCCGAGGAGCTGATTGCTCAGACTCCTCTTGAAAAAAGGGATACATCGAGACTTCTGCACCTTAATAAAAAAACGGGTGAGCTTGAGCACGGTCATTTTTATGATATTAAAAAATACCTCAAGCCCGGCGACTGTCTGGTGCTTAATGATTCACGCGTGCTGCCCGCAAGACTTATCGGCGCAAGACCGACGGGCGGCGCAGTTGAGCTTGTTTTGCTCAAGGACCTCGGCGATAACTGCTGGGAGTGTCTGAGCAGACCCGGAAGAAAGACAAAGCCCGGACAGGAGATTATCTTCGGCGACGGCGAGCTTAAAGCAACAGTGCAAAGCGTTACCGACGGCGGCAACAGAATAGTGAAGTTTGAGTATGAGGGTATTTTCCTCGAGGTTCTTGAAAGACTCGGTAAAATGCCTCTGCCTCCGTATATAAAGGAAGAACTGCAGGACTCTGAGCGTTATCAGACTGTGTATTCAAAGGAACTGGGCAGCGCTGCTGCACCGACTGCAGGTTTGCACTTTACAAAGGAGCTTCTTGCCGAGATTGAGGCAATGGGCGTAAAAATATGCTTTGTAACGCTTCATGTAGGACTCGGCACCTTCCGTCCGGTCAAGGCTGAAAACATTGAAGAACACGATATGCATTCGGAATTCTGCATTGTTTCCGATGAAACCGCAAAAGCAGTAAATGAAACAAAGGCAGCCGGCGGCAGAATTGTAGCCGTAGGTACAACCTCATGCAGAACACTTGAAAGCTTCACAAACGCAGACGGTGTTCTTCAGGCTACCTCGGGCTGGACAAACATCTTCATCTATCCCGGTTACACCTTCAAGTGCATTGACGCACTCATCACTAATTTCCATCTTCCCGAAAGCACGCTGATTATGCTGGTTTCCGCGCTTGCTGGCAGGGAAAATGTGCTTAACGCATACAATACGGCAGTAAAAGAAAAGTACCGTTTCTTCTCATTCGGAGATGCGATGTTTATTGAATAAGGCAGGAAATATATGTACACATTAAAAAAACAGGAAGGCCACGCAAGACGGGGCGAGTTTGAAACACCGCACGGAACAGTGCAGACTCCGGTGTTTATGAATGTCGGCACTGCTGCCGCGATTAAGGGCGCGCTTTCTGCTGCCGACCTTAAGAATATCGGCTGTCAGGTTGAGCTTTCAAACACATATCATCTGCATCTCAGACCCGGTGATGAGCTTGTCAAAGAGATGGGCGGACTTCATAAGTTTATGACATGGGACGGCCCTATCCTTACCGATAGCGGCGGATTTCAGATTTTTTCCCTTGCAAGCCTCAGAAAGATAAGCGAAGAGGGCGTGAAGTTTAACTCACACATTGACGGCAGACACATTTTTATGGGGCCCGAGGAGAGTATGCGCATTCAGGCAAATCTCGGCTCTGATATTGCAATGGCATTTGATGAATGCGTAAAAATTCCTTCACCTCATGACTATGTTGAAAAATCCTGCGAGCGCACATATAGATGGCTTGCTCGATGCAAGGCTGCCCTTGCAGAATACAACAGCATGGACGATGCGGTTAATCCCGGTCAGATGCTTTTCGGTATAAATCAGGGCGCAACCTTTGCAGACCTGCGCATTGAGCATATGAAAAAAATAGCCGATCTTGACCTTCCCGGCTATGCAATCGGCGGACTTGCAGTAGGGGAGAGCCATCAAGAGATGTACGATACAATTGAGGCGGTTGAGGAATATATGCCCAAGGACAAGCCGCGTTACCTCATGGGCGTCGGTACTCCGGGTAATATTATCGAAGGTGTATACCGCGGCGTTGATTTCTTCGATTGCGTAATGCCCGCGCGCAACGGCAGACACGGTCATCTGTTTACCTGGAGCGGAATTATCAACATCAAAAACGAAAAGTACTCACGCGATGACAGACCCATTGACCCCGAGTGTGATTGCCCCGTTTGCAGAAGATACAATCGCGCATATCTGCGACATCTGTTCAAAGCAGATGAAATGCTTGCAATGCGCTTTGCAGTTATGCACAATCTGTATTTCTACAATAAGCTGACCGAAAGAATTCGCCAGTCGCTTGATGAGGGCAGCTTCGCTCAGTTCCGCGGAAAATACTCTAAATTGTTAGATACAAGAATATAAAATACTTGAAATTAATTATGCGCATATGTATAATAATTCTGTGATATGAAAATTCATTTATTTAAGGAGTAATAATATGTTGTTAACAGCTACTGCAGGCGCCGGCAACTCCGGTTCCATGATTTTCATTCTTCTCGCATTCTTCGTTCTGATGTGGCTCTTCATGATCAGACCCGAAAAGAAAAAGCAGAAGAAGGTTGAAGAGATGCGCAAGGCACTCTCCGTTGGCGATGAAGTTGTTACTATCGGCGGAATAATGGGCACAGTAGTTCATGTTACCGATGATAACATCACCATTGAAAGCGGTGAGGACAGAGTTCGCATTCAGCTCAAGAAATGGGCAATCAGCACCAATGTCAGAGCAGAGGCAGCCGAAGCAAAGGCAAAGGAAAAGAAATAATTAGCATTTTAATCCCCCTGAACTAATAAGATGTACAAACCATCTTGTTGTTCGGGGGGATTTTTTTGCAATCAAAAAATAATAAAAAAGTGCCGTTGGTGAGTACGAAGGGAATACCGGCTGCGGTGCTTATAGGAATTGCCGCGACAATTGTTATGCTGTTTATCGCAGCGGCGCTGATTGAAACGGGAAAGCTTAAGGAGCAAAGAATAGATATTGCAATAATTATCATTAATATACTTGCCGGCTTGATATGCGGTGCAGTTGCCAAAGCTGCCGGCAGGGGAGGAGGGGCGCTTAACGGAATACTTAGCGGAGTTGTGTATGCGACGGTTTTAGTGCTACTTGCAGTACTGCTTGATTTTGGGCTGGCGGACAAAGCGGAAATTTTAAGGGTGTACATCGTATCGGTGTTATCCGGTTTTGCAGGTTGGAAAATCAATTTGGCTAAAAGTAACAAAAAATTTCATAAAAAACACAAAGCATGAAATTAACACTACTATTTGTAATTGCTGATTTAGGTTTACATAAACTCGAGCGATTACCTATATGTTGTGCTGATATTACGGGCTGTTAACGAAATGTTGTTGCATACGCATTGAAATACAATGCTTTGCGAATCTGGAGTAGCTTGGTTAACATAATATGGTTAACATAATATATCGACATAATTAACAAAAATCATCAATTTCAGCAAAAAGCCTTGATAACATCGAGAATTTGTATTATATTGTCCATACGGACTGATTATGTAAATTTATCCGTTATTCTCGATGCTTATTTTTCACATTGAGGTGACGGAATGAAATCAGAAAATCTCAGCAAAAAGCCGGCTCGCTGCAGAACGGCAAGAAGTGAATTACTCTTGACAAACCTTGCGTTTTTGCTTGGAGTACTTACATTTGCGATAAGCAATACATCGCTTTCGTTCTTTGAGAAGGATTTACCGATTATTGCTAATCTTGATTTCAGAATTTTCGGTTGCGTTTTTATTCTGTTTTTTATGCAATTATCTGCATTTTCGATAGTAGGCTCGGCGATTGTTCCTATTACCGATTGGGCGATGGGACTTTTTTTGCCGATGTCCCTGGCTACCATAATTCCGAATGCGGAACTGAGTGCAATAATTATTGTAAAGTCATTCATAGCTGTGCTGCTTTTGGTCTTTATATGCACGCTGGTTTCCTGCGGTTCGTTGGTTTCGGCAAAGAAGCTGTTTAATAAGGTGAAAAACGAGCGAAGGCTCAAGGCTGAGCTTGTTAAGACCTTAGCGCTTGCTTTGTCTTTTGTGATTTTATCAATTATCGGTATTTCCGACTTAAATACTTTTTTATAGAAAGGGGGTCATATGAATGCTTAATTCAGAATGTCTTGAAATCTTTAATAAGTACCTGACTGATGTTAAAAAGTGTTCACAGAATACCCTCAGCTCCTATTTAAGGGATATAAGACAGTTGAGTGATTATATTGAAACTCACACTGACGATACTCTTGATAATGTCACAGAAGATGAGCTTGCTGATTACATAGGCTGGTTAAAGGGCAACGGCAAATCTGTTGCAACCGTCAGCAGAGCAATTGCATCCGTAAAGTGCTTTTATTCACTGCTCGTAACCGAGGGATATCTTAAAGAAAGTCCCGCAACAAAGCTCGTGCCCGATAAAGCAACGCAGAAGCTTCCTCAGATTCTCACCAGCAAGGAGGTTGAGCTTCTTCTTGAGCAGCCCTCATGTACAGATGCAAAGGGTTACCGCGACAGAGCTATGCTCGAGCTTCTCTACGCAACCGGTATAAGAGTAAGCGAGCTTATCGCACTCAACATCAACGATGTTAATATTTCCGCAGGCGTAATCAGATGCATGAGCAGAGATAAGGAGAGATTCATTCCTCTGTATGCAACCGCTGTTAAAGCACTGTCTGAATACATCGAGTTCATAAGACCTCAGATGATAGCGCTTCCCGGCGAACAGGCATTGTTTGTCAATGTAAGCGGCGAGAGAATGTCAAGACAGGGCTTCTGGAAGATAATTAAGTCTTATCAGCAGAAGGCAAACATAGAAAAGACAATCACTCCGCATACTCTCCGCCATTCATTTGCTGCACATCTGCTTGAAAACGGCGCTGACCTGCACTCCATTCAGGAGATGCTCGGCCATGCGGACATTTCTTCGACTCAGATTTATTCTCAGCTCGTTAAGAAGCAGCTTAAGGATGTCTACAACAAAGCTCATCCTCGCGCATAACAGATAATCTAAAGACCGCACCGATGGTGCGGTCTTTTTTATGTTGATATAAATTATATATTGTGTTAAAATTTACTGATAGGAAGTGATATTTTTGCGGATATTAGGCATCGATCCGGGACTTGCAACTGTCGGATTCAGCATTGTTGACAGCGAAAAGAATAAAATGAAGCTCGTTACCTGCGGAGTAATCAGCACGCCCGCTCACACCTCACTGTCGAGCAGACTTGACAGAATTTTTGAGGATATGAATGAGCTTATCAGCACCTTTAATCCCGATGTGATGTCGATAGAGGAGCTGTTTTTCAACACAAATATCACTACGGGCATTTCGGTTGCACATGCAAGAGGAGTTATCCTGCTTGCAGCGTACCGCGCAGGTGTTCAGGTATTTGAATACACGCCGCTTCAGGTAAAGCAGGCGGTGGTCGGTTATGGCCGAGCGGAAAAAAATCAGGTAATCGATATGGTTCGCAGAATTTTGAACTTACCTGCCGCACCCAAGCCCGATGACGCAGCTGATGCCGTAGCGCTTGCAATATGCCACGCAAGAAGCTCAACTTCACTTCTCAGTAACAAAGGAGATAACGGGGTATGTTCTACCATTTAGAAGGAATAATTACCGATATTGATATAAATCTCGCAGTAGTCGATTGCGGCGGAGTAGGATATGCGGTTAATACAACCGTTAATACTCTTTCGCAGCTTAAGATTAAGGAAAAGTCAAAGCTATACATATCCGAATACATCAAGGAGGATTGCTTTGATTTGTACGGATTTGCTACCTTGAGCGAAAAGCGCTGCTTTGAGATGCTGCTCACGGTTTCAGGCATCGGACCCAAGGCTGCGCAGGCAATTCTGTCAACAAGCACTCCCGAGGCACTTGCCATTGCCATTATGAACGGTGATGAAAAGGCAATAACGGTTGCTCAGGGCGTGGGCAAAAAGATTGCTCAGAGAGTAATCCTTGAGCTCAAGGACAAGGTCAGCAAGGAAGCAGGCAGCGTTGCAACCGAGATGCCTGCGGTAATTTCCGTTGCTGACGGAGACGCGAGAAACGATGCTATTGCTGCGCTTATGGTTTTGGGTTACTCCGTACCCGAAATCAACAGTGTACTCAGAAAGATGGACATAAGCGGTATGTCAACTGAGCAGATTGTAAAAATCGCGCTTAAAAATCTGATGTAAGGAGACTGCCAATGAGTATAAACTTTTCAGACGGCCTTGAAGACCAGCCCATAGTAACAAGCTCATCAGTGCTTCCTGAGGATGCAGGAGAGGGCAGTCTTCGTCCCAGAACAATTACCGAATATATCGGCCAGGAAAAGGCTAAGGACAATCTCAGCGTTTTTATTGACGCTGCACGACTGCGCAATGAGCCGCTCGACCATGTTCTTCTGCACGGCCCTCCGGGACTCGGTAAAACAACGCTTGCGTCTGTTATTGCCAACGAGATGGGCGTAAATATGCGCATAACCTCCGGCCCTGCGATTGAAAAGCCCGGTGACCTTGTTGCGATGCTCACAAATCTCAATGAGGGCGATATCCTTTTCGTTGACGAAATTCATAGACTTAACAGAGCATATGAAGAAATTCTTTACCCTGCCATGGAGGACTATGCGATAGATATTATCCTCGGCAAGGGACCTTCCGCAAACTCTCTTCACCTTGAGTTGCCTAAGTTCACGCTCATAGGCGCTACAACGCGCTCCGGACAGCTTACGGCGCCCTTGCGCGACAGGTTCGGTGTTACACTCAGACTCGAGCTTTACACCGCAGACGAGCTTAGAAAGATTGTTGAGCGTTCCTCTGATATTCTCGGCATTGAGATTGATAGGGAAGGTGCTTACGAGATAGCATCCCGCTCACGCGGAACACCCCGAATTGCAAACAGAATGCTACGCAGAGTACGAGATTTTGCACAGGTCAGAGCTGACGGCGTAATTACCAAGGAAGTTGCCGATATGGCACTGTCGCGCCTTGAGGTTGACAAGCTCGGCCTTGACTCACTTGACCGCAAAATGCTCCGCAGTATAATCGAATTCTACGGCGGCGGCCCGGTCGGCCTGGACACCTTGGCTGCAACCATTAATGAAGAAGCGGTAACCCTTGAGGATGTGTACGAGCCGTATCTTCTGCAGCAGGGCTTCCTCACAAGAACCCCGCGAGGACGCTGCGTAACAAAGAAAGCGTATACTCATCTCGGTATTGAGTATCTCGGTCAGCAGGAAATAGGACTTTAAGCAACTAAATTACTGAATTTTTATTGACAGTTGTGCTTTTTTTCTATTGACAATCATTATCTTTGTTATATAATATAGTAGAAAAATTAGAAAAAACTCAGAGTTTTATGTTAAATTACGCTAAATTTGATGATAATGTCTTACAGAAGCTGTCTGTAGAAGGTGACAGAGTGGCTGAAGAAGCCCTTGTTGAGCGCTATATGCGCCTTGTGCGTGTTTGCGCAAGACCCCTGTTTCTTGCCGGCGGCGACAGTGAAGACCTTATTCAGGAAGGTATGTTCGGGCTCCTTTCGGCAATCAGGCAGTATAATCCCGAGCATAACACAGCGTTTAAAACATTTGCAGAGCTCTGTATTAAAAACAGGCTTCTGACAGCAGTTAAGTCTGCATCGAGCGCAAAGCACATTCCTTTGAATGCCGGTGTTTCGTTGGACACCTTACTCTCGGACGAATCCCAGTCTCCACTATTGGCATATGCCCAAATGTTTCAGTATTCACCTGAAGAGCAGATTCTGGCAAGAGAGAACAAAGAATACACAGAAGAGTTTTACTTATCCTTCTTGGAAAAGTTATCGAAATTTGAAAAGAGCGTATTGCAGAATTACCTGAGCGGTTACAGCTACAAGGAAATCGCGAGAATGACGGGTAAGGGCGAAAAAGCCGTTGATAATGCAATACAAAGGATAAGGCGCAAACTTGCGCAGATTCTCAAATCAGGCGATATCAGCTGAAGCTGACGCACATATAAGCCGACAGGCAAGTTTTTCAAAAGAGAGGATTCAAAATGTACGAAGACAAGACCTTAGTTTGCAAGGAATGTGGTCAGGAGTTCGTGTTCTCCGCAGGTGAGCAGGAATTCTACGCAGAGCGCGGCTTCCAGAACGAGCCCCAGCGCTGCAAGGCATGCCGTGACGCTCGCAAGAACGCAGCACGCGGTCCCCGTGAGTTCTTCACCGCAGTTTGCGCAGCATGCGGCGGCGAGGCAAAGGTTCCCTTTGAGCCCAAGTCCGATCGTCCTGTATACTGCAGCGAGTGCTTTGCAAAGATGAAGGAAGAGGCCTGAGGATAAAACCTACAGGAATAGAGTGGGACGTCCTCTCGGCGTCCCTTTCTTTTTTCTAATACGATTTGAATGGAGATTTAACAATGGAAATGTTGAAAATTATGGATCTCAGCAGAGAGAGCATGATCTCCGAAATCCTTGAGGATTTCCCTGAAGCAATGCCTAAGTTCCAGGAGCTTGGTATGCACTGCCTTGGTTGCGCTCTTGCAACTGCAGAGAGTCTTGAGCAGGCTTGTGCAGCACACGGTGTTGACGCCGATGAGTTCGTTGTTGAGCTCAAGGCATACCTGATGGCCCTGTAATTAATTATCAAGCTAAAAAGCCGGAAGCCCCGGCTTTTTGGCTTATTTGGAGTATTATGAGTAACCGACTTGAACTGATAGCTTCATATGTTGAGGACGGCATTGGCGTAGCCGATGTTGGAACCGACCACGCATATATTCCCGTTATGCTTGCAAAGCGGGGATATAGCGGCAATATATTCGCTACCGATATAAATGAAGGGCCGCTCAAAAAAGCGCAGCAGAATCTTATGCAGGCAGACTGCGAGGCTTCGGTTGAGCTTATTCTTTGCGACGGTCTTGAGGGATGCGAACCTGAAAAAATAGATACGATTATCGTTGCCGGTATGGGCGGAGATATGATAACCGGTATTCTTGACCGTGCCGAGTGGTGCGCAAGACCGGATATAAAGCTCATTCTGCAACCGGTCACCAAGCCTGAAATTCTAAGATACTGGCTTGTGAACAATGAATTTATCATAACAAATGAGTCTCATATAGATGAAAACGGCACTATATATCAGATTATCTGCGCAAAGCCCGGAAACGATTGCAGATACAAGGATTCTGAGCTTTACATCGGAAGATACGAGCTTATAAAAGACAGTCCCTGCTTTGATAAGCTTCTCGATATTCATATAAAGCGCTTTAAGTCGGCTGCTGACGGTCTAAAGAGAACTAAACGAGACGGACTTGATGCGTGGCTGGCGTTGACTGAAAATGTGCTTGCAGAATTGATTGAAATGCGGGGGAGGCAGCGATGACAACAGTTAAGGATATATTTGATTACCTGAATAAGCTTGCTCCGATTGAGCTTAAAATGGACTTTGACAATGTCGGCGTTCTGGTCGGCAGCAAGAAAAGCGCTGTAACTAAATGCCTTGTTGCTCTTGATATTACCGATGATGTCATAGACGAAGCTATTGAGCTTGGTACAAATCTTATTGTTTCGCATCACCCTGTTATTTTCAACGAAATCAAGAGTGTCTTGGATGAGGATTTGGTGGGCAGAAAAATAATCAAGCTTATCAAAAACGATATTTCCGCAATCTGTATGCATACAAATCTCGATATTGCAAATGGCGGTGTAAACGATGCCCTTATGAGCGCACTCGGAGCGGTCACAGAGGGGTATCTTGAATATACGGGCACTGACTCGCTTGGAGTAAAACAAGGCTGTGGGCGCATAGGTGAGCTTGAAAGTGAAATGTCACTGCCTGAATTTCTTGAAAAATGCAAGACGGCGCTCAATGCAAACGGGCTCAGATACCACGATGCCGGACTTAAAGTAAAAAAGCTTGCGGTCATGGGCGGATCCGGCGGAAGCAGCGTTTACCTTGCTAAAGAACTCGGATGCGACACTTACGTTACATCGGATATTAAATACAACTGTTTCCTCGATGCTAAAGAGTTGGGCATAAATCTTATTGATGCAGATCATTTCTGCACGGAAAACGTAATAGTTCCTGTAATTTGCGAAAAGCTGAAAACCGAATTCCCCGAATGCGAAATTAAAATATCGGAAAAGCACTGTCAGACAGCACAGTTTTTCTGAAAACAGAATAATTGACCTCCGCAGTTCATAGACTCGTACAAACGAGAAACTGCGGAGGTTTTTTATATATGACTAAAACTGATATTTACAAGGATATTTATACACGAACAAACGGCGCAGTAATGCTTGGCGTTGTCGGCCCTGTCAGAACGGGAAAATCAACATTTATAAAGCGATTCATGGAAACTCTGGTTATTCCCAATATTGAAGATGTGTATGCTCGTGAAAGAGCAAAGGATGAGCTTCCGCAGAGCGGTTCGGGAAAAACGATTATGACTTCTGAGCCCAAATTTGTGCCTGAAGAAGCAGTCAATATCAGCCTTGACGATGGCATCGAGCTTTCTGTCAGACTTGTTGACTGCGTGGGGTATATGGTTGAAGGCGCAAGCGGACTTCTTGACGACGGAACGGAACGTATGGTGACAACACCGTGGTTTGACCA
>JAZUJB010000023.1:0-5201 GCA_045642545.1 Oscillospiraceae bacterium
GTGAAGAACAGGATGCCTGCGGTACCCTTAATGTTAACAGCGTCGAGGCTGGTTGCGATGAGGCCCATCATAGGTCCGCCGAGAACGATCTTCTTGGGGGTCTTGATGAAGCCGCCGCACTGCTCAACTATGTAAGAGAAGGGAGTACCTACGCGGCACTGAAGGTTGTAGGGCTTGTTGACAGCGGAACCGCCAACGGTGAGTATACGCTCGTAGCAGGGGATGCCGAGATAGCATGCCTTGTAGATTGCGTATGCAGTCTGGGTGCTGATTACATTGCAGCCGACACCGGAGGGCAGACCGCCGGGCTTGACCTCGCGGTTGGTGATGACCTTAATCTGCATCTTCTCTGCGCCCTGGGGGTACTTGACCTCTTCGGGAACGATTTCAACGCCGTACTGAGCAGGATTCTTGGAGTTGAGAAGATCGATGGCATCCATCTTGTTCTTCTCAATACCGTAGTATGCCTTGTCCAGTCCGCTTGCGATGCGTGCCAGCTCAATACCCTTGAGCAGCTCTTCGGGGTGCAGACGCATGGTCCAGTGGTCACCGTTGAGGTAAGGCTCGCACTCTGCACCGTTTACGATGAGAGTATCAACCTTGCCGAGACCGCCACGGATTTTGAATGCGGTCGGGAACATTGCACCGCCCATACCGACGATACCTGCCTCACGCAGACGGGTGAGGATGGCTTCGGGGTCCTTGAGCTCTTCTTCGGTAAGAGGAGCCATATCGGTGCAGGGGGTATCCTGGTAGTCGTTTTCGATTACGACTGCCATGATCATATCGCCCAGGGGATGGGGTCTGGGCTCAACTTTGATAACCTTGCCAGATACGGGAGAATGAACAGGAGCGGAAACAGGGGCGGGATTTTCGCCGATTTTCTGACCCATTGTTACATAATCACCGACCGCTACCAGCGGCTGGCAGGGTGCGCCGATGTGCTGTGCCATCGGGACAACTACCTGGGGCGGCGGGGTTACGACGACGACCGGTTCTTCCGGTGCCTTCATATAATTGGGATGTACGCCGCCACGGAACTTATAGGGCATTTGCATCACCTCTCTATTTTATGACAAACTTAAATATACCATAAACTATGTATGGTGTCTACATTCAATGACTCGATTTTTGTCAATTAAAGGCCGTTTTTGGCCCGTTTCCCTGACAAATGATTAACAATTGTACAGAAAACAGTGCATATTCGGCCACTGTCTTCCCGTTTTGCCATTATTGCCCGTATTCCCCTCTAATTGCAAATTTGGGGCTTATCAAAAAGGCACGAATGCTGTATAATTATATATCATTATACATTATAAAATATAGGGAGGAAAAACCATGCTGACCTCTTGGGGCGAAAAGCTTGACAAGAACAATGTTCTGCCCGAATATCCCCGTCCGCAGATGCGGCGCGACTCTTATATCAATCTCAACGGTGAGTGGGATTACGCAATCACCGCAGCCGGTGAAAAGCAGCCGGAGAAATGGGACGGAAAAATCATAGTCCCCTTCTCCCCTGAGTGTGAGCTGTCCGGAGTCGGTCGCTCACTCAAGCCCGATGAATATCTGTGGTACCGCAGACAATGGGAGCGTCCCGAGCACAAGGGCAGAATTCTTCTGCACTTCGGTGCGGTTGACCAGTCCTGCACCGTTTACATCAACGGTCTGCGCGCATGGCGTCACATAGGCGGCTATCTTCCCTTCGAATTTGACGCGACGGGCTTTCTGCACAAGGGTGTCAACGAGCTTTCCGTCTGCGTAAGAGATATCTCCGACACGAGTTATCACTCCCGCGGCAAGCAGAAAACCGAACGCGGCGGCATATGGTACACCGCGCAAAGTGGCATATGGCAGACCGTGTGGGCAGAGTGCGTTCCCGACGATTGTATCAAAAATCTGAAAATTACGCCTGATTTCGACAACGCCTGTGTTGAAATCTCTGCCGAAACTGTTGGAGATAAGAAAGGCTTTGCCATGTTTGAGGGCAATATGTATCCCCTGCCCGCAACGATTCCCGTTCCCGATTTTGAGCCCTGGACTCCCGAAAACCCCAAGCTATACGATTTCACCGTCAGATACGGTGATGACAAGGTTGAAAGCTATTTTGCAATGCGCAAATTCTCCGTTGAGGCTGACAGCAAGGGCGTAAAGCGACTGTTCCTCAACGGCAAGCCGTATTTCCACAACGGTCTGCTCGACCAGGGCTACTGGTCCGACGGTATGTACACCGCGCCCAGCGACGAGGCTATGATATTTGATATTCAGACCGCCAAGGACATGGGCTTCAATATGCTGCGCAAGCATATTAAGATTGAGCCTCTGCGCTGGTACTATCACTGCGACAGACTTGGTATGCTCGTATGGCAGGATATGATTAACGGCGGCGGCGAGTACAATCCCGCAATAATCTCCACTCCCCTTGTCACGGGAATTCACCTCAGCGACAGAAACTACAAGCTATTTGCCCGCGACGATATGGAGGGCAGAGCGCGCTACGAAACCGAGCTTAACGAGATGATTGAGCTTCTGTACAACTGCCCCTGCATTGCAATGTGGGTACCTTTCAACGAGGGCTGGTGACAGTTTGATGCAGCTCGCATTGCCGAAAAGGTCAGACTTATGGACCCCACCCGCACGGTTGACCACGCCTCCGGTTGGCACGACCAGAAAATCGGTGACACCAAAAGTCTGCATGTTTACTTTAAGAAGTATGTTTTCAAGCCCGACAAGCTCGGCAGAGCGGTGCTGCTTTCCGAGTTCGGCGGCTACAATATGCGCTGCGAGGGCCATTGCTTCAATGCCAAGAATTTCGGCTACAAGCGCTTCAAATCCGAAGCCGCACTGAAGAAGGCTCTCGAGAAGCTGTACAGCGACGAAATCCGTCCCGCATACGAGCAGGGACTTGCCGCTGCGGTATACACTCAGCTCACCGATGTGGAGGACGAGGTTAACGGTTTGATAACCTACGACCGCAAAGTGGTGAAGCTTGCGCCCGAAATTATGCGAAACATCGTAAAAGTGGATTAAAAAATACCCGTTCATCTTTCGATGAACGGGTATTTTTGTTGTTATTCTTATGCTTCCTTGCCCTCGAGGAACTTCCATACGAGTGCTGCGATAACGCCGCCTACCAGAGGTGCTGCGATGAACACCCAAACGCAGGAGAGTGCGTCGCCGCCGAGAAGCAGTGCAGGTCCGAAGCTTCTTGCGGGGTTGACGGAGGTGCCGGTGAAGGGGATGCCGAACAGATGTACAACAACCAGTGTCAGACCGATTACTATGCCTGCCATTCCGCCGTTGCCCTTCTTGGAGGTAACGCCGAGAATTACGAGCACGAATACGAAGGTGAGAATGACTTCTACGAGGAAGCTCATTCCGATGCTGCCGTTGTAAAGTCCGTTGCAGCCGAGGCCCTTTTCGGTGCCGATGAGTGCCATAAGCACTGCAGCGCCTGCAATTGCGCCGAGGAACTGTGCGACAACATAGCCGACAAAGTCCTTGAAGCTCATTCTGCCTGCAACGAGGCAGCCGATGGAAACTGCGGGGTTGATGTGGCAGCCGGAGATGTTGCCGATGGAGTAAGCCATCGCGACAATGCACAGACCGAAGGCGAGTGCGGTTGCAACATAGCCTGCCTCAGGAAATGCGCAGCCCGTTACTGCGGCAACGCCGCACGCGAAGAGTACGAGCACGAAGGTGCCGATGAATTCCGCTACATACTTTTTCATTGTTTTCCTCCAAAATTATTATTCTTCTTCAATGGGCAGATTGAGTAACTGCTCAAAGTGTTCTAATTCATATTCAGGGAAGAATATCTCATATTCCCCGAAAACATCAGCGTACTGCAGGGCGTAATACTTGCAGAAATATGTGCCGTAGTCATTGGTACGAATCTTATACTGCTTGTATTCTCCCTTGTTGTACTCTTCTTCCTTGTTCCATTCATCAAATGATGCGCGCTTTTTCTTATGTACAAGCTTTTTGAAGCCATCAAGTGAGAATGCATATACATCGGTAAAGTCCGCAAGGCAGAGATTATCGTCTTCCTTAAACAGACGCATTTCATTGCTGATGTACATTCCACCAACGCTCTCTTTAACTTTATCCTTGCCGTTTTTCTCCTTGTATTCAAAAGAGAAAATATCCACCCTCGGTGCATCGTGAGGAATTCCAAGCTCCTCCTCGCACTGAAGCTCAATATTCAATGCCTTATTGTTAATCTCGTCTATTGCGCCGGTGTTATCAACCTTTTTGTACTTGACTTTTTCAAGTGCGAAAAGTATGAGCCATACAACTGCACCGGCCCCACCGCAGCAAAACAATACCGGAGCATTTTTGAACATCTGTGCAAGGCTGACTTCTCCGATTCCCTTGGCAACAGCTGCAATTATAAGAAGGAAAGCTAAGCCCGCAAGCCATTTAACAAAGTTCAACACAGGGGGCAGTCCTGCTTTTGCCTCTACATCAAGTGCTTCATCCACAAAGCTTTCAAGCTCATCCTGAAATCTGCTATCTGCCTTGCGTACTACAAAGCGCTCGCCGTCATAGCGTCGTTCTTCTTTTCCTTTTTCGCAAAGGACTCCGAAAACATTCTTCATATCTGTACCTCTCAGAAAATGTATATCTGATTCTCCTGTTCTCTTATCTTTTTCTGCCAACATCTGTGGCACATTGCGATATAGCTGTCGTTGCCGCCGAGGAACACCTGGTCTCCCTCGGTGATTATTCTGCCGTTTTCGTCAATTCGTGCATTGACCGTTGCCTTGCGTCCGCAGGCGCATACGGTTTTAATCTCGGTGATTGAATCGGCAAGCTCCATGAGTCTGCGCGCGCCCGGGAATAAATGCGTCAGAAAATCGGTACGCAGTCCGAAGCACAGCACGGGCAGGTCCTCAAAATCCACTATCTCGCGCAGCTGGTCAATCTGCTCGGGTGTGAAAAACTGCGCCTCATCGGCAATTATTACATCGTGCCTTCCCGCTTTTGCATACTCCTCAACAATATTCTGCTCGGGAGTTATAACCTGCGCGGTACGCGCAAGGCCGATGCGACTTTTGATTATATCTGCGCCGTCACGGGTGTCGATGCTGGGCTTAATCAGCCACACAGACATCCCCAGCTCCTCGTAGTTAAACTGCGTTATAAGCGCCTGAGCCGATTTTGACGAGCCCATTGCGCCGTACTTGAAATACAGCTTTGCC
>JAZUJB010000024.1:0-32326 GCA_045642545.1 Oscillospiraceae bacterium
TTATTTACCCACGCAGAATCTTTCGAATATGCGGTTTGTAACATCCTCGCGCACCGTGCGGCCCGTGAGCTCACCGAGTGCGTTCATTGCGCCCTCTGCCTCGGTCAGCACAATGTCGGGAGTGCAGCCCGAGAGCATTGCCTCGTATGCCGCGTTCATTGCCTCAAGCGCGCGGTTAACGGCCTCTGCCTGCCTTGCGTTTGTGAGAATCTCACCTGCGGGGGCATCGGGCATCGGGAAAATATCTTTCACAAGCTCGCCGAGTCTGTCAATGCCCTCACCCGTAACGGAGCTGAGCTCAACAATGGGAAGCCTCGTCTGCGGAAGCTCGGCGGCTTTTCCGAGGTCGGATTTTGAAATAACAACAACGGCGTGCGGTGCCTTTTCGGCCTCGCGGATAATTTCGAGGTCCTCCTCGGATATGCCGCGGCTGCCGTCGATTACGGCAAGCACAAGCTCTGCATTCTCCATTGCCTCTCTCGAGCGGATAACGCCTAAGCGCTCAATCTCGTCGTCGGTATCGCGCAGACCTGCAGTGTCGGTAAGCCTGAGAAGAATACCGCCGAGGCGGAGCTTTTCTTCAATCGTATCGCGAGTTGTGCCGGGAATATCGGTAACAATGGCGCGGTCGTAGCCGAGCACGGCGTTTAAAAGAGAGCTTTTGCCTGCATTCGGTCTGCCGATGATAGCTGCCTGAATGCCGCCCTGCATAATGCGGCCCGAGCTGTAGCTTGCGCTGAGTCTTGCGAGAGTTTCAATTGCGCCCGAGATATCGCTCTTGTAGCTTTCCATGCGGAAGTCCTCAATATCCTCGTCGGGATAATCGAGCACCGCATGATAATGCGAGCTTATGTCGGTGAGCAGGCGGTATATGCCGTCAATCCTGCGCGAGATTGCGCCGCCGAGCTGTCCTGCTGCGTTTTTAGCAGCTTCAGCGGTCTCGGCATCAATTATATCGGCAACGGCCTCGGCACTTGTGAGGTCCATTCTGCCGTTCAGGAAGGCGCGTTTTGTAAATTCACCCGGCAGGGCCTGACGCGCACCGAGGGAGAATACGGCATCGAGCGCGGCGCGCAGAACGGCGGGTGAGCCGTGGCACTGAAGCTCTGCGGTGTTCTCACCGGTGTAGCTGTGCGGCGCGTGGCTTACGGTGCAAAGACAGTAGTCAAGTGTTTCGCCTGCTGCATCCTTAAGACAACCGTATACAAGCTGTCTGTCGGGAAAGTTTGTGAGTGCCTTGCCGGAAGCGGGGAAAAACAGCTTGTCGGCAATGCTTATTGCGTCATCGCCCGAAAGGCGAAGAATGCCGATTGCGGAAACCTGCATTCCCGTTGAAACGGCTGCAATTGTGTCGGACATAATAAATCTCCTTTGAGAAAAGAAAAAGGCGGGTTAATACCCGCCTTTGCTGGTTTTTTTATTTGTTCAGTCTTGCTGCGCGGGCGGCCTTTTCGTCAATGTCGTCTGCAACATAGTAGCTGAGTGAAAGCAGGCTGTCGGAGAAGTGGATATTCTCGACGATGGTGCGGCTTTCGGGAGCGATGAGCTCAACATTGGTGAAGTTCCAGATTGCGTTAACGCCGTTCTTGGTGAGAGTCTCGGTGATGGAGATAGCGTAATCCTTGGGAACACAGAGAACTGCAACATCGACATGATTCTCGTTGAGATACTGGGGAAGAGTTGCAATATCGTTAACGAGAACGCCGTCATAGTCCTTGCCGATAAGCTCGGGCTTTACATCGAATGCAGCCTTAAGGTCGAAGCCCCATTTCTTGAAGGAGAAGTTGCACATAAGGCCCTGGCCGATGTTACCGACACCGATGAGGATAGCGGTAAAGCCGCGGTCCATACCGAGAATGGAAGCAATCTCAGCGCGCAGTGCGGTGACCTTGTAGCCGTAGCCCTGCTGACCGAATTCGCCGAAGCAGCTGAAGTCCTGTCTTATCTGAGAGGGAGTGAGACCAAGCTGGCGGCCAAGCTCACCTGAGGAGATACGGCTTACGCCGGCCTCGGTAAGTTCATCAAGCTTTCTCAGATAGCGAGGAAGACGACGAATGACATTATTAGAAACTTTGATGCGTTTCACGAGCACACTCTCCTTAAAAATGCATAATAATACATGTTAATCTTTTGATTAAGTAATTATAGCATATGTATTTTGCCATTTCAAGGGGGATTATGTAGGAAAATAGACAAAATGTGACAGAATGTGACACTAAATTTCGCAATTGATGTTTTAATAATAATGTGGTATTTTTTTATTTGAATGATGCATGGAGGCAAATCCCAATGAGAATGAGAAAAAAACCTAACTTGATTCCGCGCATGGAAAAGTGTGCGCAGGTGCAGATAAAAAATCCGAAGGAGCTCAAGGGCAGCTGGAGGGACAGCTTTTCCGACTATGACAAGCTCTGGCTTGAGCTCGGCTGCGGCAAGGGCAGATTTACCGCCGGTACCGCAAAGGAAAATCCCGACGCAATGCTGATTGCCGTTGAAAAGGTTGCCGATGCAATGGTGACGGGTATGGAGAGAGTGTGCGAGGAGGGGATTGAGAATATCCGCTTCATCGAAATGGACGCGCTTGAGCTGCGCGAGGTGTTTGAAAATGCGGAAATCGAGCGCATATTCGTAAACTTCTGCGACCCGTGGCCGAAAAGCCGCGATGCAAAGCACAGACTTACGGCACCGGGATTTCTGCGCAGCTACGCAGACCTGCTGCCGCTTGGCGGTGAAATTCACTTCAAGACCGACAACAGACCGCTTTTTGACTGGTCGGTTGAGCAGATGACTGCTGAGGGCTGGGAGCTTAAAGAGGTAACAAACGACCTGCACAGAGACGGTGTTTCGGGAGTTATGACCGACTACGAGTCAAAATTCCACGCGCAGGGCATACACATAAACAGACTCGTTGCGGTGAAAACGAAGGATACGAAGGACGGTGCCTCCGGCGAGGTTGCGCGCCTTCGCGATGCCGCATTAAGCGATGCAAGAGGAAAGGCAGAGGAAAAATGAGATTTATCAGCTGGAATGTCAACGGCCTGCGCGCCGTTGCGAAAAAGGGCTTTGAGGATATATTCTGGTCACTTGATGCGGACTTTTTCTGCCTGCAGGAAACAAAGCTTCAGGAAGGACAGATAAGTCTCGACCTGCCCGGCTATGAGAGCTACTGGTGCTATGCCGAAAAGAAGGGCTATTCGGGTACTGCAATCTTTACAAAGCATACCCCGATTTCCGTTAAATACAACCTCGGCATACCCGAGCACGACACCGAGGGCCGCGCCGTAACGCTTGAGTACGAGGATTTCTACCTCGTCTGCGTTTACACCCCTAACTCGCAGGACGGCCTGCGCCGCATTGACTACCGAATGAGCTGGGAGGACGATTTCAGACAGTATCTGTGCGAGCTTGATAAATCGAAGCCCGTAATCGTCTGCGGCGATATGAATGTTGCGCACGAGGAGATTGACCTTAAAAATCCCGCAACCAATCACTTTAACCCCGGCTTTTCCGATGAGGAGCGAGGCAAATTCACAGAGCTTCTCGAGGCGGGCTTCATAGACTCCTTCAGAAGCCTTTATCCCGACCGCCGCGATGCGTATTCGTGGTGGAGCTACCGCGCTGCCGCACGCGAGAGAAATGTCGGCTGGCGTATTGACTATTTCGTTGTGTCCGACAGACTTCGCGAGAATATTAAGGACGCATATATCCTGCCCGAGATTATGGGCTCCGACCACTGCCCCGTGGGACTTGATTTGCTATGGTGAAGATAGGTAATGTTGAAATAAACGGCCGCCTTACGCTTGCGCCTATGGCGGGAGTGAGCGATTTTGCCTTCCGCGCAATCTGCACCGAGCTCGGAGCGGCGCTCACAACCACTGAGATGGTGAGCGCAAAGGCGCTGTGCTACGGAGATAACAAGACAAAGTCACTGCTGTACAACCCTGAAATCTGCCACCCCTTTGCGGCGCAGATTTTCGGCCACGAGCCCGAGGTTATGGCCGAGGCCGCACCAATGGCGCTTGAGTACTCGGGCGCGGAAATTCTCGACATCAATATGGGCTGCCCTGTTGGCAAAATCGTCAAAAGCGGTGACGGCTCGGCACTTATGCGCGAGCCCGAGCTTGCGGGCAGAATTATCGAGAGTGTTGTCAAGGCCGTCAGCGTTCCCGTAACCGTCAAATTCCGCAAGGGCTTTGACGGCGGTAATGTGAATGCGGTTGAGTTCGCGAAAATCGCGGAGCAGGCAGGCGCAGCGGCAATTGCCGTGCACGGCAGAACGAGGGCGCAGATGTACTCCGGCCGCGCCGACTGGGACATCATCCGCGATGTAAAAAAAGCGGTAAGTATACCCGTAATCGCAAACGGCGATATTTTCAGCGCGGAGGATGCGGCGCATATTCTGCGCTATACCGGCTGCGAGCTTGCAATGGTCGGCCGCGGCAGCTTCGGCAATCCGTGGATTTTCGAGCAGGCGAATGCTCTGCTTGAGGGCAAGGAAGTCCCCGAACTTCCGCCGCTTGCAGACAGAATTGACCTTGCGGTGCGACAGACGGAGATGTATGCCGGGCTCAACGGCGAGCGCCTTGCCTGCCTTGAGGCCCGTCATCAGATTCCGTGGTATCTCAAGGGCGTTGCAAATGCAGGCTACTACAAGCAGCAGCTTGTCAGAGTAGAGAGCCTTGAGGAGTTGTATAAGATTGCCCGAGGAATAAAGAGAGACCTTGTATGAAAAAAGCCGTAAAAATTCTTGCTGTTGTGCTCGTGCTTGCGATAGCGGCTTTCTTGTGCTATCGGCAGCTTTTTCCGAACGAAGCTACTGAGAATGCCGACAGTGCAGCGCCGACAGACGGTATAATAATCGAGGCGGAAACCGAAGAGGAAAACAAGGTAACGCAGCTTGAGCTCAATGCCGACTATGCGGTGGTAAGTTCAGTTTTCGGCAACTCATATGAGATTACCGACAAGGCAACGCTCAACGACCTTGAGGATTTGCTCTCGCCGAAGTACGGCGCAAAGAAAGCGCCGCAGTCAAGCTCTTACTTCAATGTCTGCTTCTACTGCGGCGATGAGTGCGTCGGTATGGATATCTATATTGACGAGGATGCGGTGTTTGCAGACTCGGGTGACGGCCCGTTTCTCGTTGTCGGAACACCCTACGAGATATCGGCAATAATAAAATAAAAAAGACACACAATTGTGTGTCTTTTTTTATTTATTCATCCACAGAGTGGGAGGATATGTGCCGTTTTCGTGGAGTCTTGTGAGCGCCTCAACAGCGCCTGCCTTGTCCTCTTTGTATGTTATTCCAAACCAGCGGTCATGGGTGCTGAGCGCGGAAATTCTGATTTCGCCATTTTCGGCAAACTCGTCCATCATAACGGGCAGCAGGCATTCGGCTTTGAGATTGTCAGCAGGAATAGCGGCAAGAAAATCTGCAAAATACTTTTCCATAACGGGCAGTATGTCCTGATGATAGCCCCAAAGATTCATGGATACGAAGCAGTCGGGGTCAAGAACGGGGCCGTTGTCGGAGTCGGAGGTGTCACGAATGCTGCCGTCAGCCATTAGCTTGATTTTGTAGGTTTCCTTAACCTTTTTAAGATAACCGTTTTCAACATCGCATACGCCGCGGGTAACCGTGCCGAATTCGCTGACGGTGTTCTTAAGGCGGTAGGCGACCATTGTGGCATCCGCTGCGCCGCTGAGCCTGTCAAGCTCACCGGCAATCGATTCTAATGCGCTGCGGCCGTAGTAATCGTCAGCATTCATAACGGCGAACGGGGTCTTGATGAATTCCTTTGCGCAGATAACCGCGTGAACAGTGCCGAAGGGCTTTACTCTTTCGGCAAACTCGGGCCTTGACTCGGTGAAGCGGTCGATGGTCTGGAATGCATAGTCTATTTTAATACCGGTGCTGCGCTCAATGCGGTCACCGAACAGTGATTTTACATCGCCATATATC
Source organism: Oscillospiraceae bacterium (assembly GCA_045642545.1). Lineage (GTDB taxonomy): Bacteria > Bacillota > Clostridia > Oscillospirales > Oscillospiraceae > F23-B02. The sequence goes on from JAZUJB010000024.1 coordinate 5,963, forward strand.
TCGGGCTTTATTATCAGAACAATCTTGTTAAAGCCTGCGGCAACGGCATCATAGATGGCGTATTCCATAAGGATTTCACCGTCGGGTCCGAGTCGCTCAATCTGCTTGACTCCGCCGTAGCGTGAGCCGAGACCTGCAGCCATAACAACAAGAGTCTTATCCATCGCTTCTCTCCGTTCTAAGAATAGTGCATACAGAATATTTCAAAATCCTGATTTTGTCAAATTATTTTACACTGCGCCGCGGGTAGCTTGTTGTGCGGAAAAGCTCCTTCTCGTCAGCGGACTTAAGCCACGCAAGATATGTTTCGGGCCAATGCTGCATGAGAATTGCGGAGTTGTTCGCATTCTGATAGGTGTCGACAATCATGGAAACGAGCTGCTCGTAGTAGTAATCCTGCTCGCCGCCCGTCACCTTTGTTGCGGTCAGCTTTCTTGCATAGCGCATGAATATGTTGAGCGCCATTGAAATAATTTCGCCTGCGGGAGTCTTTTCACCCTGCCTGCGTCTTGCGGGAAGCTTTGTTATGCGCTGCACCTTTTCGAAGGCGGCAAGCTCATTCCACTGCTCAATCAGCGCGCACAGCTCATCTGCAAGCTCGGAATTGCCGTCAAGCAGGAAACGCAGGAAGGTGCGCAGCTCAAAATCAAAGCCGCCGATTTTGCTCTTCATATATTCCATAATGATGCCCTGATATCCGCCGCCGATGTATTTCTCGGGGGAGATAAGCAGGTCGTCAAGGCAGTCCATGAGAAGGTCAACGGCAATTTCCTGGTCGTCGATTGCCGTGTATTTGGCATCGGTAACATCAAGCTGCTTCATAAGCGCGTCAAACTGCACGGACATTTTATCCCTGAGTCTTGCGTATTCCTCAGGACCGCGGCGTGCGCTGCAGGGCAGGTACAAATCCGTGCCGTAGCGTGTGAAGCCCCAGCTGCAAATCGGCACACGAGGCACAGCGTCTATCTCGGATACGATGTTGAAGATGTTGTCCATGAAACAGTTGGCGCGGTCATAAACTGTGCAGGGAGTGGCAAAGGTGTAGCAGAAAATGTTGTCCTTCGGCACATCGCTTTCAAGATTGAGCCTTGCGCCGAGAAGATTTGCAATTGCTGCGCCGCGGCTGAAGCCCACAACCCAAAGCTTAATCTTCTTTCTGTTGAAGCCGTGCGCTTCTATGTATGCCGACAGTGCATCGTAGGTCTTGTCGGCAGCGGTCTTGAAGCCGAAGGAATGGTCGGGGCAGCTTTCGTCAACAACATGCACATTGCTGACCCATTCGCCGCCGTAGCGGTGGCTGCGGATTACAACGGGAATGAGGTGGTAATCGTTCTTAAGACGCTTTGCGGCAAAGGCATAGCCGCAGCTGTCGTCGGTAGGACTTGTTGCGTCAAATTTCTTGGTGTGAATCGTTCTGTCATCGCAGCCGATTGAACGCAGTATGCCGCGAATGTGTATATCGCCGTCATTTTTATGCGAGAATGCGGGCATACACAGCCCCAATGACATCAGGCACAAATCGTGTCTGTATGAGCAGCCGGAGTTGTCAAAAAGACTGTCGGAGTATTCAAAGGGCAGGGATGCAACTGTATTGAATTTTTCGCGGCATGAAAGAAGCAGGTTTGCGGTAACCGTTCCCGTTACGGGATATCCGTTTGTTCCGTCAAAGTAGTATTTCAAATCAGTCATAAATCACAGCTCCGAAATTTGTATTATTGGAAAAATTATAGTATCAATTTGTCGCATAGGCAAGTATTTTTGTTTACAAGACAGTGGAAAAGATATAGAATATAACCATATATATACATAACTAAAAGAGGTGTAGGGATGAGAAAGCTGAAAAGAGCGGCAGTTATGCTGCTTGCGGTAATAATGCTCGTCGGGCTTGTGCCGCTGCAGGCCGATGCAGCGGGCGGCACGAAGCTTATCGCGCTTACATTTGATGACGGCCCGTCATATGCAAACACAACGAGGCTGCTTGACGGACTCAAGGCGCGCGGCGTGCATGTAACATTCTTTATGGTGGGTGAGATGGTGAAGAATAACCCCTCACTCGTCAAGCGTGCATGGCAGGAGGGACATCAGATATGCAACCATACCTACAGCCATGCAATTCTCACAAGCATTTCGGATTCCGCCATTAAATCCGAGCTGAGTAAGACAGACAGTGCGCTTGACAAGGCCATAGGCTATGACCTCAACTACTCCCTGCGTCCGCCCGGAGGCGGATATAATGACCGCGTGCTTAAGGCGGCGGCAGTGCCCTGCTACTACTGGTCGGTTGATACGCGAGACTGGGAAAGCCGCAATGCTACTGCAGCCTATAATCAGTTTATGCGAGCTGCAAGAGACGGTTCAATTGTGCTTATGCACGATTTGTACAGCACCTCCGTAACCGCAGCGCTCAACGCAATTGACACTCTCAAGGCACAGGGCTATGAGTTCGTAACTCTGAATGAGCTTCTCGTGCGCCGTGGAATTACTCCGACAGCAAGCAAGATTTATTATGATGCTTACCCCGACTCGGCAGGCACGGGCGCAACCCTGAGCAAGCCCTCAATCAGTTATCAGGATACCTCAAGCGGCAAAAAGGTTGTCATCACCGGCGATAGCCGCGCGAAGATTTACTACACCACAGACGGCTCGGAGCCCATGCCGGATAACAGCAAGAAGTACACGGGAAGCTTTTCGGTGAGCGATAACACCACCGTAAAGGCAAGATGCGTCTTTGACTGGAACGGCTTTAAGACCGACTCCGTTTCAAAGACCATTAAATACACAACTTTGTCAACGCCGAAGATAAGCGTCAGCGGCGGCAAAATTACTCTGAGCGGGCTGCCGACGGGCGCAAGCTATTACTACACAACGAACGATACGGCGCCGACAACAAGCTCAAATAAATACAGCAGCAGCATCACCGCAAAGGCCGATACCGTTTACACCGTCAAGGGCTACGCCACGGGCTACTACTCAAGCGGCACGACATGGATAACCTACAGTGCAAGAGGCCATGTGTATTCCGATGTCAAGCCCTACTGCTGGTACTATAAGGATGCCGACCGCGCGGTCAGCGAGGGTCTGCTCAGCATCAGCAACAGAAAGCTTTCCGCGGAAAACAATGTAACGCGCTCGCAGCTTGTAACGATGCTCTACACAATGGCGGGCAAGCCCGATACAGAGGGACTCACGCATGAGTTTACGGATGTCCCCGAAGGCTGCTCTTACCTCAACGCACTTTTGTGGGCATACGATGCGGGTATCACAAACGGCTGCGGCGAGGGAAGGTTTATGCCCGATGCCAAGGTAACCCGCGAGCAGATGTGCGCAATGCTTGCAAGATATGCGGCGGTATGCGGAATGGACCTGAGCGGGGCAGATGCCTCGGCCTGCGACGGCTTCACCGACAAGGACTATATTGAGCCGTGTATCTTTGACAGCGTCAACGCAATGTGCGCAATCGGCATAATCAAGGGCTACGGCGACGGAACAATGCTTCCGAAAAACAGCGTAACAAGAGCAGAAGCGGCAACAATGCTTATTCGCCTTGAGGACGCAATCGCATAAATTATAAATAAAAAACACAGTGGATTTTCCACTGTGTTTTTTGTTATTTTTCCGCCTCGGGAAGACAGTGCATTTGCGTTACGCCGAGCACGCGAAAGCCCTCGGCAGTGCCCTTCAGACTGCGAATGCCGAAATCGGCTGCGCGCAGCTTAAGGTACAGACGGATTGCGTTGCCATCGTCGCTGCCCTCGGGAAACTGACTTATATGGCACTTGAAAATCGCATCAAGCTGACGGCTTAAGTAGCCGCTTGTTTTCACAAAGCGTGTGGGCTTTGCGGTCATATAATATGCAAGCGCTTTTACGGGCGCACCTGCCGCACCGTAGCCGTGCATAAGGTTTTCGTACGGAGCAAAATAGGCAATGCGCCGTGCCGCATCGCCGACATTGAGATGGTCTGCGTGGCATTCGCTTGCGACGCAGGGGTCAGGTGCAAATACGACCTCGGGTCTGAAGTCGCCGACAACCTCGGCTATGCCGCGCATAAGCTCGGCCTGCTCGTAAAAGCCGCCGTCGGAAAGACCGAGAAAACGGACATCAGTAACGCCGAGCGCCCTTGCGGAGTTGATTGCCTCGGCCTTGCGGATTTCAATAAGCTCCTCGGGTGGAATCGTTTCGGAGCCATAGCGACCGTCAAGACAGACAAGAAAGCATACTGCCTTGCCCATATCGGCAAGCTTTGCCGCAGTTGCACCTGCGCCTATTTCGATATCGTCAGGGTGTGGGCCGATGAAGAGAAAGCGGTCAAAGCTCTCAATATCGGGCAGACGGGCTGCAAATTTCAAGGCAAGCTTTGTAATACTCATACCTTTGCTTTGCGAGCGTCAAGCTCTTCGCAGATGTGGGCATACTCTTCCTCGTCAAGCTTGTAGTGCTTTTTGTAAAGGAAGTATGCAATGAGCATAAGCGCGCAGGGGATTGCCGCCATGCAGATGAGCAGAGCAAGCGTCTTTGCAGGCTCAATTCCGCTGATTACACCGCTGATTGCGCTGATTTTATCCTGCTCGGTGATGAGATTGCGTGCGCACTGGTTTTCAAAATCGGAAATCTGGTTGGTGTACTTGGTAACGCCGAAGATGATGTATGCCGCGTTGGTGATAAGCACGATAAGTGCGGAGCTCATCTTGGTGAGGAAGGGGCGCAGGGAGGCGATGATTGCTTCATCGCGCTCACCGGTCTTGTACTCGTTGTACTCAACGGTGTTGATGATGGAAATCATCATTACGAGGTAGTAGCCGTACTGACCGAAGTTAGAGAGCATATAGCCGATGGTGATTGCCCAGAACTTGAGCATGGTTGACGGCATGAACAGACCTGCGGCAAGCAGAATTGCATAGCCGATAACCGCGATGACAGCAAGCTGACCCATGAACTTCTTGCGCTTTACCTTGCGGGAGATTGCGGGGTAGAAAATCATGAGCAGTGCGGTTACGGACATACCGACAATGGAGAACAGCGAGAACAGACCGCCGTCGTAGCCGAAGTCAAAGTATATATATGTAGAGCCGATGCCGCCGACAATAAGACCATTGCCTATCTGCTGAAGCAGGAAAATGAGGCTTATCCACAGAAGCTGGTCGTTGCCTGTGATTGTCTTCCATATTTTCTTGAAGCTGATGGGAGGAGCGTCGGTGTACTCGCGCTTTTCCTTGACACCGAAAATGGTGAAGCACAAGAAGGCGGGGGCAATGATGCACACTGCAAGTGCGATTATGCCGTATGCGGTGGTGGTGCTGCCGCCGATTGCGTTTTCGCCGACGGTGAACATGGGGATAAGCACGCTTGCGAGAGTGCCGCCGATGCCTGCAAACAGTGTTGCGCGGGAGGCAAACTGATTGCGTGCGTCAGCGTCGGAGGACAGCGCGGGTACCATGCCCCAGTAGGAGATGTCGTGCATGGTGTAGGTGATGGAGTACAGGAAGTAGATGATGCCGAAGAACCATACAAAGCTCCAGCCCTGAAGCTTCGTGTTGAAGGCAAGATAAACAACAACCGAGGTGGACACAATGCCGATTACCAGCCAGGGCTTGAACTTGCCCCATCTTGTGCGGGTGCGCTCGATGATGTTGCCCATAATGGGGTCGTTGAGTGCGTCAAAAACTCTTGCGGCAACCACGATTGCGGTTATTGCGGCAAACTGCGCGTTTGTGAGATTTCGTGTGAACAGCACGAAGGTCATAATGCAGCTTGTGAACAGGAAATATACCATATCACGGCCGACCGTGCCGAGGGGGAACATAATAAGGTTTTTCTTTCTGATGCTTAAATCGTCCATAAAAATGCTCCTATTAAATAAATGTAGTAACATTTTATCAGCTTTGATTCCGAAAGGCAATATACCAGTTACTGCCTGCAACGAGCTGAAAATGCTGTTTGTAGAACTTGAACAAAACGCGCAGTCAAAAATATGAAAGATTTACCGAAATCCGTATTGCTTAAATCCGCAAAGTCGGCTAAAATGAAAGCAAATTCGATTGGAGGGATTGTTTTGCAGGAACTTATTGAGCGAATTAAGCGCGACGGAAAGGTAAAGCCCGGCGGCGTGCTGAAGGTTGACAGCTTCCTTAATCATCAGATTGACCCTAAGCTCAGCTACGCAATGGCAGACGAAATCCGCAGACTCTATGCAGGCGAGGAAATCAACAAGGTGCTGACGATTGAAGCATCGGGCATAGGCCTTGCGGTACTCACCGGCTATCTGCTCGATTGTCCCGTCGTGTTTGCCAAGAAGAGCAAGACCTCCAATATTTCCGATGACCTGTATTCGGCTCCCGTGCATTCGTTTACCCACGGCACCGACCACACCGTAATTGTGTCCAAGGCCTACCTCAGCAGTGAGGACAAGGTGCTCATCGTTGATGACTTCCTTGCAAACGGCGAGGCCCTGCGCGGCCTGCGCTCAATTGTCGAGCAGTCCGGCGCAAAGGTAGTCGGCGCGGCAATCGCAATAGAAAAGGCATTCCAGCCCGGCGGTGCAAGCCTTCGCGCAGAGGGTATGCGCATCGAATCACTTGCGCGCATCGCGTCAATGGACGATAACGGACTCGAGTTCTGTGAGGACTGACGGCATTATAACTAAAAATGCCCGCGAAAAAATAGCAAACTTGTCTAAATAGGGGATTGACATATCCCGTTAGTGTTGCTATTCTAAAAACACAAGTTAACATTTTCGATATATAGCAAATGATATGGATTTGAAGTCTCTACCCGGACGCCGTAAATGACCGGACTATCGAAGTTTTAAATAATAAAGGGATAAGTGTTTCTCTTTACTGTTTGGCTTTTTCTTCGGCTGCATATTGTTTGCAGCCGATTTTTATTTTGTATCTTAGACCATAGGGTTTTTGATAATATTTATTATTTAAAAAATTTTTGGAGGAAACCGAAAGATGAAGAAGATCACTGCGATGATTCTCGTTCTCGTCATGGTATTTGCTCTCTGCGCATGCGGAAACAATGGCGACAACGAAAAGAAGGAAACCGCATCCCTTAAGGTAGGCCTTATCTGCCTGCATGACGAAAACTCCGGCTATGATAAGAACTTTATCGACGCATTCAAGGCAGCTTGCGATGCACTGGGCGTTGAGTCCGTCATCAAGGGCAATGTTCCCGAAGACCAGGCAGCATATGACGCAGCAGCAGAGATGGCAGACGCAGGCTGCAACCTCGTATTCTCCGACAGCTACGGTCATCAGCCCTACATTCTCCAGGCTGCACAGGAGTTCACCGATGTTCAGTTTGTTGCATGCACCGGCGACACCGCACTCAATGACAAGCTTGACAACTTCCACAATGCATTCGCAACCATCTTCGAAGGCCGCTACCTCGCAGGCGTTGCAGCAGGCCTCAAGCTCAATGAGATGATCGCAAACGGCGACATCACCGCTGACCAGACAAAGATGGGCTATGTTGGCGCAATGCCCTACGCAGAAGTTAAGTCCGGTTACACCTCCTTCTACCTTGGCGCAAAGTCCGTATGCCCCACCGTTACCATGGATGTAATCTTCACCGGCTCCTGGTACGATGAAACCCTCGAGATGGAAGGCGCAAAGTCCCTCATCAAGGACGGCTGCGTTCTTATCAGCCAGCACGCTGACTCCATGGGCGCTCCCAATGCTTGCCAGACCGCAGGCGTTCCCAATGTCTCCTACAACGGCTCCACCCAGGCTGCTTGCCCCGATACCTACATCATTTCCTCCAGAATCAACTGGCAGCCGTTCTTCGAGTACGCAATCAAGGCAGTTCAGGCCGGCGAAGCATTTGACACTGACTGGTGCGGCACCCTCGATACCGACAGCGTTCAGCTGACCGACCTCAACGAGTCCGTTGCAGCAGCAGGTACTGCTGACAAGCTCGCAGAAGTAGAAGCAGGCCTCAAGGACGGCTCCATCAAGGTATTCGATACCGCAAACTGGACCGTTGGCGGCAAGACTCTTACCTCCTACACCGATTCCTTCGGCATGAACGGCGCAGAGTGCATTGACAACGGCATCTTCGCTGAGTCCAGCCTCCGCTCCGCACCTTACTTCGATATCACCATTGACGGCATCACCGTTAAGGAATAATTCAGACGAAACTTAATAGGAAGCCCTGCTCGTGCAGGGCTTCCTTTGGCATTTATTCTTGAGAACTTTTGGAGGCTTTCGCTATGGAAGACAGAATTCCCGCCGTAAAAATGCGTGATATAACAAAGCGCTTCGGCTCAATCGTTGCAAACGATAAGTGTTGGCTTGATATATACAGAGGCGAAATCCTTGCACTGCTGGGTGAAAACGGCAGCGGCAAGACCACGCTTATGAATATGCTTTCAGGTATTTACTTCCCCGATGAGGGAACTATTTCCATAGACGGAAAGGATGTTGTCATATCCTCTCCGAAGGACGCCTTCGAGCTCGGCATCGGTATGGTGCATCAGCACTTCAAGCTCGTTGATGTTCTGACCGCAACCGAGAACATTGTCCTCGGCATGGAGGGCAAGCTCGACCTCAAGGGCGCAACCGAGAAGATTAATCAGATTTGCAGTCAGTACGGCTTTGATATTGACCCCAATCAGAAAATCTACGATATGTCCGTTTCTCAGAAGCAGACGGTCGAGATTATCAAGGTTCTGTACCGCGGTGCCGATATCCTCATTCTAGATGAGCCCACCGCAGTTCTCACCCCGCAGGAAACCGACAAGCTGTTTGCGGTTGTCCGCAATATGCGCGATGACGGCAAGTCAATTGTAATCATCACTCACAAGATGCACGAGGTCGAGGCGCTGTCCGACCGCGTTGCAGTACTCCGCAAGGGCCAGTTCGTCGGCGATATGCTGACAAAGAACACCAACGCTCAGGAGATGACCAATATGATGGTCGGCCGTCCCGTAGCGCTGAATATCGACAGACCCGAGCCCGTAGACCCCAAGCCCAGAATTGCAGTCAAGAACCTCACCGTTGTCAGCGAGGACGGCATCACAAAGCTTGACGATGTATCCTTCACCGCATACACCGGAGAAATCCTCGGCATCGCAGGTGTATCCGGAAGCGGTCAGAAGGAGCTGCTTGAGGCAATCGCAGGTCTGCAGAAGACCGAAAGCGGCAGCATCGAGTACATTGAGGATAACGGCGAGTCCGAGCAGCTGCTCGGCAAGGACCCCCTCAAGATTGCCGAAATGGGCGTATCCCTCTCCTTCGTTCCCGAGGACAGACTCGGTATGGGCCTTGTAGGCAATATGGACCTTTCGGAAAATATGATGCTCCGCTCCTTCAGAAGAGGCTTCGGCGTGTTCACAGACAGAAAGTCTCCCCACAAGCTGGCTGAGAATGTTGTCGAGGAGCTCGGCGTTGTTACTCCCTCCGTTGAAACCCCCGTTCGCCGTCTGTCCGGCGGCAATGTTCAGAAGGTGCTTGTAGGCAGAGAAATCGCCTCCGCACCCACAGTCCTGCTGACTGCTTACGCTGTTCGCGGACTTGATATCAACTCCTCCTATATGATTTACGACCTTATCAACAAGCAGAAGGAAAAGGGCGTTGCCGTCATCTATGTCGGCGAGGACCTCGATGTTCTGCTCGAGCTTGCAGACAGAATAGTTGTTCTCTGCGGCGGCAAGGTCAGCGGCATTGTTGAAGGCCGCAAGACCGATAAGCGCGAGGTTGGCGCTTTGATGACTAAGGTAGGAGGTGTCGGCAAATGATTCACATTTCAAAGCGCGGCGCACTCAGCCGCGGCAAGGCGATGAGCATAAGAGCCATCGCAATAGTAGTCGGCATTCTGGTATGCGCACTGCTTACCACAATAACAACCGGCGCAAATCCTCTTGAGGTATTCTCAGCCGTTGTAGACGGCTCCTTCGGCACAAGCCGTAAGCTCTGGATATTCCTCCAGAACACAGCAATCCTGCTGTGCATATCCCTCGCACTTACTCCTGCATTCAAGATGCGCTGTTGGAACCTCGGCGGCGAGGGCCAGGTGCTTGCCGGTGCAATGGCGGCGGCAGCCTGCATGGTACTCCTCGGCGATAAGCTTCCCAACGCAGTTGTAATAATAATCATGGTTGTCAGCTCTGTTGCGGCAGGCGCAATCTGGGCAGGCATTCCCGCACTGTTCAAGGCAAAGTGGAACACCAACGAAACACTGTTCACCCTTATGATGAACTATGTTGCGGCGCAGATAGTCGCTTTCTTCTGCGTCAAGTGGGAAAACCCCAAGGGCTCCTGCAAAATCGGCGTTATCAATCAGCAGTCCCATGCGGGCTGGCTTCCCGAGATAGGCAACAAGTACCTGCTGGTGCTCGGTATTGTTGTTATCATCACTGTCGTGATGTACTTCTATCTCAACTACACAAAGCATGGCTACGAAATTTCCGTTGTGGGCGAAAGTGAACGCACCGCACGCTATATAGGCATAAAGGTGGAAAGAGTAATCATCCGCACAATGCTTCTGTCTGGCGCAATCTGCGGCATCGCAGGTCTGCTTCTCGTCGGCGGCATCAACCACACCGTATCCACCACACTCGCAGGCGGTCAGGGATTTACCGCAGTTATGGTATCCTGGCTTGCAAAGTTCAATCCCATCGTAATGGTACTCACCAGCGGCCTGCTGATATTCCTCAGCACCGGCGCAAACGAGCTGGCAACAAGCTGCGGACTCAACCAGTCCTTCGGCGATATTCTCACCGGTGTGCTTATCTTCTTCATCATCGGCAGCGAATTTTTCATCAACTACAAGGTCAGCTTCCGCAAGTCCAACAAGGAGGTAAACGGCAATGTTTGATATTGTTTCCTTCATTCCCAGAGCCGTAATGCAGGGCATACCTCTTATGCTCGGCTGCACAGGCGAAACAATCACCGAAAAGTCCGGCAACCTCAACCTCGGTACTGCAGGCGTTATGTATGTCGGCGGCATCTGCGGCGTTATCGGCGCATTCCTCTATGAAAACTCCGGCGCTGAGATGAATAACTTCCTCACAATCGCAATTCCTCTTCTGTGCTGCATCGTAGGCTCTCTGATTATGGGCCTTATCTACTGCTTCCTGACGGTAACCCTGCGTGCAAATCAGAATGTTACCGGTCTTGCACTGACAACCTTCGGCGTCGGCGTCGGCAACTTCTTCGGCGGCTCGCTTATAAAGCTTGTGCAGACCGATATCCCGTCCGTTGTACTCACAAAGACCAGTGTTGTATTCAGCAAGACCCTGCCGTTTGCCGATAATCTCGGCTGGTTCGGCAAGATTTTCCTGTCCTACAGCTTCCTTGCATATGCGGCAATCATCATCGCAATTGTTGCCTCCTACATCATGAACAAGACCCGCGTCGGCCTGCACCTCAACGCAGTAGGTGAAAACCCCGCAACCGCGGACGCAGCGGGCATTGATGTCAATAAGTACAAGTACATTGCAACCTGTGTCGGCTCAATCGTAGCGGGTCTCGGTGGTCTGTACTATGTTATGGACTATGCCTGCGGCGTATGGTCAAACGATGCCTTCGGTGACCGCGGCTGGCTGGCAATCGCACTTGTTATCTTCACCCTCTGGAAGCCCAACATCGGTATCTTCGCTTCCATCGTCTTCGGCGGACTGTACATTCTCAACATCTACATTCCCACCGGAACAAACCTTGCCATCAAGGAAATCTACAAGATGGCACCCTACATTGCAACCATCGTAGTCCTCATCTTCACAAGCATGCGCAACCGTCGCGAGGATCAGCCCCCCGCAGCGCTTGGACTTGCCTATTTCAGAGAGGATAGATAAGAAAAGGGCATCTTCTTTTAAGAAGATGCCCTTAATTTTTATTGAAAATTTATCTTAATGTTCCGAGATAACCCTCGAGAATCAGGCTTGCCGCAACCGCATCAACGGTCTTGCGGTGCTTTTTTTCTTTTTTGCCGTTTGCGTGCAGAATTGCGTGAGCCTCAATGCTGCTGCGGCGCTCGTCCCACATTACAAGCTCAATGTCGGTCTTGCTGCCGAGAAGCTGCGCAAACTCGCGGCATTTCTCTGCGCGAGGACCTTCGCTGCCGTCCATATTCTTCGGCAGACCGAGCACAAGCCGCTGCACATTGCGCTTTGCAGCTTCGGCTGCAATCTGCTCTGCAACGCGCTCGGGATTCCATTCGGTCAAGGTCCATGCCTCGCCGACGAGGATATTCATTTCATCGGAAACGGCAAGACCTGTGCGGGCATCGCCGAAATCTATTCCCATTATTCTCATAGCTTACCTCACTTAAGACCAAAGCAGGAGCGTATCTCGCCGCAGATGTACAGTGAGCCGCAGGCGCAGACCATGCCGTCAAGCTCCTCGGCAATATCCATTGCGGTGCGAACGCCGTCCTCGATTGTTTCTGCTACCTGAACTTCGCAGCCGCGGTTTTCAAACAGCTTTGCAAGCTCTGCTGCGGGCAGCGCTCTGTTTATGTCGGGCGTTACGGTTACGAAAGCATCAAACAGCGGTGCGAGCGTTTCGGCAATTTTCGTGTAGTCCTTGTCGCGCAGAACACCGATGAGCAGAACGCGCTTGCCCTCGGGGAAATACTGCTGCAGGCACTCACTCAGCGCCTGAGCGCACTGCGGATTGTGGCCTCCGTCAACAACAAACCACGGCTCGGAGTGGACAATTTCAAATCGTGCAGGCCAGCTTACGGCGTAAAGACCTGCCTCAACTGCCTCGTGCTCAATGTCCCAGCCCTGCCTTCTCAGCACCTCGATTACCTCGAGTACGGTTGCGGCGTTTTTAAGCTGATGCGCACCGAGCAGGGGAATTGCGTATGCTTCGCCGCCGTAGGTGAACACCTGACCGTCGCGGCTGTCAAATTCGGGGGCAATGTCGTCAAAATCGGGCACTGTAAGCTCAGCGTTGCGCTCGTAGCACACATCGCGGATAGCCTCCATAACCTCTCCGTACTGCTGATACATAACTACGGCGCAGCCGTCCTTTATTATGCCTGCCTTCTCGTAGGCAATCTCCTCGAGAGTGCCGCCGAGAATTGCAGTGTGGTCAAGACCGATGTTGGAAATAACGCAGCAGTCGGGGCAGGGGATTACATTTGTTGCATCGAGTCTGCCTCCGAGACCGACCTCAAGCACGACAATGTCGCATTTGCTGCGGGAAAACCACAGAAGCGCAGCGGCGGTCATCATTTCAAACTCGGTCGGATGGTCGTCCATAGCATCGGCGTGAGGCTTAATCTCCTCAACAAGCTTAGCGACCTCGATGTCCTCAATCTGATGGCCGTTAATCTGCATACGCTCGTTAAAGCGGTTTACATACGGCGAGGTGAAAAGACCGGTCTTGAGTCCTGCTTTCTTGAGAACGGAGGCGAGCATTGCAGAGATGCTGCCCTTGCCGTTTGTGCCGGCAACATGCACATAGCGCAGGTTAGACTGCGGATTGTCAAGGCGGCTTAACAGCTCGGTAATGCGCTCAAGCCCCGGCTTTGAGCCGAGCCATGAAACGCCGTTAATATATTCAAGTGCTTCTTTGTAGTCCATAGTATAGCTCCGTAAAATGTATTGCAAAAGAATAATACCACTATCCGGCATACCGCGCAAGCAAAAACAAACAGCTATGAGTGTCCGGCACTCATAGCTGTAATTGCTTTATAAAAGGCTGTCCATATAATATGCAATCATGTAGGACTTTTCGGCCTTGAAGATATTGTAAAGCTTGTCTGCGTTTGCCTCGGGGATACCCTCCTTGATGAACTCATCGCGGACCTGCTCGATGACGGTCTGAAGCTCGTCCTCGTAATCGCCCTCGAGGTTGTAGAAGCGCTTACACTCGGAATAGGTGTATCTGAGAAGACTCGGACGCTCGTCTGCGGGCAGCTTGTCGTAGTCGGCCTTAATCTCTGCCATCAGACGCTCAACGCGCTCACGGTAGAGGTGATTGACGGTCTCAAGCTTTGCCGCGGCAACCTCGTAAGCAGAGCCCTCGGCACTGTCGATGTTAAGCTCGCTCAGTACCTCCTTGGATACCTCTCTGGTGGTCATATCCTCGTCAAGAGCCTTGTCGGCATATTCGCTGAATATGTTGTAATCCCATTCGGAGGTGTCCACACCGAGAACATCGTAGACCTCCTCGTGCTGTGCGTCTGCCTCTGCAAGAATTTCCTCGGCCTGCATATTTTTTGCCATTGAGTAGCCCTTGAACAGGTCATACTGCGACCAGAAGAAAACACCGCCGAGGGTGAAAAGGAGAAGAAGCAGATATACAAGAATATCGCCGAAGATTTTACCCTTTGTCTTTGCCATCTTGTTGGTCGGGTTTTTCTCGGTTGCCTTGAGCGAATCGGTTTCGGGCAGCTTGCCTGAGCTGAGGTATGCAGCATAAGCATCGCATACGGTCTTCGGCTCGCCGAACATAACCATTCTGCCTCTGTCAAGCCACAGAACCTTGTTGCACTGGTCTCTTACGGTCTGGAGCGAGTGAGAAACCATCAGTGCGGTGGTGTCGCCTCTTGCGATAATGTCCTGCATACACTTCTGACTCTTCTTGCGGAAATCACCGTCGCCGACGGCGAAGATTTCGTCAAGAATAATCATATCGGGCTCAACCATGCTTGCGATGGAGAATGCGATACGGGATTTCATGCCCGAGGAAAGCGTGCGGAATGCATTGTCCTGAAATTCGCGCATATCGGCAAAGTCGATGATTTCGTCATACTTGCTGTCGATGAATTCCTTCGAATAGCCGAGCAGCGCGCCGCGGAGATAAACATTTTCCTTTACGGTCATCTCCTGGTCAAAGCCTGCGCCGAGCTCAAGCAGAGCGCAGAGCTTGCCTTCCTTCTCAATGGTGCCGGAGGCGGGCAGCAGAGTGCCGCTTATTGCCTTCATCATTGTGGACTTGCCTGCACCGTTTTTGCCGATGACACCGAGCATATCGCCCTTGTCAAGGCTGAAGGATATATTCTTCAGAGCCCAGAATTCATTGTTTCGGGGCATTTTTTTGAGGAGTCTTCTGAATATGTCCGCAGTTGAACGGGAGTCGCGGATGCGGTAGCGGACGGATACATTGTCAAGAACTAAAACCTTGTTGTCTTCCATAGTGCGCCTCCTTATACATACAGCGCGATTTTATCGCGGCTGATACAGTAGGTGAATCCGCCTATGGCCATGCACAGCAGGGTCATAACCAGAAGAATGATATGGTAGGATGCTGAGGGAACGGTTGAATGGATAACAAGCTGTCTGAAGTAATCGATGCACATATACAGAGGGTTGCACTGCAGAAGTCTGCGGAACAGACCGGGCAGAATTGCCGCATCGTAGAAGATTGCGGACGAGTACATGATAATACGGGTGAGTACGGGCCACAGATAGCTGATATCACGGAAGAAGATATACAGTGATGACAACAGCATGCATATACCGAAGTTGATGAAGAAAAGGCAGACTACGGGGTATATGAGCAGCAGGAAGTTTGCCTTGAATGCAATTCCGTCGATTGCGACAAAAATGAAGTAGACAAACAGAGAAACCAAAAAGTCAATGAAGTTGGCAACGCTGTGCGAAAACAGGAAATAGAGCTTAGGCACGGGCACCTTGCTGTAAATGGGCGCATTGATGGAAAGCACGCTCATTGAGTTTCGGGTGATGTTGCTGAAGTAGTTGAACAGCAGCAGACCCGAGAACAGATAGATGGTGTAGTGAGGCAGATTTGAGCCGAAGAAGGTGCCGAATACGATGTCCATCGTAATCAGCAGGAACAGCGGAGAAAGTGCGCTCCACAGTATACCGAAGGTGGTGCGCTTATACTTTTTGATAAAATCGCGGCGTATCAGCTCTGCCAGAAGAAAACGGTTGCTTGTTTTGGCTGTCATATGAATAATTCTCCTTTGAGAACACTTATAAACAATATAGCAATTTACAATTATACCATATAAATTTTAACTTTTCTACATAAATTTTCATCGCAGGACTTAAGACTGTCCTGCGATGAACTCCATATAGTCCTGCGGGGAGTTAAAATCCCTCGTGAAGCTGTCAACTACAAGGTAGCCTGCGCCGATTTCGCGGCTTTCAAGCGGTAATCCGGCATACATATGATAGACCTGCCAGCCCTTGCATTCGGAAATTTCTCCGTTGAGATACATATTGCGAACGCCCTCGTAGCAGCTGCGGAAAAGCTCGCCGTCTTTTACCAGAACGGCGCATATGCTCTTTTCACTGCCGACAAACAGAAGCTTGTCCCTGCCTGCGTTTTCAACAACGGTGCGTATTGCGTCCTCGGAGTAATAAACATCGCCGTAGAGGAAGCACATATCGTCGCCGATAAGCTCTGCGGTAAAGCGGTCAACCTCGAGAACATTGTTCTCAGGCTCGTAGCGCACGGCGCCCTCGATGTTGATGTTTGCGTTGTGGGAGGTGATGATAACCTCGGCACTGCCGTCATACAGATGCACAAGCCGCACGGTGCGCTCGAGGAGAGTTTCTCCGCCGATTGATATCTCGTGCTTGCCGTGACCCATGAAGTTGTTCCAGCGGCTGCCCTTGCCGTCAGCCATTATTACATATTTCATTTGATAACACCGTGTTCACGATAAAATTCGCCGAGTCTGCCGTTGCGCTGAGGTCCCCAAAGCTGAATGATGTTAACACCCGAGGAGGTGTTGGCCTCGATTACGGTGAAGCCGTCAGCGGTGGGGAGAATGTCCCATGCGATAATGTCAAGATAGGGGAAGTGAGAGGAAACCTCGGTGACACCGTTTTTGATGTTCTCCCAATTGGGGATAACTCTGCCCTTAATCTGAGCGCGGGTGTCGGGGTGGTTTTCGTAAACTGTGAGATTGTGCAGAGTGCGAGCCTCGCTCAGCTCACCGGTTTCGAGGTCAATGTTTGCAACAAGACCGCCCTTGCTGCCGTTGTCAACAGCGCCTGTCCACGCAGTGCCGATGCGCTGTACCGCGTAGCACAGCTCAAGCTGCTTGGTTTCGGAGTTGCGCAGTACAATCATGCGGATTGTGTTTGCGGAGTTTGCGTAGATTTCGTTGAGGTAGTCAGCCTGCTGAGCGTAAGCGCAGATAAACCAGTTTTTGCTGCGCTTGAGGCAGCTGATAAGCTCCTCCTCGGAGGAGGGCTGACCGCCCATAATAATGCCGTTGCCGTTAAACTTGACAATGTGGATGTTGTTGCCCTTGCCTGCGCCAACGGGCTTTACGACAAACGCGCCGACTTCCTTGAGAAGCGCGATAACATCGCTCCAGTCGTTGAATACTCTGCCGTGCATACCGATGATGCGGCCGTGACGCTCCACGGCGTAAATCTCGGGACTCGGGCAGTAGCGCTCGACAATTTCACCGAACACAACCTTGTTGTTCAGCATGGAGCTGTAGGGCGCGTTGATGTTGCGGGATTTGTGCCAGTCAAATTCGGAAAGATACTCCTTTTTGTTGCTGCGCGAGAGATTGTACATTGCAACCTGGTCGACCATGAAGCCGCCGAAAATGCTGTACCATATTCTTTTATGCAGCGGAACCTTGAAGTGATTGGGCGCAAACAGTATTCTGACTATCCACAGCGCAACCAGTTCAATTTTGCTCAGCAATGCACTCAGAGATTGCCTCATATTTATTCCTTTCCATGCAGCCGATGATGAGGTTTGCGATTTTATCGGTTGCTCTGCCGTTTAGGTCGGGCAGGTATTTTTCACAGAATCTCTTATAGTTTTCGCGGTTGTAGGGATTGTTGCTTATTGCGTTGAACAGAGCCTCGGGCTCGGAGAAGATGCAGTCGGGGAATTCCTCCCACAAAAGCACATTCAGACCGTTGTGGCTGAGGTAATCCTCAAGGTCAAACAGATAGAAGTAGACGGGCTTGCCGAGCACTGCGGCCTCAATGGTGATTGCCGAGTAATCGGTGATTATGCAGTCGCACACGGACAGCACAACGGAGGTAGGAACCTCATCGCAGGTGAGAGCGGGGGCAATGTGCTCTGCGTTAAGACGCTGATTGGGATGGCGCTTTATGATGAGCACCTGATTGCCGTCAAAGTCAAAGGCATCAACGATTGCCTGCGTGTCGAGAATCTGACCCTTGCGGAAGGTGGGGGCGTAGAGAACGATTTTCTTGCCCTCAAGCTCGGGATAGGTATCGTAAAACTGCTTTCTTGCAGCGTCGACACTCTCGCGAAGCCTGTCCATTCTCGGCAGACCTGCATTGTACAGAATGGATTCCTCAACTCCGAAGGATGCACAGTAGAAGGGGTTGAAGGCCTTGCCGCCTGCGATGATTACATCGTAGTTGCGGTGCATACGCATCTCGCGCACCAGCATATCGTTTCTGCCGAATTTCTTGCCGACGGACTGATAGCCGGACTGCTTGATTTTGCCCATTGCGTGCCACATCTGAACAACGGCGAGCGAATCCTTGTGCTTGAGCATCGAAACCGCAGGCCAGTAGGAGTCGAGCACGCATACCGAAGCAGTTGCAAGATGATGCATGCTTCTGAGTGTCTGCCATGCGTAGATAAGCAGGTCGGCAACGCTATTGTCGGCGCGCTTTGTAATCATAACTATTTTAACTTCGGGCTTCAGCTCGCGCAGCCTTGCAGCGAGGAATTCAAAATCCTCGGTGGGAGTGTTGGACTGGCGGCTGAGAAAAAGCACCTTGCTGCGATTGACGGGCAGAAGCTTCATAAAGAAGTATACGAAATTCAAAGCCCAGCGCAGCAGAATAACAAGTATTCTCATAATATTCTCCTTTTAGCCACGCTATTTTACACGCTTTTTTGCAACGCTTCAATAATAATGTTGCGAATTTACGCGAAAATCAGACTAAACGGACACCTTTTTTCTTTAATTCGAGCTTGTTCATAAAGTAGGAATGCACATTTTCATTGTAGGTGGGGTAGCGGTGCAGGTCCTGATGGGTGTTGATTTCAAGAATCTTAAAGCCGTCATCGGTGATAACAACATCAAAGCCCATGTATTCCAGCGGGGAAATGTATCTGCAGATGTCGTTGATTTCGCTGCAGATTTCGTCCCAGTGCGGGAATGTGCCCTCAATTCTGACATTCGTGTCGGGGTGCTCGGGGCAGGGGGTTATGATGTGCTGCTTGATGATTTCGGCATCGTGGAAATATCCCGTTTTCTCATCGGCATAGGCAAAAACGCCGCCGGAGCCTATGTTGTCGGTAAAGCCCGTGCGCTTTGTGCCGATGCGGAAGTAGACATTTTCGATTACGGGGTCAAAGCCGGTGCGGTTAATGACCATAACGCGGATTGTGCAGGCAACGCTGCTGTAAATTCTGCGCAGGTCCTCGTGCATGATGATGTATTCGGAAATGCTGTAATATTTTTTGAGGGATTTGAGGAAGCTGAGCATTTCGTCGGTGCTCTTTTCCTCGGAGTTGACGAGGTATCTGCCATCGGCGTACTCGAGCTTGTAGAAGCCTACGCCGTGAGAGCCCTCTGTCTGCTTGAGGGCAAGCAGTCCCTTTTCACGCAGAAGTCGGAGCACATCCTCAAAGGTGGCCTCATAGCCTGCGGGAATGTCCTGCATCGTGAGCAGAACGGGCTTGCCGTCGCGGCGGACAATGTTGTAGTAGTATTCGGGCAGATGACTGCTGAAGCGGTCAAGCACATAGCGCAGCGAAACCTTGTCCCATACCCACTTGAGATAGCTGCAGTTGAGCGGGCGCAGCCACTTGTAGTCGCGGTCGGACAGACACTGCTTGTAGTTATCGTCTGTCAGCCCGTATTGCTTGATGTGGAAGGATAAGAAGCCGCGCTTGTGCGCCCAGCGTTTCTCGGCGCGGGTTGTGAATTTGTCGCGTCTGTCCTCCTTGAGTGCGCGCTTCCAGTTGCGGTACATAAGAGGAGTGAAGCCGTGCAATGCCGCACCGATGCTCCAAAGCGCGCGGTAGCAGATTATAGCTGCCTGCTTAAGCGTTACGAAGCGGCGGTGGCGCGCAAGCTTTCTGCGCAGAAATTCTGCCGTTTTCTCATTGAAGCGGCTGATGTAGGTCAAATCCTTGCCCGTGTCAACCTGCATTATTCTGAAACCGTCTGCGGTAAGACGGATGGAGTAGTTCATATACTCAAGGTCTGTAAACTCAGCGGAAATTGCAAGCACCTTGTCCAGAATGCCCTTAAATCCGCTGATTGCGCCGCCGTCATATTCACCGTTTTCCGAAACCTCGCAGACAACGCTGTTTTTCGTGTACCAGTCAGGCTTTGCGCAGGCCTTGTCCTCGGTCAGCACGGAGAACAGAAACTCGGGCTTGCCACGGTTGAGCGTTGCAATGTGCAGAGTGTAAGCAAAATCGCTTCTGACATTCTCGCATACTATGCAGTCGGGAGGCAGCGCGTCAATTGCGGCTGCAAGCTCATCGCAGCTGAGGCTTTTGCCGTCAAGGAAATAGCCTTTGCCGTCGAAGCTTAATAGCTGCTCCTGCGCCCACATATGATTTTCGGACGGACGGACAATAAGCTCACCCTTGTCCCTTAACAGCTCAATGACACCCTCGGCATTGCGGGAGTATTTGTCGGATGCGCTGCCGAAGGGCAGATAAAACTGCTTGCCGTCGCGAAGCAGCAGGCTGAAATAAATCTCCGGGCAAAGTCCGGGGTGGCGTGCCAGCATATATGAGGTGGAGAGTCTGTCTGCAAAAAGCTGATAGGTCTTCTCACCGGAGGGCAGAAGCGATGCGTCGATTCTTGCATCGAAGGGCAGAAGCGAAAGAATACTTTTTGCGCTTATGCCGAGGTTGTTCTGCACTGCGTGCTTTTTTATGCTCTTAAGATATATCCAATCCTCCGCGTATGTATCGCTGAAGCCCTCGAAGGCCAGCAGGAAACTGCGGAGTCGGTGCTTGGACAAATGATTTTCCATTTTACACTCCAGTAAACCATATAAATATAATTACATTATCATATTATTATACTATAAGCAATTTTTTTGTCAATCGGTCAATATGTGATTGAAATATGTCGAGGTATGTAATATAATATACAGACCATTATAGATATATATTGGATATGTGCGGGCATTTGTGCCGTACATTTACAACGATAGAAAGAAGGACAACAAATAATGGGTTTAGTTAGCAGGATAAAAAGAGAGATTTTTATCCGCCCGTGGCTTCAGCAGGGCTATTCGAGAAAGCTTGCAAATGCCTATTACAAAAAGGTTCAGCAGGACAATGAGCTGGACAACGGCATAAGCATGAAGGACAAGAAGTGGGCTCATGAGCACAAGTATCTGTCAACAAGCATTGAGAAGTACGACCTCAAGAACAATCTTGACAAGTACATCAGCGATGTTGACTATCTGTTCCTGCAGCCGTTCAACAACAGCTTCACAAAGTGGTTGGGCGACCTCGTAACCACAAATCATGTTCTGATTGATTATCAGGAGCATCTGCCCAAGCTGTACTTCAACATTATCGACAGAGAGAACAAGAAGGTGTTCCTGCCCGTCGATACCGTAAACCGCGAGTACGGCGAAGATTACGATTCCTTCATCAAGCTGCTTGACGAGCGCGGCAAGCTTGCTATTCGCCCCGCATCAAGCTCCGGCAACCGCAGTACATATATCATCGAGCGCATCGGAGAAAACAAGTACAGACTGTGCGAGGATGAGGTCGACAAGCAGCGCATGACCATATTCAAGTACACCTACGACAAGGATATGCTTCTGTGCGATGAGTATCCTGCGGACCTGCCCAAAGGCTTCGAGCCCAATCCCGCCAAGAAGTCCGAGTATGACAGGGAAAGCCTTTTTGAGCTTATCTCCACTCTTAAGTTCAACTATGTTATAGCTGAGCCTTACAGACTTAATAAGAATGTTCAGGGCGCGGTAAAGCTTTACATTGCAAATAAGGAACTCAAGCAGACCGAGCTTCTCGATGCATATCTGCTGCCCTTCGGCGAAGAGGAAACCAAGTATGTAAGAATTTCCTCCGAGGGCGCTGTTGAGGGAAGCAATACCGTAATTCCCGGCTGGGACAAGCTCGTTGCAGATGTTCTTAAGATGTCCGCATTTATGAGCGAGATTGAGTATTTCAACGCTTACATACTCATCACCGAGGACGGCTTTGTAATCGACCGCTTCAGCACAAGTCCCGTGCTTCCCACAATTGCTCACAGTGACAAGCTCAACAATTACCTGCTTGAGCGTCTGAGCAAGAAGAAGGAGACCTACAAAGCCTCCAGAACAAGCTTCTACAAGGCCTTCCGCGACAAGCGCTTCAACCGCTTCGTAAAGCGCTTCTGCCGTCCGGGCATCCGTCCTTATATGCAGAAGCTGTGGATGAGGTCCGTATGGGACGATTTCCTCCACACCAAGACCACAAACATCTTCCAGAAAATCTGGTGCTGGCGTCGCGGCTTCCAGTCCTTCAGAATTGAACAGTACGGCCTTACCAAGGATAACTACAAGAACTATCTGTCCGACTATCAGTACCACTGGCTCAACAGAATTAACAACAGCTATCAGGTGTGGATAAACGACAAGACCACAACCCGCTATGTTATGGAGCCGTACAAGCAGTATCTTGCAAAGTATTACTACGACATCATCAAGATGAACGGCAAGACCTGCATCAAGGCACTGCAGGATATCCCCGAGGGCTTCGGAGCAAACTTCGAGGATATGTTCAGACTTCTGCGTCAGGAAAAGCTTCTTGCACTCAAGCCCTCCTCCGGCACTCACGGCGACGGCTTCTACCGCATGGAGTATGCTGACGGCAAGTATCTGATTAACGGCAAGGAGATGACCGAGGACGAAATCGTTGAGATGATTTCCGGCTTCAAGTCCATCTACATCATTACCGAGTACCTGTTCATGCACAAGGAACTCAAGAAGATTTACCCCAACTCCGTTAACACCATCCGTGTTGCAGTTGTAAACCAGAGCGCATACGCACCCAAGATTATGCAGACCTATATGCGTATAGGCTCATCCAAGTCCGGCTTCACCGACAATGTCGGCTACGGCGGTATCTGCGCAAAGATTGATATCGAAAGCGGCAGATACTACTGCCCGCAGCAGATTCGCGACCACAAGTTCATTCCCTGCCCCGTTCATCCCGACACCGGCGTTGAAATCGAAGGAATAGTTCCTAATTGGGACTATATGTGCAAGGGCGTTGTTGATATCTGCAAGTTCATGCCCGAGCTTGAGTACCTGGGCTTTGATATTGCAATCACCGATGACGGCTTCAAAATCATTGAGATTAACATTCATCAGGACCTCCACAAGGCTGCTGAGCACTCTGAGGAATTCAAAAACTTCTACAGAGATAAGATGAAGCTCAAGGCTGAAAAGTACGGACTGAAGAAGTGGTAATTTCAGACTGAATAAAACAGTGAAAAAAGTATTGTCAATTATATCCGCAATTCTTCTGATAGCCTTGTTGTCCGGCTGCGCGGGAGATGACCCGTATTTCGGCTTTTCCAAGCAGGATTTCACCGTTGTTGCAGAGAATGATACTCACGGAGGATTTCTCGGTGACGGCGACTATTATCTGATTTTAGACTGCTCAGATAATACGGAAAAAGCGCTTGAAAATATCGAGGGCTGGAAAAGGCTGCCGATGTCCGAAAACCTTGAACTGCTTATGTTCGGAGGAGAAAAAAACGGCGAAGCGTATGGATATATGCTGTCTGAGTATGCGCATATGCCCAGAATTGAAAACGGCTTCTATTTCTTTGAGGACAGATTTGACGGCGCTGAAAATCCGTGTGATGATTCAGAGCTTTTAAGCCGCTATTCGTTCAATTTCTCGCTGGCTGTGTATGATTGCGATACAAATCTTTTCTATTTCTTCGCATTTGACACTTAAAAGTGCATAAACAAAAAACCACCTGCCGAAGCCCTCGGCAGGTGGTTTTGCTTTATTCGGCTTTTTTGCTGCGCCTGTACTCGGGTGGCACATCGTACAGCGTTTCGTGCTCGGCTATGGCAACCTCGCGCAGGTCGAAGCTGCCGCCGGTCAGACACCATTCAAACGCGGCGCCGACGGCAATTCTGACACCGAGCACAACAATGTCCTCGGGCTTGTTCTGATTGCGTATAAGACCCGTCTGCTGACAGTTGCGAATGAGCTTTACAAACCAGTCGTTGAACGCATCGAAAAACTCAAACACGCCGACGGGCTTCTGCAGCTCGAGGGAAAACAGCGTGCCCGTAAGGTCGGGACCAAATTCCATAGCAAGCGTCAGATAGCGGTCGTACAGAATCCATATGCGGTCAAGGTCATTCTTCGCATTGAGAAACTCCGAGAAAACCGACTGATAGTCGTCCTTGAGATTTCTGAGCAGATATGTGATAATTTCCTCCTTGCCTGCGAATATGCTGTAAAAGGAGGAGCGCGGCACATCGGCTGCGCGGCAGATGTCGCTGACCGAAACATTGATGTAGCCCTTGGCCTTGAACAGCTCAAGCGCCGCATTTACAATGGCTTCGGTGTTCTTTGATGTAAAAATGGACATTTTCATCACCTTTGGACAAGTGTACAATTAATATGTACACTTTACCATAAATTGTTTTGTGTGTCAAACGAAAGCGCAGAAACAGTTGTCAGAAATCCAAAGCCCAAATTATAGAATATATAGATTTTTTCGGACAAACTTGACGAAAAATGTTTGTGATTTTATTATCTTTATGTACAGTAAAATTGTGAAATTATATTTAATATGAATAGAGCAGAAAGGATGTTTTAACATGAGCTATGAAATGCTGCTGTCCCCGATGAAAATCGGTACCATGACAGTAAAAAACCGCACTATCATGAGCGCTGCAGAGGTCAGCCTCGGTCAGGCAAACGGTAAGCCCACCGAGAAGCTGATGGCTTACTACGAGGAGCGCGCAAAGGGCGGCGTCGGCCTCATCATCCCCGGCGTAACCCGCGTAAACGACAACTGCGCAGCATCTACCTACACCCAGCTGGCAATGAGCCATGACTACCACATTGAGCCCATGCGCGAGTTTGCTGACAGAATTCACAAGCACGGCGCAAAGCTCGGCATTCAGCTTCATCACCCCGGCAGACAGGGTTACTCCAGCTCCATTCACTCTCTGCCCATGGTAATTCCCATTGTTGATACCTTCCCCGGAATTCTCAACAGCATTTACAAGTGCACCCCCATCCTCAACAAGCTTGAGGCAAAGGGCAAGCTGTGGCCCGTACAGGCTCCCTCCAAGTGCGAGCTTGCAAACCACGGCGCAATGAAGGTTCGCGCAATGAGTAAGCGCGAGGTCAAGAATCTGATTGATGACTTCATCAAGGCAGCAGTCCGCTGCAAGAAGGCAGGCGTCGATGTTGTCGAGCTTCACGGCGGCCACGGCTACATCATTCAGCAGTTCATGTCCCCGAACACCAACAAGCGTACCGACGAATACGGCGGCAGCTTTGAAAACCGTATGCGCTTCGTTACCGAAATCATCGAAGGCATCCGCAAGGAATGCGGCAGAGACTATCCTCTGATGATTCGCCTTACCGCTGACGAGATGTACGCAAGAATCGGTCAGCCCGGCAAGGGCTACGATATCGAGACCGGCAAGAAGATTGCCGTTTACCTCGAAAAGCTCGGCATCGACTGCATCAATGTAACCTCCGCATGCTACGATGCATACAGCTACTGGCTCGAGCCTACCTCCTTTGAGCCCGGGTGGAGAAAGTATCTTGCAAAGGAAATCAAGAGCGTAGTCAGCATCCCCGTTGCAGGCGCAAGCGTTATCCGTACCCCCGAGCAGGCTGAGCAGCAGCTTCAGGAAGGCTGCCAGGACTTCGTTGCATCTGCCCGTACCTTCATCTGCGACCCCCACTGGGTAAAGAAGGCAGAGGAAGGCCGCTCCAAGGGAATCCGCCGCTGCATCGGCTGCCTCAACTGCATCCGTTCCTTCATGACCAACGCATGGGTAGGCGAGGCCTGCGAGTGCGCACTGAATATGAGCATGGGCAAGGAGCAGGAATACTTCAATATGCCCAAGGACGGCGACGGCAGAAAGGTCATCGTTATCGGCGCAGGCCCTGCGGGACTTACCGCAGCCCACACTATGCTCTGGCGCGGCTTTGATGTAACCGTCATCGAGAAGGAAGAAAAGCCCGGCGGTCAGGTCATCACCGCTGCAACCTGCCACCTCAAGGATAAGCTCTACTGGTGCATCGAGGACCTCATGGAGAATGTCAAGGCACTCGGCGGCGAGATTAAGCTCGGCTGCGAAATGAGCGCCAAGGAAATCGCCGATATGAAGCCCTACTGCGTAGTAGTTGCAACCGGCGGCACTCCCATCCGTCCCAAGTCCATCCCCGGCATCGACCTCGACTCCGTTGTTCTCGCACACGAGATTATCAAGGGCGAGAAGAAGCTTGAA
>JAZUJB010000025.1:0-3663 GCA_045642545.1 Oscillospiraceae bacterium
CGAACATTGAGACCATGACGCGGATTTTTTCATTTTCTGCGTCAAGCTCTTCGACAACACCGAGGAATCCGGCCAGAGGACCGTCAACAACCTTAACGGTGTCGCCCACCTCGAAGCCGATAATGACCTCTCGATGCTCGATGCCCAGGTCATAAACTTCCTGCTCCGTAAGGGGAACTGCCTTACCGGCGGCTCCTACGAAGCCGGTTGCGCCGCGAACATTGTGGATAAGAT
Organism: Oscillospiraceae bacterium; assembly: GCA_045642545.1. Classification (GTDB taxonomy): domain Bacteria; phylum Bacillota; class Clostridia; order Oscillospirales; family Oscillospiraceae; genus F23-B02. The sequence goes on from JAZUJB010000025.1 coordinate 235, forward strand.
GCCAGCTGTCATCGGTAAGCACCATCTTGCACAGTACATAGCCGGGGAACACCTTGCGCTCGACGGTCTTTTCGCCTGCGTCGGTGAACTCGGTAACTGTCTCCATTGGGATGTTTACCTCGCGGATCAGATCCTGCATATTGCGGTTTTCCGCTGCCTTCATAATGGCGGCAGCAACTGCGTTTTCATACCCGGAATAAGTATGAATCACATACCATTTTGCATCTTCTGCCATAGTCGTTAACCTGCAAGTTGGAAAATAGCATTAACTGCTGCTCCTGCGCCCTTATCGAAGACCCACAGTACAACAGCTGCAATTGCCATTACGACAAGAGCAACACCGGTGTTGGTCACGAGCTGCTTGGGGGTAGGCCATACGACCTTCTTAAGTTCGCTCTTCATATCGCGGAACCATTTACCGATGCGCTGGAAGAAACCAAGCTTCTTATTTTCTTTCTTGACGGCGTTAGTGTTCTTAGCAGTAGCTGCAGTTTTCTTTTCTTCAGCCATTTTTTCACTCATCCTTTCAGAAAGTTACTTGGTCTCAACATGCTTAGTGTGCTTTCTGCAGAACGGGCAATACTTGCTGCGCTCAAGCTTTTCGGAAGTATTCTTCTTGTTCTTGACAGTATTGTAGTTTCTCTGCTTGCACTCGTCACATCTCAAGGTGATTTTGACTCTGTTGTCAGCCATACTTTTCGGCACCTCCTATATTATTTGCCCGCGTTACGGTGCGGACATTTGCCTCCCTGTATGGGGTGAAAATGCCTCCTTTGCCGCAAAATTTGCGCACGAAAAAAGACCTCTCATCCGACAGGTACTGATAAATATACCATAGTCAACACAAGAGGTCAAGCATTTTTACAGTCTTTTTCTTAAAAAACGCCCAGTGTTTTGAATAAATATGCCCAGCAGAACATAGTCAACGGGCAAAGTGCGCTTGTAGCGACCACAATGTCGCCCGCAAGCTCCGCATCGCCGCCCATCTGCTGCGCCATAGTGAACGATGCTATTGCCGTTGCCGAGCCGAATATCGCAATCATTCCGGCAAACTCAACGCCGCGCACACCAAGCAGCATCGCAAGCGTGAGGAACACCGCAGGAAACACGACAAGTCTGACCGCCGCCACCTGCGCGATGTCCTTTACATAGCGCTTGAGGCCGTCAAATTTGAAGAACGCGCCCAGCAGGAACAGAAGCAGCGGATTTGTCGCCGCACCTATCTGCTCAACGGCGGATTCGACAAAGGCAGGCAGCCTTATGCCCGTTACAACAAACAGCAGGCCTGCCGCCGTGCCGAGAATAAGCGGATTTTTCAGAATGTCGCACACAAGGCCGCCCACAGACGGCTTGCGTCCGTTGAACGCCTCGAGCGTTATTACCGCGAGGACATTGAACATAGGCACCACAACGGCTATCATCAGCACAACGCCGCCGAGGTCTGCGCCCTCTACAAGCGCCGAAGCAAGCGGTATGCCGATGATGACAAAGTTCGAGCGGTACATACCCTGAATTTTCACTCCGCGCTTTTCAGGCTGCTTTTCTGTCAGCAGTACAAAGGCAAGCGCGGCAAAATACTCAATCAGCACGCAGCCCGCGGCAAAGCCGAGCACTCGCGGCTGAAGTATTGCGGATATATCGGTTGTATAGATACTGTGAAACAGCATCAGCGGCATAAAATAGCGGAATACGATTTTATTTATCCTCGGCACATCCTCGCGCTTTATTGCGCCGAGGCATCTTGCGAGGTAACCGAGCGCCATTATGAGAAATATCGGCGCTACCGCATTGAAGCACACTTCAAGGTTGCCCATTGCGATTACTTTTTCTTCTGCAGCTTATGCTTTTTGCCGTCGGGGGTCTGGATGTAGGTGTTCTCGAGCAGGTCGATTGCGCCCTTGCGCCACTCCTCGATGTATTCCTTGCGCAAAACCGCGCGCTCGGCAATTTCTTCCTCGGTCAGTTCGCGCTGCTTTGCGATGTGCGCAAGCTCGTTTATTCTTTCAAGCTTAGTATTTTCCATTATTCTATCGTTCCCAGTTCATCAAGAGTTTTTTCGAATGCGGGGATGAAGTGCTCGATAAAGTACTCCACCTCGGGCATATTATAAGCGTGCAGCGCGGCTAAGGTCTGCTTCTCAGCTGAGGCAAACTCGTTATTTCCCGCCTTGCGCTCCTCTATACATTTAATATATGCGCTCATTTTATCCGCTGCCTTGACTATCGGGTGGAGTTCTTTCTCCACTTCGCCTATCAAGACAGACTCAAACGCGCTTCGCATCTCCACCGGCAGCATTTCAAGCAGCTTTTCAGACGCGATATGCTCCACCTTTCTGTAAGCGCTCATAATCTCCTCATCGTGATACTTGATGGGAGTGGGCAGGTCGCCCGTAAGTATCTCGCTTGCATCGTGGTAAAGCGCAACCGTTGCGCAGGCATCTGCATCGCAGGGAATACCGAAAACATCGCGGCGGATTACGCCGAGTGCGTGCGCGATGACGGCGACCATGTGGCTGTGCTCCTGAATGTTCTCGTGAATGGAGTTGCGCATAAGGCTCCAGCGCTCAATATAGCGCATACGCGATATAAGTGCAAAAAAGTTATTATCCATAAGCAATCTCCTCTTTCTGTTCTTGGATTTTATCACACATTCAGGCTTACGCCAATAGGCGCGGTAAATTTTTTGGCGCATTGCCGCTATTGACATCGCACAGCGCGTAGAATACAATTCAAATGTAAACTACATTTAATATGAAAGGACAACCCGTTATGAAAAAGCTTACCGCACTTTTACTCGCAGCACTTATGATTTTTGCGCTTTGCGCCTGCGGCAACGATGACGAGCCTGCCGAAAACGAAGGCAACAACCAGATGGTCAATCCCATGGTTGAGGTAGACGAAACTGAGCTGCAGAACGCACTCGGCGTTGCCCTTGACGCACCCGAGGGCGCGGAAAATGTCAAGTACTTTCTCATAAGCGGCGTTCTCGGCGAAGTGCAGTTTGACTACAAGAACTCAAGCTACACCTACCGCGCACAGAAGACCGATGAGTTTGAGGATATAAGCGGCGTGTACTTCACCACTCCCGAAACAAACGATTCCGATGCAGGCTGCACGATAGCGGTCATGGCAGACGGCAGCATGGGCGCAGCAGCATGGTATGCCGACGGCTTCAGCTACGCAATCTCCATGGGCGAGGGCGCAACAGCTAACGCATTGCAGGCAATGTACGACCTTCTGACCACCTGATTTTTCTTATAAAAGTTCAAAAAAAAGCTTTACAATACAAGAAAAAAGTGATAACATACTATGGCTTGAGCCCGTGAACTCAGCTTTTGGCGGACCTTTCCCGCCGTTGCTTAGTCATTGGGTATAGTAAAAATAAGAAAGGGGTATCATAAGTATGATTACCAAAGACCAGAAGACCACC
>JAZUJB010000026.1:0-15752 GCA_045642545.1 Oscillospiraceae bacterium
GAAATCAAAGGCATAGGTTCATCAAAAGCGCGTGATATCTGTGCAAGCTTCAAAAAACAGGCCGGTGTCCGCAGACTTACTGAATTTCTGTGCGCCTACAATATTCAGCCGCTGATTGCACTGAGATTATACAAATCATACGGTGACTCGGCGCTTGAGGTTGTACACGAAAACCCGTACATAATTTCCGCAAGCCATATCGGGGCAAGCTTTGCGGAGGCTGACAACCTTGCGCTTGAGCTCGGAATTGAAGGGGATAGCGTAAACAGAATATCTGCTGCGGCAGTTTTTGAGCTGCAACACAACTCCGGAAACGGTCATTGCTTCATTCCGAGGGATAAGCTTGTAGCCGCAACAGCGCAGCTTATTTCTGTTTCACCCGAGCTTGTAGATGAGGCACTTGATAACCTCGCCGAGAGCAATACCGTGGTTTGCGATACGGTTGCAAATCTGAATGTCTGCTATCTTACCGAGCTTTATGAGGCAGAAAGCAATACGGCGGACAGAATTAAGCAAATGGCAAAAACAAGCTGCAAGAGCAGTCTGAATATAGAAAAATTCATAGCAAGACTTGAAAATGCTAACGGCATCAGCTATGCGCCTATGCAGAAGAAAGCGATTGAGCTTGCATTGAACAATCAAGTGCTTGTAATTACCGGCGGCCCCGGCACGGGTAAGACAACGATTCTCAAGGGCATTCTCAAGCTATATGATGAGCTTGAGCTTGAAACCTGCCTTGCAGCACCCACGGGCAGAGCAGCAAAGCGAATGAGCGAGCTCAGCGGCAACGAAGCATCAACAATACACAGACTTCTCGGTGCTAAAATGTCCGAAGACGGCGAAGCAGTAGTATTTACAAAGAACGAGGATGACCCGCTTAAATGCGGTGCATTAATTCTTGATGAGTGCTCAATGGTTGACATAACACTTATGAGCGCCATTCTTGAAGCAATCAGACCGAACTGCAGACTTGTGCTTGTCGGCGATGCAGACCAGCTGCCGTCTGTAGGGCCCGGTAATGTTTTTTCGGATATAATCAGAAGCGGAATTGTTCCGACAATAAGCCTCACCGAGATTTTCAGACAGAAAACTGACAGCAAAATTGTTCGCAACGCACATATGATAAATGGGGGAGAGCACCCCAATTTCGAAGAAAATTCAGGCGACTTTTTCAGACTGAAAAGGCTGCAGGGCGGTACGGCGGTTGAAACCATTGTTGAGCTGTGCGCGCGCAGATTACCTGAAAATATGAAGATACCCTCTAATCAGATTCAGGTTTTATCTCCGACTCGAAAGGGCGAAACGGGCACTTCAAATCTCAACAAGTGCCTTCAGAATGCACTCAATCCCGCTGACGAGAGTAAGAAGGAAAAGCTTTTCGGTGAAACGGTATTCAGAGTAGGCGACAGAGTCATTCAGATTAAGAATAACTACGATATTATGTGGAAGACTGCAGGCGGAGTAAGCGGCGCAGGCGTGTATAACGGTGATATCGGCACAATTGCATCAATTGACCCCATTACCGAAACACTTACCGTTGATTTTGAGGACAAGCTTGCCTGCTACGGCTTTGATATGCTCAATGAGCTTGAGCATGCATGGGCGCTTACAGTGCATAAATCGCAGGGCAGCGAATACAGAGCGGTTATTCTTGCGCTTAACAGCGGCGTTCAGATGCTATTAACACGCGGTGTTTTATATACTGCGGTTACGAGAGCAAAGGAGCTGCTTATTATGGTTGGCGATGATGCGATTGCCCACAGAATGATTGACAACAACAAGCAGTCGAGAAGATACAGCGCACTGCGCCTGAGGTTGATTGGCTGATGAACAAGATATTAAACTTTGTTCTTGATTTGATTTATCCTCCGAAATGCGTTTTCTGCGGCACTGTTCTGGACAAGTCTGATTTGTGCAGCGAATGCGAAAAAACATTGCCCTACACCAAGGGTGACAGCATTTATCAGAAGTTTCCGTTCGTAAATAAATGCATATCACCGCTGTATTATAAGGACAATGTCAGAGAAGCGGTGCTGAGATATAAATTCGGCGGTTCGTCCTGCTACAATCTCAGATTTGGCACAATTATGTCGGATTGCGCCGAAAATAATCTTGATTGCGGCAGCATTGATATGATATCATATATTCCGCTGAGCCGAAAAAGGCAGAAAAAAAGAGGCTATAATCAGTCCGAGCTGCTTGCCCGACAGATTTCAAAGAACACGGGCGTGCCTTGCGAGGCTACGCTTAAAAAGATTAAGAACAACAAGGCGCAGTCATCAATTAAAGACCGTAAACAGCGTGCCGCGAATGTTGTCGGCGCATACAGAGTAATTGATGAGCGAAAGCTCAAGGGTAAGCACATACTTCTTGTCGACGATGTGGTTACAACCGGTGCTACGCTTGGCGAATGCGCAAGAATGCTTAAAAATTCGGGCGCCGAGGCTGTATATGCTATAACTCTTGCACGGCGCGAGGATTGATTTTCGCTTAAAAAGGATAGAATTATTACAGTTTAATCGTTGCAGACACTGCAGCAGATTGGAGAAAACCATGGTTATATTTGAAAGAGATATTGCAGTTGATATGGGTACGGCAACAACTCAGGTGTTTTTGCAGGGTAACGGCGTTGTTCTGCGTGAGCCCACAGTTGTTGCGGTTGATAAAAACTCCGGCAGAATGCTTAAGATGGGCGAGGATGCAAAGAAGACTCTCGGACGCACTCCCGCAAATGTAGTAGCAATTCATCCCATAAACTCAGGTGTTATTTCCGACTATGATATGTCTGCGATGATGCTTCGCGAGCTTGTTGGCAAGGTTACATCCTTCAGCCTTTTTAAGCCCCGTCTTCTCATGTGCGTTCCCAGCAGCATATCCGGTGTTGAGGAAAGAGCAATCATCGACGCTGCAATCGAAGCAGGTGCGCGCAAAGTCTATCTTGTTGAAACCGCGGTTGCAACTGCCGTGGGTGCAGGTGTTGATATTGCAAAGGCTGACGGACATATGGTTATCGATATCGGCGGCGGTACAACCGAGGTCGCGGTTGTTTCAATGGGCGGCGTTGCCGAGTGTGAATCCATAAAGACCGCAGGTCTTAGCTTTGATGAGGCAATAATCAGATACATTAAGAAAAAGCACAATATGCTTATCGGTGCAAGAACCGCAGAGGAGATTAAAATCAATATCGGCGGTGTTGAGCCCAGAGCCGCAACCGATTCAATTGAAGAGGTAAAGGGAAGAGACCTTGTAAACGGTCTGCCCAAGACTGTTGAGGTCTGCGCTTCTGAGCTCGTTGAGGTGCTCAAGGAGCCCGCAAGCTACATTCTTGAGAGTGTACATTCCGTACTCGAGCGCACTCCGCCCGAGCTTATCGGCGACCTCGGTGAAAACGGAATAATTATGTCCGGCGGCGGTTGCATGATTTACGGCATGGACAGAATGATTGAAAAGAGCACCGGTATTCATACAATGGTTGTTGATGACCCCGTTGCATGTGCAGTACACGGTGCGGGCAAGATGCTCTCGAGGCTTGACTTCATGCAGGATGGCATGATGAACTTCCAGCGCAGCAGAGAAATGCACAACTGATTAAATGATAAAAAAAGAGCTATGGCGTTTGCCATAGCTCTTTCACTTTTTAATCAGATTTTGCTGTTAATCCAGTTGAGGACATCACTGTAAACCTCAGCCTTGTTCAGCTCGTTGAGCATCTCGTGTCTTCCATCGGGATAAAGCTTAATGCTTACATCATTCATTCCTGCGTTTACAAAGTTATCGTATGCCTTCTTAACACCCTTACCGCATTCGCCGACGGGATCCATTGCGCCGGACATGAAGTATACGGGCATATCCTTTCTCATTGCCGAGAGATTGCTCTTGGTGGTTATGAACTTTACGCCTACCATCATATCGCGGAAGAGACTGCAGGTGGGAATGAAGCCACAGAGGGGGTCATCCATATATTTCTTAACAACAGCTTCATCTCTGGAAAGCCAGTCGTAATCGGTTTTGGGATTGTCGTAAATCTTGTTATAGCTGCCGAATGCGAGGTTGTTGAGGAAGTTGCTGCAGTGGTGAGTACCCTTGAATGCAGTAACGAGGTTGCCCATTGTAAGACCGCCTGCAACAAGTGCAGCGCCCTGATTACCGGTGCCGCTGATGATAGCTGCGTCAAAGCCCTCAGGGTAGCGAATGATATGGGTGCGTGCCATAAAGCTGCCCATGCTGTGGCCGAGAACGATAATCGGAAGCTCGGGATAATTCTTCTTCATTGCAAGGCGAAGAATTTCCTCATCATTAACAACGGTATCCCAGCCGTTCTTATCTGCAAAGAAACCCTTCTCCTCGGGGCTTGCAATGGTCTTGCCGTGACCGAGATGATCAGTGCCTACACAGATGATTCCGTTTTCAGCAAGGAACTTCATAAAATCATCATAGCGGTCGATATACTCGGCAATACCGTGCATAATCTGAACTACTGCCTTGGGCGCGCTCTCGGGAGTGCACATGCGTGCGTGAATTTTATTTTTGCCGTTGCTGGAATTAAAATAAAAATCTCTGAAAGTAGGCATAGAAAATGTCCTCCATATGTGTTATTATATGAATAAATTAATTTTATCGCGTAATATTTCAATAGTCAACAAAAAACTGGAGGAACAGATATGAACGGTTATGTTATTGCGCTTGATCAGGGAACCACAAGTTCAAGGTCAATAATTTTCGATTCCAAGGGAACCCCCGTTACCATTGCACAGTATCCTTTTCCGCAGATTTACCCCCAGCCCGGTTGGGTAGAGCACGACCCTATGGTCATTCTCGAAACTCAGTTTCTTGCAATGGCCGAAGCGTTTGAAAAGAGCGGCTTGTCACCCACGGATATTGCAGGTATCGGTATTACAAACCAGCGCGAAACAACAATCGTATGGGATAAGGCAACAGGGAAGCCCGTATATAACGCAATAGTATGGCAGTGCAGAAGAACCGCAGCTATGTGCGAGGAGCTTGCCGCAACCGGAATCGGCGACTATGTAACCGAGAAAACCGGTCTTCTTATTGACGCGTATTTCTCCGGAACAAAAATCAAATGGATTCTTGACAATGTACCCGGCGCAAGAGAAAAAGCCGAAAACGGCGAGCTGCTGTTCGGTAACATTGATTCCTGGCTCATTTGGAATCTAACCGGCGGAAAGGCTCATGTTTCCGACTATTCAAACTGCTCACGCACTATGATTTTTGATATTGATAAGCTCCAGTGGGATGAAAAGCTTTGCAATATTCTCGGCATCCCCATGAGCATGCTGCCCACACCCGTACCGTCCTCCATGATTTACGGCCATGTTGCCGAGGGAATCAAGGGTCTCGAGGCACTTGCAGGCGTTCCCGTATGCGGCAGCGCAGGCGACCAGGCAGCGGCGCTCTTCGGTCAGGGCTGTATTGAAAAGGGCGAGGCAAAGAACACCTACGGTACCGGTTGCTTCACTCTTATGAATACCGGCAGCCAGTCAGTCAGAAGCAAGAGCGGTCTTGTTACCAGTGTGGCATGGGCGCTTGACGGCAAGGTTACATACGCACTTGAGGGCAGCGTATTTAATGCCGGCAGCACTGTTCAGTGGCTGCGCGATGAGCTTCAGATTATTGGCTCTGCATCCGAAGCAGAGACGCTTGCAACCTCCGTTGAGGATAACGGCGGTGTATACCTCGTATCCGCCTTCACCGGCCTCGGCGCACCGAGATGGGATATGTACGCAAGAGGCGCAATCGTGGGTCTTACACGCGGCAGCTCAAGGGCACACATTGTCCGTGCAGCGCTTGAGGGTATCACTTATCAGGTTAAGGATCTTCTTGATGCAATGGAAGCTGACGCAGGTGAGTCACTCTCCGTTCTGCGTGTTGACGGCGGCGCATCGGTCAATAACTTTATGATGCAGTTCCAGTCCGATATGCTCAGAAAGCCTATCGACAGACCTAAGATGGTTGAAACTACTGCATTCGGCGCTGCTTTCCTTGCAGGCCTTGCAACCGGCGTATGGAAAAGCGTTGAGGAAATCAAGACAATCAGGCAGCCTGACAGAGTTTTTACTCCTGTTATGGCTGAGGATAAGGCAAAGCAGCTGCACAGCAAGTGGCTCTGCGCAGTTGAGCGTTCTGCTAAATGGGAAGAGTAATGGAACAGGTTTTAGTTGTTAAAAGAGAAAAAATCGAAGACTTTATATCAGGCAAAAACGGACTTATTACTGCAGATACTGCAGAAATGTTTGATATTGTAAAGCGCGAGTATGAATTTATGCCGCGTCCCGAGGCAGAGGAAAGACCTGACTATAAGCAGATTATTCCGTATGTAATTCTGCTTCAGAATGACAAGGTTTTCGTAACGCGTCGTCTTAATAAGGGCGGTGAAGCAAGACTTCACGGTAAAATATCCATCGGTATCGGTGGACACATTAATCCCGTTGATGAGCAGGGTGACCTACTTATGCAGGGACTCTGGCGTGAGATACACGAGGAGGTCTCGCTCGATAAGCACGGCGAGCTTGTATCCTGCGGCTTTATCAATGACGATTCAAACAGCGTTGGCAGTGTGCACCTCGGTGCTTGCTTCAAGCTTAATGTTGAAGGCGATGTATTCGTGCGTGAAACTGAGAAGCTTGAAGGTCTTTGGATGACCGTACCCGAGCTTGAGAAAAACTACGATTACATGGAAACATGGACGCAGATTGCACTGGAGGTGCTGAAGTGAAAATATTCAGACCGACAGACATACTGCTGCCGAATGTCGATGATATGACCGCGTGGAGCGTTGTTGCGTGCGACCAGTTTACATCTGAGCCCGAATACTGGCAGGCGGTTTATAATCGCGTAGGCGAAAAGCCGTCATCGCTCAGAATGATTCTGCCCGAGGCTGAGCTTGGCATTAAAAATGCCGACGAGGAGAGCGAAAAGATATATGCAACAATGCAGAAATATCTTGATGCCGATGTATTTACCGAACTTAAGGACAGCTATATCTATGTTGAACGCCTTCAGTCCGACGGCAAGGTGCGCAAGGGTATTATCGGCGCGTTTGACCTTGAAGCTTATGACTGGGCAGAGGGCACTGCAACTCCCATAAGAGCAACCGAGCATACCGTCGAGGACAGATTGCCGCCGAGAGTAAAGGTGCGCGAGAAAGCAAGTCTTGAGATGCCCCATATTATGATTTTTATGGATGACCCGACTGACAGTGTGTTCGCAGCGGTAAAAAAGGGAAATCTCTTGTACGATTTCGACCTAATGCAAAACGGCGGACATATTAAGGGCTGGCAGGTAGCTGATAATAATGCGCTCGATGCCGCAGCAGGTAAGCTTTCCGACGAATTTGAGCTGATTGGTAAATACGGCACCGCCGAAAGGCCTATAATTTTTGCAATGGGTGACGGCAATCACAGCATTGCAGCTGCCAAGAAGTACTGGGAGCAGGTTAAAAAGACGGTTGATGAGTCTGAATGGGATACCCATCCCGCACGCTTTGCACTTGCTGAGCTTGTAAATATTCACGATGAGGCTATAAGCTTTGAGCCTATACATAAGGTGATTTTTAACACCGATTCAGCAGATTTTATTGCAGAAGCAAAGAAATTCTTTGAAAATAATGCAGGCAGCGGCAAGGAAATTACGCTGCTTGCCCACGGAGAAGCCGAAAAGCTTGAGATTGCCGATATGACACTCGGTGAGCTTATCGGTGCCTGCGAGGACTTCTGCAAGCAGTTTATCAGCAAGCACGGCGGCAGAATTGACTACATTCACGGCGACGAGGAATGCGTTGGTATGGCAGGCAGGGAAGACGGTGCAGGCATACTGCTTCCGCGTATGGAAAAGTCGGAATTGTTCGTCTCTGTGCTTAAAAGCGGACCGTTTCCCAAGAAGAGCTTTTCAATCGGTCACGGCCCCGATAAGAGATACTATCTCGAATGCCGCAGAATTAAGTAATTAATTCTTGTCATATAGCGGATATTGTGATAGAATAATTGCCGTTAATTTGTAATTAAACTTTTAGAGGAGCTGTTAAAGATGTCAGGACATTCCAAATGGCACAATATACAGAAGACCAAGGGCGCAGCAGACGCAAAGCGCGCTCAGGCATTTACTAAGATTGCACGCGAAATGATAGTTGCAGTCAAGGAAGGCGGCAGCGGTGACCCCAATAACAATTCCCGTCTCGCAGCTGTTATCACCAAGGCTAAGGCAGCAAATATGCCTAACGACAACATCAAGCGCACAATCGACAAGGCACTTGGTGCAGGCAACACCGATAACTACGAAAAGATAGTATACGAAGGCTACGGCCCCTCCGGCGTTGCAATCATTGTTGAGACAATGACAGATAACCGCAACCGTACCGCAGGCGAAATCCGCCATTACTTCGATAAGTACGGCGGAAATATGGGCGCTGCAAACTGCGTTTCCTGGTCATTCGACAAGAAGGGCGTTATCGTAATTGATAACGAGGACGAAGAGCTTGACGAAGATACCGTAATGATGGAAGTCCTCGATGCAGGCGCAGACGACTTTGAGCCCGACGGCGAGACCTTCGTTGTTTACACCAAGCCCGATGATGTATCCACCGTTGCTGAAGCAATCATTGCAGCAGGCTACAAGCTTCTCTCCGCACAGGTTGAGATGCTTCCCCAGAACGGCTACATCAAGCTTACCAGCGAGGACGACATCAAGAACATCACCAAGATGCTCGATATGTTCGAGGATAACGACGATGTTCAGAATGTATGGCACAACTGGGAAGAGTAAGTTAATAAGTAAAAAGCAGTACTTCTTTACGAAGTACTGCTTTTTTATTTGGTAATAATTCACCGCTTACCATAATATGAATTAGACATAGGACGGTGAAATCAATGAACAGATTAAATGCAGCAGCATCAATGCTTCCGATAACGCTGAACAGTGAGCTGCTGATTTTGCCAGAAAAACAGCGTGAAAGGATAGAGGAAATCCGACTAAGAAGCGGACAAGCAATGTCAGTGCTGATAAACGGTGCGGAAATTCCGATTGCGTCTGAGCACATCATAACTTCCAATGAGCTTGAAAGCGTTTTGGAGTGCGCTACGGGGGCATCCGTTCACTCGGTCGAGACAAGCATTGCCAACGGATATGTTAATGTCAGCGGAGGAATAAGGCTTGGTATATGCGGAACTGCGATTATGCGTGCAGGCTCAGTAAGCGGCATAAGAAATGTAAGCTCTCTTTCTATCAGAATACCCGATGAGAGATACGGCTGCGCATCGGATGAGCTTAACGCAATGCTTGCAGACGGATTGACAGATATACTTATTATTTCACCGCCCGGCGCAGGTAAAACCACCTGCCTCAGAGAGTATATCAGAGTGATTTCAAATTCGGGATATCGCGTATCCGTTGCCGATGAACGCGGCGAAATTGCAGCAGTTTGCAGCGGTATTGCGCAATTCGATGTTGGATTACATACAGATGTTATCAGCGATGCGCCAAAGGCAAGAGCTGCAATGATGCTGATCAGAGCAATGAATCCGCAGGTGCTTGCAATGGATGAGATTAGCTCAAAGGAAGATGTTCAGGCAGTTTTCGAGGCAGCAGGCTGCGGTGTTAAGCTTCTTGCAACCGCTCACGCAGGTACCTTTGACGATTTGTATGCAAGAAAAATATACAGTCAATTGATTGAAATGAACATTTTCAAGTACTGTCTGCTGATAAGAAATGATGCAGGGCGCAGAGAGTACTGCGTTAAGAAGCTATGAGTTATATAGGCGCAATTCTGTTAACAGCATCGGCTGCATTAATAGGTATTTTCAAGGCCGCTGAGCTTAAGAAATCCGTTGAAATTCTCAGCGAGTTGACATCATTGCTTGAATTGCTTCGTAATGAAATATGCACAAGGCGCACACCGATGAAGCAGGTGCTGTCGGTTAAAGCTTTGCCCGAGTATAAGTACATTCAACCGTTTGTTTTATCACTGGACGAGCGCTTGAAGCTGCTCGGGAATAAAAGCTTCGCGCATATATGGGCAGAATGCATTACAGAAAGCATAACGAATCTGTCCGAAGAAAGCAGAAACAGCCTTGTTAATCTCGGCAGCAGCCTCGGCAGATATGATGCGCAGCTTCAGGCGGCATCAATAGATCGATGCATAGGCGACCTTGAACGCGAATACAAAAGCATATATGAAAATCTGAAGTGCAATCAGAAAATGTACATAGGTCTCGGAACGGGAATGGGACTGATTGTGTCAATTATCTTAATCTGAGAGGAATTTATATGGAAGTTGATTTGATATTCAAAATTGCGGCAGTCGGCATTCTTGTTGCAGTGCTGAACATTCTGCTTACTCGCTCCGGCCGTGATGAGCAGGCGCTTATGACAACAATAGCGGCGCTTGTGGTTGTGCTGATTGTTGTTGTGCAGAAAATCAGCGAGCTTTTCGGGCTTATTAAAACACTTTTTCAGCTGTAATGGATGTTCTTGCAAAAGCAGCGGCAATTGCACTTCTGAGCGCCGCGTGCGGTCTGACTGTAAAATCAAAAAATCCCGAGATTTCATTTGCGCTTACCGTGATTTGTGCGGTCTGCGTATGCATTGCTGCGGCAGGTATGCTATCGGATGTTGTTTCTTTTATTGATGGGATTATGGACAAGTCAGATCTGCCGACAGCAGTTTTTCTGCCTGTTATTAAATGCGTTGGAATAGCCCTTATAACCGGCCTGATAAGCAATCTTTGCAAGGACGCAGGTCAAAACGGTACCTCGGCAGCAATTGAATATCTCGGCAGTGCTGCCGCAGTATTTACCGCCTTGCCGCTGATTCAGACAATGCTCAAAGCGCTGGAGGACCTGCTATGAAAAGACTTGCGGCGTTTCTGCTTGCGGTTTTTGCGCTGTATACTCAGTGCTTTGCCGCACAGCTCGACACTGATGATGTTGTCGATGCAGTGCCCGAAGAAGTGCAGGAAATAGTAGGGGATATCGACGATGTAGGCAATACCGAAGCGTTTACCGGCAGAATTCTCAGTGCCGTAAAAAATGCGATAAATGATAATCTGAAAAGCATATTAAAAACAGCGGTCAGTGTGCTTGCAGTGGCTGTCGTGTGCTCTGTGCTAACCGTATTCGGAAACGAAAAATCACCGGATTTTGTACACCTGTGCGGCTGCGCGGCGATTACGATGATATGCGTAAGCGATGTTAATTCATATATTGCGCTCGGCACCGAAACGCTAAATGAAATATCCGCATTTTCAAATATTCTGCTTCCTGCCCTGTGTACCGCAACCGCAACCTGCGGTGCAATCAGCTCGGCGGCGGTTAAATATGCTGCCACTGCACTGTTTATGGACCTGTTTATCTCAGCGGCCAAGAACATTATTCTGCCGTTTATATATGCCTACCTTGCAGTCAGCATTGCTGCGGCTGCCTTTGATAATAAGCCTCTCAGTTCAATTGCATCGTTATTCAAGCGGGTTTGTACAAGCCTTATGACGATTCTCTCCCTTGCTTTTACAGCCTATATCAGCATAAGCTCAGCGATTGCATCAAGCGGTGATGCTGTGGCTACAAAGCTTGCAAAAACAGCAATTTCAGCTGCACTGCCCGTTGTAGGCAGCATAATCTCTGATGCAGCCTCAAGCGTCATTGCAGGCGCAGAGCTTATTAAGAACACAATGGGTGCATTCGGGATGCTTGCGGTTCTGGCTATCTGCATTTTGCCGATTGTTGTTATCGGCTTAAACTATCTTGTATTCAAGGCGGCGGCAGTTGGTGTTTCCGCCATGAAAACAACTAAAATCGCTGCGCTTACCGACAGCATAGGCAGTGCTTTCGGCATGCTTTGCGGGCTCGTTGGCTGCTGCGGAGTAATTATGTTTATTTCAATTCTTTCCTGCATAAGAACGGTGGTGGGGTAATGAGTAATTTCCTGCATAATTATATTCTGACCTTGATATCTACGGCATTTCTGTGCTCAATCGCCCTCGTTCTGACACCCGAAAACCGAGCGAAGAGGGCAGTAAGCGTAGTTTGCGGAATTACAATGATAGCCGCGATTATCATACCGCTTGTTAAAATTGATTATACTGCTTACTCAAAATCACTTGCTGGATACAGAATTAGCGCCCAAAGGTATGCTGACAACGGAGTGGAGGACCTGGAAAACTTAAACCGACTGTACATAGAAGAGCAGTGCCAAGCATATATATTGGACAAAGCCGTAAACTCAGGCATTGATGTTTCATCTGCAAATGTCAGCGCCGAATGGTCAACCGACGGCTTCTGGTATCCGGTCAGTGCGCAAATAGAATGCAACTGCTCGGATGCTGACAAATGCAAGCTTGAAGCAATAATTGAAGCAGATTTGGGTATTAGCAAGGACAATCAGAAATGGAGCATCACAAATGAAGAAAAGTAAAGTAATCGATATACTCGGAAAGTACAAATATCCCTTGCTTGTCCTTGTGGTAGGGCTTGTGCTGCTGGCATTACCGTCCGGCTCAAAAAGCTCGGATGAAGCTTCAATACAAAAGGACGATGAGCAAAGACTGGAATTCATTCTTGAGAGCAGCATGGGAGTAGGGCAGGCAAAGGTTTTGCTTTCAGAAAACGGAGCGGTAATAGTATGCGATGGCGCAGCAAATCCCGAAGTAAAGCTATGCGTTATCAAAGCAACGGAAGCGTTTACGGGACTTGGCTGCGATGAGATACAGGTATTGAAAACAAAGCAAAATTAGGAGGGCGAAATGAAAAACATCAAGAGGAATGTTACAATAGTGTCTGTATTGCTGCTTGTGTGCGCGGCGGTATATCTTAACTGGTCATATAACAACAAGTGGGGTGAGGCGGATACCGCTATGGTAAAGGCGGAGGATGCCGCAATGAAAGAGGCAAATGAGGCATATGAAGCGGCAAACAGCAGCGGAAGCTCGTCAGGTTACTTCGCAGAAGCACGGCTAAACCGTCAGGTATCGCGTGAGGAAGCCATGAAGCTGCTCGAGGAAGCGGTTAAGAACGAGGACGCATCAAAGGAAACAATTGATTCGGCAATGCAATCAATATCTGCAATGGCCAATTACTCAATGAGTGAAACTCAGCTTGAAAATAAGCTGATAGCAAAGGACTTTACCGACTGCGTTGTTTATATGAGTGATGATAAAATCACCGTTGCAGTACCTGCCCCGGTTGACGGTTTAAGCGATGCTGCGGTTGCAAGAATTACCGAAACCGTTACCTCGGAAACCGAATATACGGCTGCACAACTGAACATAATAGAAATTTCAGCATAAAAAGACGGGAAAACCCGTCTTTTTATGCTTTATTTTTGCACTGTATTGTGGTACAATATTTTGAAATCATTATGGAGGCAGAAAAATGAGCGAAAACTACATCAGCTGCAAGGATGAAAACGGCAGCATTAATATTTCCGAGGAAGTAATATCCACAATGGTTCGTACCGCAATCACCGAGATTGACGGTGTTGCAGGTATTTCCAACGCAGCAGGCTCTGAGCTTGCCGAGCTTATCGGCTTCAAGACCATTTCCAAGGGTCTTAAGGTTCAGATAGTTGACGATACCATCAAGGTTGATGCTATCATTCTCGTTCGCTACGGCTGTAATATCGTAAGTGTTGCGCGTGATGTGCAGAACTCTGTTACCGAGGCTGTGCAGGCAATTACCGGCATTGACAAGGCTGAGGTAAATGTCCATGTCTCCGGCGTTGCATTTGAAAAGTAAGACTGAGAGGATATCGCAATGAAGAGAACTACTGCAAGAGAGATAGCAGTACAGCTCGGCTTCTATGCAGCAGCAAGCGAAAAGCCTGTTGCTGATATTGTCGACGAGTTTTTTGATAAAGAATACTATGCCACATTAGCTGAGGCTCATGAGCTTTTTGCGGAATACCCCGAGAAGAAGCAGATGGATTACATCGTCCGCCTTGCAAGTCTGATGGAGGATTACCGCATTCAGATAGACAAGTATATTGAAAAATATGCTCAGGGCTGGAAGGTAAGCCGCATCTCCAAGACCGCTATGGCAGTTATGCGCTGCGCTATCTGCGAGGTGCTGTATATGGACGATATTCCCAACGCAACTGCCATAAACGAAGCTATTGAGCTTGCCAAGGGCTATGATGAGCCTGAGGTTGTATCCTTCATTAACGGAGTGCTCGGCGGATTTATGAGAGGCGAATTTGACAAGGAAGCCGCTGTCGAGACGGAGATAGAATAATGAACGACAGAACTCTGACTGTTTCGGAGCTTAATAACATAATAAAAACACTGATTGACTGTGAACCCATACTGAGTAAGGTATGCGTGCGCGGTGAGCTTTCAAATTACAAGGTTTACCCGTCGGGACATCATTACTTTACTCTTAAGGATGCCGAAAGCAGTTTGAGATGTGTTATGTTCAAAAGCAGTGCATCAAAGCTGCGCTTTCGACCGGAAAGCGGTATGGGTGTAACTGCTTTTGGTCGTATTTCGGTGTTTCAGCGTGACGGTGCATATCAGTTGTACTGCACGGACCTGATACCCGAGGGTACGGGCGATTTACAGATTGCATATGAGCAGCTGAAGGCAAAGCTTGCGGCAGAGGGATTATTTGACCCTGCACACAAGAAGAAGCTGCCGCAGTTTCCTGAGAAAATCGCAATAATCACATCTTCGGCAGGCGCTGCCGTTCACGATATGATAAGAATACTCGGTAAGCGCTGGCCTATGACAAAGGTTGTGCTTCTGCCGGTGCGCGTTCAGGGCGTTGAAGCGCCGCCGGAGATAGTCGGCGCAATAAGATACGCCAACGCTCACAAGGTTGCCGATTTGATTATAACCGGTCGAGGCGGCGGTTCAATTGAGGATTTGTGGGCCTTCAACGATGAACGCGTTGCAAGAGCAATCTATGAATCCGAGCTTCCCGTAATATCCGCGGTCGGACACGAGCCCGATGTAACCATATCTGATTTCGTCGCTGATGTAAGAGCATCAACGCCGTCAAATGCGGCAGAACTTGCAGTTCCCGATATGGCAGAAATGCGTGAGCTTCTTGAGAATCTCAGCATTCGTGAATCTCAGGCGATGCGCAAAAAGCTGTCAAGACTTTCAACTAAGCTTGAAGATATAAAGAACCGCAGAGTTCTTCAAAGCCCCATGACCTATGTCGATAGCAAACGGGCAGTTCTTGACTATGTAAGAGATAGATTCATTGCTTCGGCAGACAGAGCAAATTCCGCAAAGAGGCAGAAATTTGTACGACTTGCAGCTGCTCTTGATGCTATGAGTCCGCTCAAGGTGCTGGGCAGGGGATATGCCATAGCCGCCGATAAAAAGGGCGAGCTTGTAAGAAGCATAAATGATGTGAAAACCGATGACAAGCTCAGGCTTTGCGTAAGTGACGGCGTAATTAAATGCCGCGTTGAAGAAAGTGAGGCAATCAGTTTTGAATAATAATATGAATTTTGAACAGTCCATTAGCAGACTTGATGAGATAGTGCGCCTTCTTGAGAAGGGCGATGCGCCCCTTAGCGATTCACTCAAGCTTTTCGAAGAGGGAACAAGTCTGATTTCTAATTGCGATGCAATGCTTAACGAAGCTGAGCAGATGGTCATAAAGCTTAAGAAAGGACCCGACGGCGAGCCTATTGAGCTTCCGTTTGAGGATGTTGACTGATATGACCGCAAAAGAATACAAGGAAATAGTAGATGCTAAGCTTGCTGAATATTTCAGCAAAAAGGGAATGCCGCAGGA